>NZ_NRRU01000019.1 GCF_016583785.1 Rubrivivax gelatinosus | reverse complement strand
CGACATCCCCCGCCCGCCAGCCCCGATGGAAGACCCGTCCGTCCACGCCGATCCGGTGGCCCCGGTGGCGGTTTCCGAGCCGGCGGCCGCCACCGCCACGCCGGCGCGCAAGCGCCCGCGCCCGGGCGAGCGCCGCGTGCAGATCCTGCAGACGCTGGCGCAGATGCTCGAGCAGCCCGGCGCCGAGCGCATCACGACCGCGGCGCTGGCCGCCCGGCTCGACGTCAGCGAGGCGGCGCTGTATCGCCACTTCGCGAGCAAGGCGCAGATGTTCGAGGGCCTGATCGAGTTCATCGAGTCCAGCGTCTTTACGCTCGTCAACCAGATCGTCGAGCGCGAGACCTCCGGCGCGCTGCAGGCGCAGCGCATCGTCGCGGTGCTGCTGCAGTTCGGCGAGAAGAACCCGGGCATGACGCGGGTGATGGTCGGCGACGCGCTGGTCTTCGAGCACGAACGCCTGGTCGCGCGCATGAACCAGTTCTTCGACCGGCTCGAGTCGCAGCTGCGCCAGAGCCTGCGCGCGGCCGCCGACGAACGCGGCTCGAGCACGCCCACCGTCGACGCCAACGTGCTCGCTTCGGCGCTGGTGGCGCTGGCCGTCGGCCGGCTGCACCGCTACGCGCGCTCGGGCTTCCGCCGTTCGCCGACCGAGATGCTCGAGCCGGCGCTGCAGCGCCTCGCCTGCTGAGCCTGCGCGGTGGTCCAGATCGAGCTTGCCGGGCAGGCGCTGTTGCTGCTGCCCGAACGTGCCGCCTACCTGCCGGCCGAACGCGCGCTGCTGGTCGCCGATGCCCATCTCGGCAAGGCCCAGTCCTTCCGCAGCCTGGGTGTGCCGGTGCCGGCGGGCACGACGAGCGCGACGCTGGAGGCGCTGGACGCGGCGATCGCACGCACCGGCGCCGAACGCGTGATCTTCGTCGGCGACCTGATCCACTCCTCGCGTTCGCGCACGCCAGGCACGGCGCAGGCGGTGGCGCGCTGGCGTGCGCGCCATCCGGGGCTGCAGCTGACGCTGGTGCGCGGCAACCATGACCGCCATGCCGGCGACCCGCCGCCCGACTGGGGCATCGATTGCATCGACGGCCCGCTGCGCCTGGGCGCGCTGGCGATCGCGCACGAGCCCCGGCCGCTGGACGGCGCCTACGTCATCGCCGGCCACCTGCACCCGGCGGCGGTGCTCTCCGGCCCGGCGCACGACCGGCTGCGGCTGCCGTGTTTCCACTTCGGGCCCGCGGTCGGCGTGCTGCCGGCGTTCGGCGCCTTCACCGGCTGCGCCACCGTGGAACGCCGCCCGGGCGACCGCATTTGGGTCGTGCTCGACGACACGGTGCGGCCCCTACACTCGGACGCATGATCCCGATGTCTTCCGTCGAGGCGCTGCTCGCGCGCGCCGAATCGCTGCTCGCGCGGCTGGAGGCGGTGCTGCCGCATCCGCCCACCGCGCCCGACTGGGGCGCCTCGGTCGCCTTCCGCTACCGCCGCCGCGGCCAGGGCGGGGTGCTGGAGCCGGTGCGCCATGTCGCGACCATCCGGCTGTCCGACCTGCAGGAGATCGACCCCCAGAAAGAACGCCTGCTGCGCAACACCGAGCAGTTCGTCGCCGGCCGCGGTGCCAACAACGTGCTGCTGACCGGCGCCCGCGGCACCGGCAAAAGTTCGCTGATCAAGGCCTGCCTGAACCAGTTCGCGCCGCAGGGCCTGCGCCTGATCGAGGTCGACAAGGCCGATCTCGTCGACCTACCCGACATCGTCGACCTGGTCGGCGCGCGGCCCGAGCGTTTCGTCGTCTTCTGCGACGACCTCAGCTTCGACGAAGGCGAGCCCGGCTACAAGGCGCTGAAAAGCATGCTCGACGGCTCGGTCTCGCAGGCCAGCGACAACGTGCTGATCTACGCCACCAGCAACCGCCGCCACCTGCTGCCCGAGTACATGCGCGAGAACCTCAGCTACACCCACACCGACGACGGCGAGGTGCACCCGGGCGAGGTTGTCGAGGAGAAGATTTCGCTGTCCGAGCGTTTCGGGCTGTGGATCAGCTTCTACCCTTTCACCCAGGGCGAGTACCTGGCGATCGTGGCGCAGTGGCTGCGTGCCTTCGGTGTCGACGAGCCGGCGATCGCCGCGGCGCGCCAGGAGTCGCTGGTCTGGGCGCTGGAGCGTGGCTCGCGGTCGGGCCGCGTCGCGCAGCAGTTCGCACGCGACTACGCCGGGAGGCATGCCGGTGACTGACGCTGCTGAGCGCACGGCGGTGGACGTCGTGCACCCGGAACCGCGCCGTTCGGTGGACGTCGTGCAACCGGAACCGCGCCGTCCTGTGGACGTCGCGGTGGGCGTGCTGATCGCCGCCGACGGCCGCTTCCTGCTGACCTCGCGCCCCGAGGGCAAGGTCTACGCCGGCTACTGGGAGTTCCCCGGCGGCAAGCTCGAGGCCGGCGAGACCGTCGAAGAAGCGCTGCGGCGCGAACTGCAAGAGGAACTCGGCATCACGATCGGCCCGGCCGAGCCCTGGAAGGTCGAGCTGATGGACTACCCGCACGCGCGTGTGCGGCTGCACTTCTGCAAGGTCTACGACTGGGCGGGCGAGTTCGAGATGCGCGAGCACCAGCAGATGGCCTGGCAGACGCTGCCGGTGGAGGTGGTGCCGGTGCTGCCGGGCACGGTGCCGGTGCTGGCCTGGTTCGCCGAGGAACGGGCTTTCACCGGCGCGACGCACACGCCTGCGTAAACTGCCCCCATGGACTGGCTAGACAGCGTGAAGTGGGACGGCGACGGCCTGGTGCCTGTGATCGCCCAGGAGGCGGCGAGCGGCGACGTGCTGATGTTCGCCTGGATGAACCGCGAGGCCCTGGCCGAGACCGTGCGCCGCGGCCAGGCGGTCTACTGGAGCCGCTCGCGCGGCCGCCTCTGGCACAAAGGCGAAGAATCGGGCCATGTGCAGCAGGTGCACGAGCTGCGCCTGGACTGCGACGCCGACGTGATCCTGATGAAAGTCACGCAACTGGGCCATGCGCCGGGCATCGCCTGCCACACCGGTCGGCACAGCTGCTTCTTCCGGCGTTACGAGGACGGGGCCTGGCGCACGGTCGATCCGGTGCTGAAAGACCCCGAGAGCATCTACAAATGAACGAACCCGTTTCCGCGCCGGCCACCGGCGACGACACGCTGGCGCGCCTGGCCGACGTCGTCGACTCGCGCCACGGCGGCGACCCCGACAAGAGCTACGTCGCGCGCCTGTTCCACAAAGGCACCGACGCGATCCTGAAGAAGGTCGGCGAAGAAGCCACCGAGGTCGTGATGGCGGCCAAGGACGGCGTGCCCGAGCGCATCGTCGGCGAAGTCGCCGACCTCTGGTTCCACAGCCTGGTGGCGCTGTCGCACTTCGGCCTGCGCCCCGAGCAGGTGCTGGCGGAACTGCGGCGGCGCGAAGGACTCTCCGGTCTGGAGGAGTTCGCGCTGCGCAAGCTCGTGCGGCGCGAAGCGTCCGAAGGAGGATGACGATGGACGAAGTCGTGGCCAATGCCGAGCGCGAGGCCTCGCTGAAGACGCTGGGGCACGTGAGCTACCTGCTGCACGCGATCGTCGCGGTCAGCGCGTTGCTGCCCGGCGCCCAGGCCAGCATCGGGCTGCTGCTGATCGCCTTCATCATCGACGTGGTCAAACGCGGCGACGCGGTGGGGTCGTGGCAGGAGTCGCACTTCCGCTGGCGCATCCGCAGCGTGATCTTCGCCGGCCTGGCCTACCTGCTGACGATCCCGCTGTGGCTGCTGTTCCTGGTGCCGGGCTGGATCGCCTGGACGCTGATCTCGATCTGGTTCCTCTACCGCATCGTGCGCGGCTGGAGCGCCCTCAATTCCAACCGGGCCTTGCCGGCATGAAACACGATCCGAACTGCATCTTCTGCAAGATCATCGCCGGCCAGATCCCGGCGAAGAAGGCCTACGAGGACGACGAACTCGTCGTCTTCCACGACATCAACCCCTGGGCGCCGGTGCACGTGCTGGTGATCCCGAAGGAGCATGTCGCGACGCTGGCCGACACCGGCCCCGAACACCAGGCGCTGCTGGGCCGCATGCTGGCGCTGGCGCCCAAGCTGATGCGCGACCTGGGCGTGACCAACGGCTTCCGGGTCGTCGTCAACAACGGGCCCGACGGCGGGCAGGAGGTCTATCACCTGCACATGCACGTCTTCGGCGGTCCCCGACCCTGGGCCAGGGGCTGAGCCTGAGCTTTCCGGGCGCATCAGGCGCCCGCCATAGAATTCCCGATTCTCCAAGGAGTAAAGATCATGGGTTCCTTCAGCATCTGGCACTGGCTCATCGTGCTGCTGGTCGTGGTGTTGATCTTCGGCACGAAGAAGCTGAAGAACATCGGCGCCGACCTCGGTGGCGCCGTCAAGGGCTTCAAGGACGGCGTCAAGGGCGCCAACGAAGCCGAAGACACGCCGCCGGTGCCGCCGCAACAGGTGACGGCGCAGCGCAACGACGCCACCACCGTCGACGTCGACGCCAAGACCAAGCACTGAGTCCGTGCTCGACTTCGGTTTCGACAAGATCGCGCTGATCGGCGCGGTCGCGCTGATCGTCATCGGGCCCGAGAAGCTGCCCAAGGTGGCGCGCACGCTGGGCCACCTGTTCGGCAAGGCGCAGCGCTACGTCGCCGACGTCAAGGCCGAAGTCAACCGCTCGATCGAGCTCGACGAGCTCAAGAAGATGAAGACCCAGTTCGAGGACGCGGCGCGCGACGCCGGCCAGGCGGTGCAGCGCGAGGTGCACGCCACCAGCAGCGCGCTCGAGTCCGAGTGGCGCGGCAGCGCTGACGCCTGGTCGGGCGGCGCCGCCGCCGCGGGCGAGGCATTGCCGACCCCGACGCCCGAATACCGCCACCCGAAGAAGAACTGGCGCCTGAAGCGTGGCGCGACACCGGCCTGGTACAAGCAGCGCCACGGCGTGCGCACGCGTGCGCAATCGGGCGCGGCGCGCGTCGCACGCTTCCGTCCGCCCGGCAGCGGGCCGCGGCGATGAGCGCTCAGGACTTGTCCGGGGCTCATTCCCGCCTGGCGGGACCGGCCGCAGGCCAAAGGGTGCCCCAATGAGCGCTCAGGACCCGAAGGACGACGAACTCGCCGGCACCGAAGCCCCGTTCGTCTCCCATCTCGTCGAGCTGCGCGACCGCCTGATCCGGGCCTTCGTCGCGATCGGCATCGCGTTCGCGGTGCTGATGTTCTGGCCCGGCCCGTCGGCGATGTACGACCTGCTGGCCGCGCCGCTGGTGGCGCACCTGCCCAAGGGCGCGACGCTGATCGCGACCAACGTCATCTCGCCTATCCTGGTGCCGCTGAAGATCACGCTGATGGCGGCGCTGATGGTGGCGCTGCCCGTCGTGCTCTACCAGGTCTGGGCCTTCGTCGCGCCGGGGCTGTATTCGCACGAGAAGAAGCTGGTGCTGCCGCTGGTCGTCAGCAGCACCTTGCTGTTCGTCGTCGGCGTCGCGTTCTGCTACTTCCTCGTGATCCCGGGGATGTCCAAGTTCATCCAGGCCTTCGCCCCGGCGACCATCACCGCGGCGCCTGACATCGAGGAGTACTTCGGCTTCGTGCTGACGCTGTTCCTCGTCTTCGGCGTCGCCTTCGAGGTGCCGGTGGCCGTGGTGGTGCTGGCGCGCATCGGCATCGTCTCGATCGCGCAGCTGCGCAAGGCGCGCGGTTATTTCGTCGTCGGCGCCTTCATCGTTGCCGCCGTCGTGACGCCGCCGGACGTGATCTCGCAGCTCGCGCTGGCGATCCCGATGATCGTGCTCTACGAGCTGGGCATCATCGCCGCGCAGGTGTTCATCAAGCACACCCAGGCGCCCGAAGACGCCGAGGCCGCGGACGGCAAGAAGACCGGCTGAAGACGCGCCCGGCGCTCAGCGCGGCGTGCGCCGCAGCGCCGCCGGGCGTTCGCCTATCGTCAGCTTGACGTCCAGCGTGCGTTCGCCACGCTGCACGCCGATCACGGCCTCGGAGCGCGGCTTCAGCGCGGCGACGGCCGACATCAGCTCGGTGGTGTTGCCGACCGCCTCGCCGCCGATGCGCACGACGACGTCGCCGGGCTTGAGCCCGCCGCGGCTGGCCGGGCCGTCCTGCAGCACGCCTGTGATCAGCACGCCGCTGGACAGCGGCAGGCCGATGCTCTGCGCGATCTCGGGCGTCAGGTCGCGCGGCTCGACGCCGATCCAGCCGCGTGTGACGCGGCCCTCGCGCACGATCGACTCCATCACCTGGCGCGCGATGTCCACGGGAATGGCGAAGCCGATGCCCAGGCTGCCGCCGCTGCGCGAGAAGATCGCGGTGTTGATGCCGACCAGGTTGCCGGCGCTGTCGACGAGCGCGCCGCCCGAGTTGCCGGGGTTGATCGCGGCGTCGGTCTGGATGAAGTTCTCGAAGGTCGACAGCCCGAGCTGGTTACGGCCGAGCGCACTGACGATGCCGGCGGTCACGGTCTGGCCGACGTTGAACGGGTTGCCGATCGCGAGCACGACGTCGCCGACCTGCAGCGAGGGCGCGTCGCCGAAGGCGACGATCGGCAGCCGGTCGAGGTCGACCTTGAGCACCGCGAGATCGGTCTCGGGGTCGGCGCCGATCACGCGTGCACGCGCCTGACGGCCGTCGGCGAGCTGGACCTCGATCTCGTCGGCGCCCTCGATGACGTGGTTGTTCGTCAGCAGGTAGCCCTCGGGCGAGACGATCACGCCCGAGCCCAGCCCCGTCTGCGCCTGCTGGCGCGCGCCGTCCTCGCCGAAGAAGAAGCGCAGCCGCGGGTCGTCGGCATGCGGGTTGCGCCGCGCCATCTTGGTGGCGACGATGCTGACGACGGCCGGCGTCGCGCGCCGCGCCGCGGCGCTGTAGCCGGTGGCATGAACCGCGGCGGCACCCGAGGCCGCGGGTGCCGCCGCCTGCAGGATGGTCGGGCCCGGCAGCCCGGTGCCGGGGCGCGGCATCCACTCGGGCTTGAGCGTGACGACGACGAACAGGACGCCCAGCGCGACGGTGACCGCCTGCGAGAATACGAGCCAGGTTCTGCGCAAGGACATGGACTGGAAGGAGTGCGGCGCCTATGGCCGAGCTGAGAGAGATCGACGCCTTTCTGAAGCGGCTGCTGAAGCCCGAGGCGTTCCGGGATTATGGGCCGAACGGTCTGCAGGTCGAGGGTCGCGCCCAGGTGCGGCGCGTCGTCTCCGGCGTGACCGCCAGCCTGGCCTTGATCGACGCGGCAGTCGCCGACGGCGCCGACCTGCTGTTCGTGCACCACGGCCTGTTCTGGCGCAACCAGGACGGGCGCCTGACCGGCTGGCTGGGCGAGCGCGTGCGCCGGCTGATGAGGCATGACCTGAACCTCGTCGCCTACCACCTGCCGCTGGACGCGCACCCCGAGCTCGGCAACAACGCCCAGCTCGCGCTTCGCCTGGGGCTGGCCGCCGACGCACGTTTCGGCGAGCAGGACATCGGCTTCATCGGCGCCGCCGCCGGCATCGCCGACGCCGCGGCGCTTGCTGCACGAGTCGAACTGGCGCTGGGGCGCCGGCCGCTCGTGCTGCCGGGCGACGGCCGGCCGCTGGCGCGCATAGCCTGGTGCACCGGCGGTGGCCAGGGCTACTTCGAGGCCGCGATCGCCGCCGGCGCCGACGCCTTCCTGACGGGCGAAGTCTCGGAGGCGCAGGCGCACGTCGCCCGCGAGACCGGCGTCGCCTTCCTCGCCTGCGGCCACCACGCCACCGAACGTTACGGCGCGCCGGCCGCCGCCGCCGCGCTGGCGGCGCAGTTCGGGCTGGAGCACCGCTTCATCGAGATCGACAACCCGGTATGAAGCTGCCGCTGCTCGTGACGATGGGCGACCCGGCCGGCGTCGGCCCGGAGATCGTCGCCGCGGCGTTCCGGCGCGGCCAGGCCGAAGCCTGCATCGCCGTCGCCGACCCGGCGGTGCTGCGCCGCGCCGGCGCCGGCATGCTGGCGGTGATCGAGGGTCCGGCCGACCTGGCGGCGGTGCCGCCGGGCTGCCTGCCGGTGATCGTGCCGCCGGGCCTGCCGCCGGGCCTGGCCGAGCTGCCCTGGGGCCGCGTCGACGCGCGTGCCGGTGCAGCCGCCGCCGCCTGCATCGAGCACGCGGTGCGCGTGCTGCGCGCCGGCGAGGCCGCCGCCATCGTCACCGCGCCGATCCACAAGGAAGCGCTGGCGGCCGCGGGCGTGCCTTTCCCGGGCCACACCGAGATGCTGCAGGCGCTGGCGGCCGACGCCGGCGAGCCGCCGCCGGTCCGCATGATGCTGGCCAACGAGGAGCTGCGTGTCGTGCTGGTGACGATCCACGTCGCGCTGCGCGAGGCGATCGAACTCGTCAGCTTCGAGCGCGTGCTGGCGACGCTGCGCATCGCCCACGCCGCCGCGGCCGCCTGGGGCCAGGCGCGGCCGCGCATCGCGGTCGCGGGGCTGAACCCGCACGCCGGCGAAGGCGGGCTCTTCGGCCGCGAGGAGATCGAGATCATCGCCCCGGCCATCGAGGCGGCGCGTGCCGAGGGCCTGGACGTCGCCGGCCCGTTCCCGCCCGACACCGTCTTCATGCGCGCACGCCGCGGCGCCTTCGACATCGTCGTCGCGATGACGCACGACCACGGCCTGATCCCGGTGAAGTACCTGGGCGTCGAGCAGGGCGTCAACGTGACGCTGGGCCTGCCGTTCGTTCGCACCAGCCCCGACCACGGCACCGCGTTCGACATCGCCGGGCAGGGCGTCGCCGATCCGTCCAGTCTGGTGGCGGCGATCCGCTGGGCGCGCGCCGCGGTCGCGGCACGGGGCTGAGGCCGGACGTGCGAGGCCGGAAGGCCTTGCGCGCCGGACTCAGGCCTGCGCGCGACTTCACGCGCGATGGCTGAGCCCGATCAGGCGTTCGCGCCGCCGCGCACCGACGCCAGCTGGCGCCGCGCGCGTGCCGTGGCGCGTTCCAGCAGCCAGGCGTTCTCGAAGGCGCGCAGGCGCCCGGCCTCGCACAGCCGAACCAGCATGCGCTGGGTCAGCGAGATCGTCTCCTTGTGGCGCGCGCCGTGGTGGAAGACGAAGAAGCTGCGCCCGGGGCTGACGTGCACCAGCCGCACCTTCTGCCAGGCGTCGCCGATGTGCATGCGGTAGGCGAAACCGACCTGCACGTGCTCGGCCAGGCCCCGGCCTTCGCTCGGCTCGACCGGCTCGGCTGGCGCGGGCAGACCGCCGATCGTGGTGTCGGCCGCGGCCAGCGGCGTGTCTTCGCCGACGACGATGTCGATCTGGCCGTTCCAGTCGACCTGGGTCTCGTCGACCAGGCCGATGCGGGTGGCCTCCTCGGCGCTGAACTGCGGCTCGGCGATGACTTCGTCGAGCACCGGCAGGTTGGCCGGCGCGGCGCGCAGCTCGTCGCGCGTGGGCAGCGGCCGCTGCAGCGCGCCGTCGACCTCGCGTGCGAGCAGGTTGAAGTCCAGCGGGCGCAGCGGCTGCGCCTTCAGCGACTCGGCGTGCGCCGGCAGCAGCTGGCCGAAGAACTCGCGCCGCGAGGCTTCGGGCCAGCGGATCAGGTCCAGCCCTGCGCCCAGGTCCTTCATCAGCCGCGGCAGCTCGGCGAGAAAGCTCTTGCGCTGCGCCGACGAGGTCTTGGCCTGCACGCTCATGAAGAGCTCGCGCCCGACCTGGCGCAGCTGGCGCACCGACTCGGCGTCGGCCCCGTCGCGTTCGCTGGCGGCGACGACGACCTGGCTCCAGATCTGGCTGATGAAGTCGCGCAGGAACTGCGGCGCCGCCAGGTCCTTCAGCTCGCCCTGCAGCTGCTGGGCATAGAGCTGGCGCAGCCGCAGCTCGTCTTCCTTGGCCGCCAGCAGCTCGGCGGCGTCGCCGTTGGCGCGCACCTCGGCACGGCCCTGCTCGGCGACGAAGGCCTCGAGCGCAGCGAGCTTGCTTTGGTAGATCTCGAGCTGGTCGAAGTCGCCCTGCACGACCTCGTCGACGAGTTCGCGCACCTTGGCGAGCAAACGCTGCGCGCCGTCCTCGCCGATGTCCTCGAACGCGGTGCCCAGCGACGCGATGCGGTTGACGAAGCGGCGCACCGGATGGCGCCGCGACGAGAAAAAGCTGGGGTCGCCGAGCGCGGCGCGCAGCACCGGCAGCTGCAGTCGGCCGATCTGGCGCGCGACCTGCGGCGGCACTTTCGGGTCCGACAGGATCTGGTCGAACAGGCTGCCGATGACGTCGATCACCATCAGGTCCAGCGACCCGGCGGCGGCCTGGCGCAGCTCGTCGCGGTGGGCGTGGATCAGGTTGGGCAGCGCGCTGGCGGGGCCGGCGTCGGCGGTTTCCCCGGCCATCGCCGACCCTTCGGCGTAGGCGATGCGCCGCATCAACGCCATCATCGCCGGGTCGACCTCGCCCAGCGGCGTGCCGCGGCCGGTGCCGGAACGCGTGGCAGGGCCGAAGCTGCTGCTGCCGCCGCGGCGGCTGCCCCAGCGGCTGTCGGGCTCCGGGCTCCAGCCGGACCGTTCGGCCTCGGCGCCGCGTTCGGAAGTGGCGAAGCCCGGGCCCGTCGCGCCGCTGCGCGACTCGGCATGGCGCACCGTCAGTCCGGCCGGCTGCGCGCCTGCGCGGCGCAGGTCGGCGACGATGTCGGTATAGGTCGTGCGCAGCACGGTGGCGAATGTGCGCGCGAGCTCGCGGCCGAGCGCGGCGCGCACCTCGGCGCGCTCGGAGACGGTCTCGATCGCCTGGAACATCGCCAGGCCGACGAGCTCGGGGCGCAGCGGGTTGCGTTCGTGTTCGCCGCGGGTGTTGCCCAGCAGCGCGCCGACATAGGCGCCGAGTTCGCGCAGCTCCCATTCGCAGGCGTGCGCGGTCTCCATGCCGAAACGTTCGGCAGCGACCTCGATCTCGACTTCGCGGTCCTCGACCAGGCGCAGCGATTCCCAGCCCGGGCTCTGTGTCGAGTCTTCGGAAGAACGCGGCGCGACCTCGCGCAGCATGCGCCGCTCGTAGGCTTCGTTGAACGCGAGCGCGAACACCGCGGACTTGCGGTTGAGCTCGAACTGCGCGCCGAGCAGGCCGTCGCGCTGGAAGGCGTTGTTCGAGGCCAGCGCGGCAAGGCCCAGGCTCTCGATCGTGCGTTCGGTGGCCTGGCGCGCCGCCAGCTTGACGTGCTGGACGGCGCCTTCGAGTGCGGCAGGCAGGCGGTGTACGGGTGAGGGGCTCATGCGGGCGTCGACACCTAGTATGCGGCAACTGCCGCCGCCCCCCTCGTGTTTACTTGCGCGCGAGCGCGTCGCGGATCTCGCGCAGCAGCAGCACGTCCTCGGGCGTCGGTGCCGGTGCCGCGGGCGGCGGCGGCGGGGCGTTGCGCTTGAGCCGGTTGATCTGCTTGACCATCAGGAAGATGATGAAGGCGAGGATGACGAAGTTCACCGACACGGTGATGAAGCTGCCGTACGCGAACACGGCGCCGGCCTTCTTCGCTTCGGCCAGCGTCGTTGCCGTCTGCCCGGCCAGCGGGATGAAGTAGTTGCTGAAGTCCAGCCCGCCGAAGATCCTGCCGACGAGCGGCATGATGACGTCGCCGACCAGCGACTCGACGATCTTGCCGAAGGCGCCGCCGATGATCACGCCGACCGCCAGGTCGACGACGTTGCCCTTGGTCGCGAACTCCTTGAATTCCGTCACGAAGCTCATGCGAGCCCCCTCCTGCTGGTCGTTGCGATGGTGGTCCTGCACACGGCGGGCGAGGCCCGCACGGTGCTGCGGCGACGGTAGGCCGCGGTCATGAAAGCGTCAACCACGCCGGTAGGCGGCGGATGCCCCTTTGGCGTCGGCTAGAATCACGGGTTGACCCGAATCCACCCTCCCGAGCAAACCCGAGGACATCCATGAGTGACGCAGCCGTCGACCAAGGACGACGCACCTGGATCGCCATCACCTGCGGCGCCGGTGCCGTCGGTGGCGCGGCGGTCGCCGTTCCGTTCGTGAGCACCTTCTCGCCTTCCGAACGGGCCCGCGCCGCTGGCGCGCCGGTGGAAGTCGACATCAGCAAGCTCGCCCCGGGCGAGCGCATGACCGTCGAGTGGCGTGGCAAGCCGGTGTGGGTTCTGCGCCGCACGCCGGAGCAGGTCGAGGAGCTGAAGAAGCTCGACGGTCAGCTCGCTGACCCGAATTCCGAACGCACCGCCTACCCGATCCCGGCATACGCCAAGAACACCGGGCGCTCGATCAAGCCCGAGTACCTGGTCGTGATCGGCATCTGCACGCACCTGGGCTGCTCGCCCGGCGGCGTCGCCAAGAACGCCGGCAACCCGAGCGTGCCCTCCGACTGGCCGGGCGGCTTCCTGTGCCCCTGCCACGGCTCGACCTTCGACCTGGCCGGCCGCGTGTTCAAGAACAAGCCCGCGCCGGACAACCTCGAGGTGCCGCCGCACATGTACTTGTCCGACGCCGTTCTGCTGATCGGCGAAGACAAGAAGGCCTGACGCCGCAACCTACGTAGTCCGAGGTCAATTCGATGGCTGAATTCAAGCAAGCGCGACCGGGTGCGCCGGTGGCCGAGCAGTTCATGACATGGGTGGACAACCGGTTTCCGGCCACCAAGCTCTTCAAGGAGCACATGTCGGAGTACTACGCGCCGAAGAACTTCAACGTCTGGTACTTCTTCGGTGTGCTGTCGATGCTGGTCCTCGTGATCCAGATCGTCACCGGCATCTTCCTCGTGATGCACTACAAGCCCGACGCCGCGCTCGCGTTCGCGTCGGTCGAGTACATCATGCGCGACGTGCCCTGGGGCTGGCTGGTGCGCTACATGCACTCCACCGGCGCTTCGGCGTTCTTCATCGTGGTCTACCTGCACATGTTCCGCGGGATGATCTACGGCAGCTACCGCAAGCCGCGTGAGCTGGTGTGGCTCTTCGGCTGCGCGATCTTCCTGGCGCTGATGGCCGAAGCCTTCATGGGCTACCTGCTGCCGTGGGGCCAGATGAGCTACTGGGGCGCACAGGTCATCATCAACCTGTTCTCGGCGATCCCCTTCGTCGGCAACGACCTGTCGCTGCTGATCCGCGGCGACTTCGTCGTCGGCGACGCGACGCTCAACCGCTTCTTCAGCTTCCACGTCATCGCGGTGCCGCTGGTGCTGCTGGGCCTGGTGGTCGCGCACATCATCGCGCTGCACGAAGTGGGTTCGAACAACCCCGACGGCGTCGAAATCAAGGCGCTGAAGGACGACAAGGGCATCCCGCTGGACGGCATCCCGTTCCACCCGTACTACACGGTGCACGACATCTTCGGCGTGGGGGTGTTCCTGTTCATCTACAGCGCGGTGCTGTTCTTCGCGCCCGAAGGCGGCGGCTACCTGCTGGAGTTCAACAACTTCATCCCGGCCGACCCGCTGAAGACGCCGCTGCACATCGCGCCGGTCTGGTACTTCACGCCGTTCTATTCGATGCTGCGTGCGGTCACCACCGACATGGTCACGGTGTTCGTCGTCATCGTCGCGCTGGCCGGCATCCTGGGCTTCGCCAAGGGCGGCTTCAAGGGCCCGTGGAAGTTCGTTCCGCTGGTTGCGGCGGTCGTGGTGGCCGTGCTGCTCAAGGTCTTCGACGCCAAGTTCTGGGGCGTCGTGGTGATGGGCGTCGCGGTGCTGATCCTCTTCGTGCTGCCCTGGCTCGACCGCAGCCCGGTGAAGTCGCTGCGCTACCGTCCGACCTGGCACAAGGCGATCTACGGCGTGTTCGTCGTCAACTTCGTCGTGCTCGGCTACTACGGCATCCAGCCGCCGTCGACTCTCGGCTCGGTCATCTCGCAGGTCGGCACGCTGCTCTATTTCGGCTTCTTCCTGCTGATGCCGTGGTGGAGCCGCATCGGCGAGTTCAAGCCGGTGCCCGACCGTGTCACCTTCCGCGCCCACTGAAGCCGCAGGCGGAGCCAAAGACACCATGAAGAAACTGATCCTCTCCCTGCTCGCCGGCTTGGCGTTCCTCGGTGCGGCGCATGCTTCGAGCGAAGGTCCGGCCTGGGACAAGTTCCCGACGGCACGGTTGAACGACACCGCCGCGCTGCAGCGTGGCGCCAAGACCTTCGTCAACTACTGCCTGAACTGCCACTCCGCTTCGTACATGCGGTTCAACCGCCTGCGCGACATCGGTCTGACCGAACAGCAGATCCGCGACAACCTGATCCTCAACGGCGCCAAGGTCGGCGACCTGATGGTCAGCGCGATCGACGCGCGCGACGCCAAGGAATGGTTCGGCGCCGCGCCGCCGGATCTGACGCTGGTGGCGCGCTCGCGTGCCGATGCCACCAAGGGCAGCGGCTCCGACTATCTGTACACCTACCTGCGCGGCTACTACCGCGACGAGAGCAAGGCCACGGGCTGGAACAACATCGCGTTCCCGAACGTCGGCATGCCTCACGTCCTGTGGGAACTGCAAGGTGTGCAGCGTGCGGTGTTCGAGGAGCACAAGGACGCGCAGGATCCCGCCCGGGTGATGCACGTCTTCAAGGGCTTCGAGCTCGAATCCAAGGGCACGATGTCCAAGGACGAGTTCGACGGCACGGTCGCCGACCTCGTCGCCTACCTCACCTGGATGTCCGAGCCGGTGCGCTCCACCCGCACCCAACTGGGCATCGGCGTGCTGATCTTCCTCGCGATCTTCTCCGTGATCGCCTGGCGCTTGAACGCCGTGTACTGGAAGGACATCAAGTAGACGTCCGTCCTGCCCGGCGGTGGGCCGGGCCTCGACAGCGCAGTGGCAGCCTGCTGGCGACCACTGCGTTTGCTTCTTTTGACGCGGGGCCCGTCCGAGGCCCCCACTGCTGAGGGCCCCACGCCATGATGGTGCTTTACTCCGGAACGACCTGCCCCTATTCGCACCGCTGCCGCTTCGTGCTGTTCGAGAAGGGCATGGACTTCGAGATCCGCGACGTCGACCTCTTCGCCAAGCCCGAAGACATCGCGATGATGAACCCGTACAACGAGGTGCCCATCCTCGTCGAACGCGACCTCATCCTGTACGAGTCGCACATCATCAACGAGTACATCGACGAGCGCTTCCCGCATCCGCAGCTGATGCCCGGCGACCCGGTGGCCCGTGCGCGCGTGCGTCTGTTCCTCTTCAACTTCGAGAAGGAACTGTTCTCCCACGTCAACCTGCTCGAAGGCCGCGGCGTCAAGGCGACCGACAAGCAACTGGAGAAGGCACGTTCGCAGATCCGCGACCGCCTGACGCAGCTGGCGCCGATCTTCCTGAAGAACAAGTACATGCTCGGCGACGACTTCTCGATGCTCGACGTCGCGATCGCGCCGCTGCTGTGGCGCCTGGACTACTACGGCATCGACCTGTCGAAGAACGCCGTGCCGCTGCTGAAGTACGCCGAACGCATCTTCTCGCGCCCTGCCTACATCGAAGCGCTGACGCCTTCCGAGAAGGTGATGAGGAAGTGAAGCCCCCCCGTAGCGGCTTCGCCGCTCCCGCCCGAGGGGGGCGCCGCCAGCGGACCGGCGAAGCCGGATCCGCGGCGGCCGCTTGACTGGCTCTGCCGGAGCCTTCATGAGTTCGACCAGCGACAACCAGGGATCTTCGACCCGCCCGTACCTGCTGCGGGCGCTGCACGACTGGTGCACCGACAACGGCTTCACGCCCTACCTGGCGGTCTACGTCGACGCCAGCGTGCAGGTGCCGATGGAGTACGTGAAGAACCACGAGATCGTGCTCAACGTCGGCTTCGAGGCGACCTCGGGGCTGAAGCTGGGCAACGAATTCGTCGAGTTCAAGGCGCGTTTCGGCGGCGTGCCGCGCGAAATCGTCGTGCCGATCGACCACGTCGTCGCGATCTACGCGCGCGAGAACGGCCAGGGCATGGCCTTCCCGGCACCCGCCGGCGACGCCACGGCACCCGCCGCCGGCCCGGCTGCGGAGACGGCGCGTGCGCCGACGCCGCTGCGCTCCGGGCTGCGTCTGGCGTCCGAGGCCTCCGAGCCGCCGACGCCCACCGATGCCCCCGCGGCACCGGCGCCGGACGAACCGCCCGAGCCCTCGGGCCCGGGCAGCCGCCCCTCGCTCAAGCGGATCAAGTAGCCGCTTCTACAATCGCGGCGCTGCCGCCGGCTTAGCTCAGTTGGTAGAGCACCCGCCTTGTAAGCGGAAGGTCGTCAGTTCGACTCTGACAGCCGGCACCATGGACTGCGCAGCGTGCGTAGAGGGCGCGGCCCCGAGCCTTGCGCCGCCCGGATCGAACCGCTGATCCATCGGGATGGCGCCGGCATTGGGGGCGCAGCCGGTCGTGGCGAGCAGCCGGGTGTTTCGGGGCGTTATCGGCGCTTCGCCGCAGGCATGCCGCGGCGACAGTTGCAAGACCTGCCACCTGCGCCGGGCCTTGCGGCCGGCCTTCGTCATGAACATGACCGTCTCCGTGCCCGTCGAGCACGCCGCTCCCGCGGCCGACCTGTCGGTCGATCCCCTGGGCGAACTCGAGTCCGCGCTCGCGCGCACGTCGACGTCCGAGTCGCTGGCGCCGGACGTGCTGGCGCGGTTCCACCGCCTTTGCGGCGAGATGCGGCTGGCCGAGCAGATCGAACTCGACGAGGGCCTGCTGCGGCACGACGCGGCGCACCAGCCGGTGGCGGCGGCGCTGGTGATCGTCGAACTCGTCATGGCGATGGCGAACTTCGCACTCGCCGCCGATCTGGCGGAAACGCTGTTCAAGCGCCTTCCGATGGACCATCGCGTACAGGACACGCTGACGCGGGCGCGCTACTACCAGCAGACGGGGCGGGTGCACGAGCGCCCGGGCCGCGAACTCGAAGGCCTGGTGTGCCCGATGCTGTGGAACACCGTGCACCTTCTGCCTTCGGGGCACGTGCACCAATGCTGCAGCGTCTGGTTGCGACGCCCTGTCGGCAACGTCTTCAAGGCCTCGCTGCAGGAGATCTGGGACTCGCGCGAGGTGCGTCAGGTGCGCGAGTTCGCGCTGCAGGGCGACTACCGCTACTGCGGCAAGGTCTCGTGCCCGCAGATCCAGCGTGCGCTGTTCGACGACAACGAGGTGAACAAGGCGTTCTGGCTGCACGAGGCGCCGCCGCAGCCCGAGGCGCCCAAACGCTTCAACCTGTCCTACGACCTCAGCTGCAACCTGTCCTGCCCCTCGTGCCGCAGCCGCCCCATCGTCGCCAAGGGGCCGGACCTGGAGCGCATCGAGACCGTCACCAACAGCGTGCTGGAGATGCTCAAGCAGGGCGAGCGCGTCGAGGTCACCGGCTCGGGTGATCCATTCGCGAGCAAGTCGTTCCGCCGCCTGCTTACCAGCCTCAACCGCGACGAGTTCCCGCGGCTGCGCATCACGCTGATGACCAACGGCCAGCTGATGCAGCGCCGCGAGTGGGCGCGCTTCGAGCACCTGCACGGCATGATCGATGCCGTCAACGTCTCGGTGGACGCCGCTGAACCCGCGACCTACCGCCAGCTGCGCCGCGGTGGCGAACTCGCCGATCTGCTGCCCAACCTCGAGTTCATCGGCGAGCTGCGCGCCAGCGGCGCCATCTCGCAGTTCCGCATGTGTTTCGTCGTCCAGCAGTTGAACTACCGCGAGATGCCGGACTTCGTCGCGCTGGCCAGCCGCGTCGGCGCGGACCAGGTGCACTTCCAGATGCTGCACGACTGGGGCTCCATGCCGGCGCCGGAACTGGCGAGCATGCGCGTGCACCTGAGCGACCATCCCGAGTTCGACGCCTTCGTCGCCGTGCTGCGCGGCCTGCCTCAGTCGGCGCGGCCGCAGATCATCTCGGACTTCTCCAGCCTGCTCTGATGCGCATCAGCGCGGCGTAGGCGACTCCGGCGGCAGCACGCGCACGCGGATCGGCACCGGCGCCCAGCCGGCGTTCTTCAGCACCGTGTCTAGCCGCGGCAGCAGCTGGCGCAGCTTGGCCGCCGCGGCGCCGTGCGACGCGAGCAGCGTCCAGCCTTCTTCGTCCAGCGGCCCCGGGCGCACGGCCGTGCGCAGGCCGCCGGCCAGCAGCGGGACGATCGCGTCGTAGCGCGAACGCGACTCGCGTGCGCGCTGCAGCAGCCCGGCCAGCGGCGCATGCGCGCCCAGCGCTTCGGACATCGTCAGCGTGCCGGCCAGAGGGGAGCGGGGAGCCATGCGCCGAGTCTAGCCCCATGTCCGCCGCGCGGCGGGGCCGGTCACCGATGCGCCAGGGAGCGGGTGCTAAACTCATCGGCTTCGTGCCCGTGCGCCCGCGCGACGCCCGAGCGAGCCCGAGCGAATCGCCAGCGATCCCTCGCCGCCGTTCGGCGGCGACGGTCGAGCCGCCGGGTCCGCATCCAAGGCCCCGCCGGCACCAGCGCCGGCACCGCATCACACCCCTCGAGCGCGGACTCCATGTTTCCCAAGATCCTGACCCAGATTTTCGGCAGCCGCAACGAACGCCTGCTGAAAGGCTACCGGCGCACGGTGGAGAAGATCAACGCGCTGGAGCCGCAGTTCCAGCAGCTCGACGACGCCGCGCTGCGCGCCAAGACCGACGAGTTCCGCCAGCGCATCGCCCAAGGCACGACGCTGGACGACCTGCTGCCCGAGGCCTTCGCCGTCGTGCGCGAGGCCAGCAAGCGGGTGCTGAAGATGCGCCACTTCGACGTCCAGCTGATCGGCGGCATGGTGCTGCACGAAGGCAAGATCGCAGAAATGCGCACCGGCGAAGGCAAGACGCTGGTGGCGACGCTGCCGGTGTACCTGAACGCGCTCGCCGGCCAGGGCGTGCACGTGGTCACCGTCAACGACTACCTGGCACGCCGCGACGCCGAGTGGATGGGCCGGCTCTACAACTTCCTCGGCCTGACGGTGGGCGTCAACGTGCCCGGCCTGCAGCGCGAGGAGAAGCAGGCCGCGTTCGCCGCCGACGTCACCTACGGCACGAACAACGAGTTCGGCTTCGACTACCTGCGCGACAACATGGTCTACGACGTGCGCGAGCGTGTCGCGCGCGGCCTGAACTACGCCATCGTCGACGAGGTCGACTCGATCCTGATCGACGAGGCGCGCACGCCGCTGATCATCAGCGGCCAGGCCGAGGACCACACCGAGCTCTACGTCAGCGTGAACGCGGTGGTGCCCAAGCTGAAGAAGCAGATCGGCGAAGCCGACCCGCGCACCGGCGAAGGCGTCATCGAGCCGGGCGACTTCACCGTCGACGAGAAGTCGCACCAGGTCTTCCTGACCGAGGCCGGCCACGAGAAGGCCGAGCAGATCCTCGGCGAGGCCGGCCTGCTGGCGTCGGGCGCGAGCCTGTACGACCCCGCCAACATCGCGCTGATGCACCACGTGTACGCGGCGCTGCGCGCGCACCAGCTCTACAACCGCGACCAGCACTACGTCGTGCAGAACGGCGAGGTCGTCATCGTCGACGAGTTCACCGGCCGCCTGATGACGGGCCGGCGCTGGAGCGACGGGCTGCACCAGGCCGTGGAGGCCAAGGAAGGGGTGCAGATCCAGAGCGAGAACCAGACGATGGCCTCGGTCACGTTCCAGAACTACTTCCGCATGTACGGCAAGCTCGCCGGCATGACGGGCACGGCCGACACCGAGGCCTACGAGTTCCAGGAGATTTACGGCCTGGAGACCGTCGTCATCCCGCCGAACAAGCCGACGATCCGCCAGGACGACAACGACCTGATCTACAAGACGGCCAAGGAAAAGTACGACGCCGTCATCGCCGACATCCGCGACTGCTACGAACGCGGCCAACCGGTGCTCGTCGGCACGACCTCGATCGAGAACTCGGAGCTGATCTCCGAGCTGCTGAAGAAGGCCGAGCTGCCGCACCAGGTGCTCAACGCCAAGCAGCACGCCAAGGAAGCCGAGATCGTCGCCCAGGCCGGCCGGCCGAAGATGGTGACGATCGCCACCAACATGGCCGGCCGCGGCACCGACATCGTGCTCGGCGGCAACGTCGAGAAGCAGATCCAGTTCCTCGAGGCCGACCCGGCGCTGTCCGAGGAAGACAAGAAGGCGCGCGCCCAGCAGCTGATCGACGAGTGGCAAGGCCTGCACGAGAAGGTCAAGTCGCTCGGCGGCCTGCGCATCGTCGCCACCGAACGCCACGAGAGCCGGCGCATCGACAACCAGTTGCGCGGCCGCTCCGGCCGCCAGGGCGACCCGGGTTCCAGCCGCTTCTACCTCAGCCTGGACGACCAGCTGATGCGCATCTTCGCCGGCGACCGGGTGCGCTCGATCATGGACCGGCTGAAGATGCCCGAGGGCGAGGCGATCGAAGCCGGCATCGTCAACCGCTCGATCGAGAGCGCGCAGCGCAAGGTCGAGGCGCGCAACTTCGACGTGCGCAAGCAGCTGCTCGAGTACGACGACGTCTCCAACGACCAGCGCAAGGTCATCTACCAGCAGCGCAACGAGATCCTCGAGTCGCTCTCGCTCGACGAGCAGATCGCCAACCTGCGCCGCAGCACGATGACCGAGGTCGTGCGCACCTACGTGCCGGCCGAGAGCCTGGAAGAGCAGTGGGACCTGGGCGCGCTCGAGCGCGTGCTGCGCGACGAATGGCAGCTCGAGCTGCCGCTCAAGACCACCGTCGAAGCTGCCGAGAGCATCACCGACGACGAGATCGTCACCAAGGTCTGCGCCGCCGCCGACGCGCTGTTCCAGGGCAAGGTCGACTCCGTCGGTGCCGACCAGTTCACGCCCTTCATGCGCATGGTGCTGCTGCAGGCGATGGACTCGCACTGGCGCGAGCACCTGGCCGCACTCGACTACCTGCGCCAGGGCATCCACCTGCGCGGCTACGCCCAGAAGAACCCGAAGCAGGAATACAAGCGCGAGGCTTTCGAGCTGTTCAGCCAGTTGCTCGACGTCGTGAAGATGGAAGTCACGCGCGTGCTGATGACGGTGCGCATCCAGTCGCGCGACCAGGCCAGCGAAGCCGCCGAGGCGATCGAGCAGCAGGCCAGCCAGGTCACGAACGTCACCTACACCCACCCGAACGAGGACGGCAGCGTCGCGCAGGAGA
Source organism: Rubrivivax gelatinosus (assembly GCF_016583785.1). Classification (GTDB taxonomy): domain Bacteria; phylum Pseudomonadota; class Gammaproteobacteria; order Burkholderiales; family Burkholderiaceae_C; genus Rubrivivax; species Rubrivivax gelatinosus_B. Next base: position 39,144 of record NZ_NRRU01000019.1, on the reverse strand, counting down.
CCGATGCCGCGACCGCCGTCGACGAGGTGCCGCGTGTCGGCCGCAACGACCCCTGCCCCTGCGGCAGCGGCAAGAAGTACAAGAACTGCCACGGCCGGCTGGCCTGACGCGGCTTGGTCCGATGACGACGGGGCCCCGCGGGGCCCCGTTTCTTTTGCCGCAGCCGGCCGGCGCCGGTGGCGATGAAAAAGGGGCCCCGCAGGGCCCCTTCGTGTCGTGCGCTGCGCCGTTCAGGGCCGCGCGATCGTGATCACCGGCGAGGTCCAGGTTTCCCAGTCGCTGGCCACGCTCTCGTCGCCCAGCGCCTTCAGCACCGACATCTTGACGACGTAGCGGCCGTTGGGAACGGTCTTCCACGCCTTCGGGTTCTCGCCCTTGCCGCGGAAGGTCGTGCCGTCCCAGGTGTAGGCGAAGAAGCCGGTCGGCGTCGAGCTGCGCGTCACGTACTCCTCCATGCTGACGCGGTTCCACGACTTGCCGGTGTCGGCGTCGTAGGCCTCGAGCAGCACCTTGCGCGACAGGTGGTCGTAGTGCACGAGGAAGTACGGGATGTTCCCGTCGGCCATCGTGTAGGTCGCCCCGGACGGCTGGTTGGTGTAGCTGCCGCCGGCCAGCGTCGCCAGCCACGGGAAGCCGTTGGCCGTCGGCGTCAGCACCACGGTCGACTGGTAGTCGCCCTTGAAGCCGGCGTAAGGCACACGCAGCGGGGCGGTGCCGTTGGTCGGCGTCAGCACGACGTAGCCGCCGTACAGGCTGCGCTCGGGCAGCGACGCGTTGGCGGTGATCGTCGCCGTGAACTTGGCCGTGCGGCGCGCCGGCACCGTCAGCGTCGTCTGGCTGAAGGCCACCGTCGCGGGTGCGTCGTACACGCCGCTGATGTTGTACGAGCTGCCGCTGGTCGTGTTCGGGCCGGCGGCCACCGACGCGACGTGGCTGATCGTGTAGGTCACCGGCGCGCCCGAGCGGTTGCTGACGCTCAGCGTCTTCAGCGAGCTGCCGGCGGCGCTTTCGCCCAGCGCCAGCTGGCTCGGCGAGACGGTCGCGGTGTTCTGGACCACGCCGACGATGTCGAGCATGCCCGAGCCCTGGCGGAACGCGAAGTCGAGCAGGCCCAGGCTGGCGTTGCCCGACCAGTTCTTCGGATCGGCCGTGTTGTAGATGCGCTCGGCCACCTGGCCGGGCTTGAGCTTCGGGTTGGATTCGAGGATCAGCGCGACGCCGCCGGCGACGTGCGGCGCGGCCATCGAGGTGCCCGACAGCGTCGCGGTGCCGCCGAGCTCGAGCGGGTAGCTCGACAGGATGGCGCCGCCGGGGGCGCCGACGTTGGGCTTGAAGCCGAGTTCGGCGTCCAGGCCGAAGGAGCTGAAGCCCGAGATCAGGCCGCCGGTGCCGTAGGGGTAGCTGACGTAGCTGCCCGACCAGTTCAGCGTCGTCGTGCCCGCGGCGATGAGGGCGTCGAGCTTGGCGCCCTGTTCCTGGGTGATCGCGACCACCGGCACCGTCACGGCCGGCGTGCCGGCCACCGTCGGCGCCAGCGCACCGGCGGCGTTGTTGTAGAGCACGACCGCGGCCGCGCCGGCGTTCTGGGCGTTGCTCGCCTTGATGTAGAACGAGCAGGTACCCCGGCGGATCAGCACGGCCTTGCCTGTCAGGCTGCCAGCGGGCAGCGCCGCGCAGGCGTCGTCGACGGTGCTGGTCGTGCCGTTCTTGGTGATTTGCAGCGAGCCGCTGGTCGGCGCCACCGGGGCCCCGGTGGCGGTGTTGTAGCCGTAGGGCGTGCCGGCAACCGTGAAGGACAGCTGCGCGTTGTCGTACGAGGCGACGCTGATCGCCTTGTCGGCGGCACCGGGCGCGCCGGTCGCGAACAGCCCGTCCGGCGAGGAGCCGCCGGGGCCGTTGTTGCCCGCCGAGGCGACGACGACGACGCCCTTGGCGACCAGCTTGTCGGAGGCTTTGGCGGTCGGGTACTCGGGCCACTGGCGCGCGGCGCCCAGGCTCATGTTGATGACCTGCATGCCGTCCTCGTAGGCGCGTTCCAGCGCCTCGAGGATGATGTCCGACGAGGTCGTGCCGGTGCAGCCGAAGACGCGGTAGGCGCCGAAGGAGACCTTGGGCGCGACGCCGAGCACGCCACCGCCGTTGCCGCCGACGATGCCGGAGACGTGCGTACCGTGGCCGGCGCAGTCGTCCGGCACGTCGTCGGGCACGGGCGTCAGCGCGGCGCCGGAGCCGCTGCTGTCGTAAGCGTCGCCGACGAAGTCGTAGCCGGTGACGACACGTGCGGTCGGGAACGGCGTGGTGCCGTTGCTGCCGCTGCCGCCGAAGGCCGGGTGGTCGATGTCGATGCCGGTGTCGATGATGCCGACCTTGACGCCGGCCCCGCTCAGGCCGAGCTGCTGCTGGGCGACGGCGGCGCCGGTCATGTTGATCGCGGCGGCCAGGTCGGGCGCGGTCTTGATGGGATCCGGCGCCGGGACGTTCAGCACCGGGTAGATCGCCTTCACGCCGGGCAGGGCAGCGAGCTTGGCGCGGTCGGCCGCGGCGACCGAGACGACGAAGCCGTTGAACAGCTTGTCGAACGAGCGGCGCTCGGTCACGCGCAGCTTGGCGCCCTTGATCGCCGTGCGCAGCGCCGATTTCTCGGTGCGCACCGAGGCCAGCGTGTTGCCGTCGGCGACGGCGTTGCCGTTCAGTTCGACGAACCAGAGGGTGCCGGCTTCGGCCGCCGACGCGGGAACCGACTGCGACGCGGCCTGAGCCGACGCGCCGAACAGCGCGACTGCCGCCGCAACGGCGGTCAGCATCGGCACGAGGTGGTGCTTTCTCATGAGGTCATTCACTCCTGCGTGGGCGCCGTCGTACGCGGCGCCTCCAAGGCGGCCATGTTGTCGAGCGTGCGAGAGCTGGCGGCGCGTGACGGAGCGCGCGCGGCAGCCATCGGATGCGGTTCGAAGGGCAGGCTGCCGTTCCGCCCCCCGAGGTGCGAACGATTATGGGTAGCACCCCGCGCCGCGGGCAGCGGCCGATGGCCCCGGCGCGACGCCGATCCCGCGACTGCGGGGGCGGGTTGTGCCGGGGTTCACCGACGCGGCGCAGCGGCGCACCGGCGGGGGGCGGCTCGCACCGGAGGGGGCTCCTAGAATCCGGCTCCCACCTCTGTCTTGCGCCCGCGTCGCCACCATGCCCGTCAACCTCGCCGCTCCCGCCCCCGAATCCCTGCTGCCCGTCGCCGGCGTGCGCGTGGGCACGACGATGGCCGGCATCCGCAAGGCCGGCCGCCGCGACCTCGTCGTCTTCGAGATCGCGGCCGGCTCGGCCGTCGCCGGTGTCTTCACCCAGAACCGCTTCTGCGCCGCGCCCGTGCAGGTCTGCCGCGAACACCTGGCCGCAGGCGAGGGCATACGCGCGATCGTCATCAACACGGGCAACGCCAACGCCGGCACCGGTGCCGACGGCCTGGCGCGTGCACGCCGCAGCTGCGAGGCGCTGGCCGCGGTGGCCGGCGTCGCGCCGCGCCAGGTGCTGCCGTTTTCCACCGGCGTCATCATGGAGACGCTGCCGGTCGAACGCATCGAGGCCGGCCTGCCCGCCGCGTGGGCGGCGCTGCGCGCCGACGGCTGGGCCGAAGCCGCCGAAGGCATCATGACCACCGACACGCTGGCCAAGGCGGCGTCGCGCCAGCTGCAGATCGGCGGGCGCACGGTCACCGTCACCGGCATCGCCAAGGGCGCCGGCATGATCCGCCCGAACATGGCGACGATGCTCGGTTTCGTCGCCACCGACGCCGCCATCGATGCGGCGCTGCTGCAGCCGCTGCTGCGCGAAGCCGCGGACCTCAGCTTCAACCGCATCACGATCGACGGCGACACCTCCACGAACGACTCCTTCGTGCTGGTTGCCACCGGCCAGGCCGGCCACGCGACTATCGACACGCTCGACTCGGCCGAGGGCCGCGCGCTGCGCGAAGCTGTCATCGCCGTGTCGCAGCACCTGGCCCAGGCCATCGTGCGCGACGGCGAAGGTGCGACCAAGTTCATCACCGTCACCGTGCAGGGCGGGCGCGACGAGGCCGAATGCCGCGCCGCGGCCTATGCGGTGGCGCATTCGCCGCTCGTCAAGACCGCGTTCTTCGCCAGCGACCCCAACCTCGGCCGCATCCTGGCGGCCGTCGGCTATGCCGGCATCGCCGACCTCGACCAGGGGCTGATCGACCTCTTCCTCGACGACGTGCACGTGGTGCACGAGGGCGGCCGCCACCCCGGCTACCGCGAGGAGGACGGCCAGCGCGTGATGAAACACGCCGAGATCACGGTGCGCGTGGACCTGCACCGCGGCGCCGCGGCGGCGACGGTCTGGACCTGCGACTTGTCGCACGACTACGTCAGCATCAACGCCGACTACCGCTCCTGATCCCTTCTCCGGCGGTCGTTCCGCCGGTCCAGGGCTGCTAGGATCGCTGCCCCTTCCCCCGATGGCCGGCCGGCGTTCACCGCCCGAGCGGCCGTCGACAGGCCGGCGCGCCGCGTGCCGGCCGCGGGCCGCCGATCGTGTCGTCTTGGCGTCGCCCGTGTTTTGCGGCTCGCCCGCGCCGACGACCGGAGACCTTCGACGATGACCCGCGCGCTGCTCGCCCGCCTGCGCGCCGCCCTGACGCTGCCGCCGGGCGACCTGCTTCGAAACGCCACCTACCGCCGGCTGTGGAGCTCGATCCTGATCAGCTCGCTGGGCGGCCAGGTGACGATGCTCGCGCTGCCGCTGACCGCGGCGGTGCTGCTGCACGCCACGCCCACGCAGATGGGGCTGCTGACGGCGATGGAGATCGCTCCCTTCGTGCTGTTCTCGCTGCCGGCGGGCGTCTGGCTGGACCGGGTGCGCAAGCTGCCGGTCTACATCGCCGGCGAACTGCTGATCGGCGTGGCGGTGGGCAGCGTGCCGCTGGCCTGGGCCATGGGCTGGCTGGCGATGCCCTGGCTGTACGCGGTCGGCTTCTTCATCGGCTGCGTCTTCACCGTCGCCGGCACCGCGTCGCAGATCGTGCTGACCCAGGTCGTCGAACGCGACCGGCTGGTCGAGGCGCACGCCAAGAACGCGCTCGCGACCTCGGGCTCCGACGTCGCCGGCCCCGGCGTCGCCGGGCTGCTGATCAAGCTCTTCGGAGCGCCGCTGGCGCTGCTGGTGGACGCGGTGCTGGTCGTCGTCTCGGCGGCCATCCTGCGCGGCATCCACGTCGACGAGCGCCGCACGCCGCGCCCCGACGCACGCTTCGGGCGTGAACTCGCCGAAGGCCTGCGTTTCGTCGCCGAGCACAAGCTGCTGGTCGCGCTGGCGCTGGCGGTCGGCACCTGGCAGCTGTGTCAGAACGCGGCCCAGGTGGTGCAGATCCTGTTCGCGACGCGCACGCTGGGCCTGTCGGAACAGGCCGTCGGGCTGTGCTACATCGCGCTCGGCGCCGGCACGGTGACGGCCAGCGTCTGGGGCAACCGCATCAGCCGCCGCATCGGGCCGGGGCCGTGCATGGTGCTGGGTTTCCTGGTCTGCGGCAGCGGCTGGCTGCTGCTGGCCGCGGCGCCGGTCGGGCCCTGGGGCGTCGCGGCCTTCGCGGCGACGCTGGCGCTGTACGGCGCCGGCGCGGTGCTGGCCTTCATCAACTTCCTGGCGCTGCGCCAGGCGGTGACGCCCGAGCCGATGCTGGGCCGCATGACGAGCACGATGCGCTGGCTGATCCTGCTGCCGGCCGGCCCGGGCGCGCTGATCGGCGGCTGGCTGGGCGAACACCACGGCCTGCGGTCGGCGCTGGCTTTCGCCGGTATCGTGTCGATGCTGCTCGTTGTCGCCGCCTGGCGGCACCCGGTGATCCGCGGCGTGCGCGTCCTGCCGAGCGCCGCCAAGCCGGTGACGGCCGGCGGTGCCTGAGGCTCAGTCGACGACGCGTGTGGTGTCGGGCGAGAAGCGGTCGACGGCGTCGGTGATCAGGCCCTCGACGCCGGCGGCCAGCAGCCGCCGCGCCTCGGACGGGTCGTTGACGGTGTAGCAGAGCACACGCAGGCCGTCGGCGCGGGCGCGTTCGACCAGGCCCGGGTCGACCGTCGTGTAGTTCGGGATGATCGCGACGCAGCCCAGCTCCAGCGCCGCTTCGTACCAGCCGTCCCAGAAGGCGTCGACCAGCAGCGCACGCGGCAGCTCGGGCGCGGCCTCGCGTGCGCCGGCCAGCGCCTCGGGCTTGAACGAGCTCAGCAGCGGCGGCACCGCCTGCCCGGCCCAGAGCCGGCGGCAGGCGGAGGCGACGACTTCGCCGGTGCGGCGTTCGTCGCCCGGCGTCGGCTTGATCTCCAGGTCGAGCAGGAAACCGTTGCGCAGCAGGTAGCTCGCCAGCGCGTCGAGGCTGACCGGCGGCTCGCCGGCGTAGCTGCGCGAATGCCAGCCGCCGGCGTCCAGGCGCGAGAGTTCGCTCCAGCTGCGCTCGCCGGCGACGCCGCGTTCGGGCGTCGTGCGCTCCAGCGTCGTGTCGTGCATCAGGAAGGGCACGCCGTCGGCGCTCAGCTTGACGTCGCATTCGTAGGCCCGGTAGCCGTACGAGGCGCCGAGGCGGAAGGCGGCGAGCGTGTTCTCCGGCGCCAGCTTGCCGGCGCCGCGGTGCGCGATCCACAGCGGATACGGCCAGGGCGCCATCATTCGACCCGCCTGCCGGTGGCCGGGTCGTACCAGTGCAGGTGCTGCGGCGCGACGACGATGCCGATCTCGCTGCCGATCGCCGGCGGCGTCAGCGTGCCGTCGATGCGCAGCGTGAACGCAGCCTCGCCCAGACGGCCGTAGACCAGGCGCTCGGCGCCCAGCATCTCCAGCATCTCGACCTTCAGCTGCCAGCCGCCGGCGCCCAGCGTCGCGTGTTCCGGGCGCACGCCCAGCGTCAGCGCGCCATCGCGCGGTGCGGCCGCCGGCAGCGGCAGGCCGACACCGCCGACCGCGAAGCGGCCGCCCTCGGCCTGGCCGGCGATCAGGTTCATCGGCGGCGAGCCGATGAAGCCGGCGACGAAGGTCGAGGCCGGACGGCCGTAGACGTCCTCGGGCGTGCCGATCTGCTCGATGCGGCCGCCGTTCATCACGATCAGGCGCTGGCCCAGCGTCATCGCCTCGACCTGGTCGTGGGTGACGAAGAGCGAGGTGACGCCGAGCTCGCGGTGCAGCTTCTGGATCTCCAGCCGGGTCTGCGCACGCAGCTTGGCGTCGAGATTGGACAGCGGCTCGTCGAACAGGAACACCGCCGGCTGGCGCACGATCGCGCGCCCCATCGCGACGCGCTGGCGCTGGCCGCCTGAGAGTTCGCGCGGCCGGCGCTGCAGCAGCGTGCCGAGCTCGAGGATGCCGGCCGCCTTCTCCACCCGGCGCTGGATCTCGTCCTTGGGCACCTTGGCGATCTTCAGGCCGTAGGCCATGTTGTCGAAGACCGTCATGTGCGGGTAGAGCGCGTAGTTCTGGAAGACCATCGCGATGTCGCGCTCGGCCGGCTCGAGCCGGTTGACGACGCGCCCGCCGATGTCGATCTCGCCGCCGGAGATCTCCTCCAGCCCCGCGACCATGCGCAGCAGCGTGCTCTTGCCGCAGCCCGAGGGCCCGACGATGACGATGAACTCGCCGTCGGCGATCTCGGCGTCGACGCCGTGGATCGCCTTGAACGTGCGCGCGCCGGCGCCGTAGGTCTTCTCGACCTGTCTGAGGGATATCGAACCCATGTGTCAGCCGTTCTGGCCGCGGCCGCCACGGGCGGCCGGCGGCTTCATTTCTCGGAATCCGTCAGGCCTTTGACGAACCACTTCTGCATCAGGATGACCACCGCCGCCGGCGGCAGCATCGCCAGGATCGCGGTGGCCATCACCGCGTTCCACTCGGTGTAGGCGTCGCCGCCGGAGATCATGCTCTTGATGCCGAGCACGACCGGGTACATGTCCTCGCTGGTCGTGATCAGCAGCGGCCAGAGGTACTGGTTCCAGCCGTAGATGAACTGGATCACGAACAGCGCTGCGATCGAGGTGCTGGACAGCGGCAGCAGCACGTCCTTGAAGAATCGCATCGGCCCGGCGCCGTCGATGCGCGCGGCCTCGACCAGCTCGTCGGGCACCGTCAGGAAGAACTGGCGGAACAGGAAGGTCGCGGTCGCCGAGGCGATCAGCGGCACCGTCAGCCCGGCGTAGCTGTTGAGCATGCCGAGGTTGGAGACGACTTCGTAGGTCGGGCCGATGCGCACTTCGACCGGCAGCATCAGCGTCACGAAGATCATCCAGAAGACCAGGCCGCGGCCGGGGAAGCGGAAGTAGACGACGGCGAAGGCCGAGAGCAGCGAGATGACGATCTTGCCGACGGCGATCACCAGCGCCATCACCAGGCTGACCTCGAGCATCGGCAGCACCGGCGCGATGTTGCCGCCGTAGCCGCTCTTGCCGCCGAACAGCGCCAGCTTGTAGCTCTCGATCATGTTGTCGCCGGGCAGCAGCGACATCGGCACGTTCTGCACGATCTGCTCGGCGGTCTGCGTGCTGGCGATGAAGGTGACGTAGACCGGGAAGGCGACGATCATCACCCCCAGCACCAGCACCAGGTGCGACAGCAGCGTCGCGACGGGGCGGTTCTCGACCATCAGTAGTTGACCCGTTTTTCGACGTAGCGGAACTGGATCACCGTCAGCGCGACGACGATGACCATCAGCACCACGCTCTGCGCGGCCGAGCCGCCCAGGTCCAGCGCCTTGAAGCCGTCGTAGTAGACGCGGTAGACGAGGATCGCCGTGTCCTTGCCCGGGCCGCCGTGGGTGGCGGCGTCGACGATCGCGAAGGTGTCGAAGAAGGCGTAGACGATGTTGATGACGAGCAGGAAGAAGCTCGTCGGCGTCAGCAGCGGGAACTGCACCGTCCAGAAGCGGCGCCAGGGGCCGGCGCCGTCGATCGCGGCGGCTTCGATCAGCGACTTCGGGATCGACTGCAGCCCGGCGAGGAAGAACAGGAAGTTGTAGGACACCTGCTTCCAGACCGCCGCCATCACGATCAGCGTCATCGCGTCGCCGCTGTCGAGCAGGTGGTTCCAGTCGTAGCCGGCCTGGCGCAGCCAGAAGCTGACGATGCCGATCGACGGCGCGAACATGAACAGCCAGAGCACGCCGGCCAGCGCCGGCGCCACCGCGTAAGGCCAGATCAGCAGCGTGCGGTAGAAGCGTGCGCCGCGCACGACGCGGTCGGCCATCACCGCCAGCGTCAGCGCCACCGTCATGCCGACCACCGCCACCAGCGTCGAGAACACGGCGGTGGTCTTGAACGACTGCAGGTAGCTCTCGTCGTCGATCAGGCGGCGGAAGTTCTCCAGCCCGACGTACTCGACGCTGGTGCCGAAGGCGTCCTGCTGCAGCAGGCTGTAGTGCAGCGCCTGCGCCGCCGGCCAGAAGAAGAAGACCAGGATGACGGCCATCTGCGGCGCGATCAGCACCCAGGGCAGCCACGCGTTCTTGAAGCGGACTCTCTTTTCGGCAGCCAACGACGGCTCTTCCCGTTCGTGACGACGGCGGGCGCCCCGAGAGGGAGCGTCCGCCGCCCGGCGCGGCCCCGCGGGCCGCGTGCAAAACTCGCTAGGCTATCAGGGCCTGAGCCTGCGCACGCCTTGCGGCGTTCAGCCCTTGTTCGCCTTCTCGAAGCGCTGCAGCTGGTCGTCGCCACGCTTCTTGGCCGCGTCCAGCGCCTCCTTCGCGCTCTTCTTGCCGGCCCAGACCTGCTCCATCTCCTCGTCGACGATGGTGCGGATCTGCACGAAGTTGCCCAGGCGCACGCCGCGCGACTTGTCGGTGACCTTGCGGATCATCTGCGTCACGGCGACGTCGGTGCCGGGGTTCTCCTTGTAGAAGCCCGACTTCTCGGTCAGCTCGTAGGCCGCGGTCGTGGTCGGCAGGTAGCCGGTGCGCTGGTGGCTCGTGGCTTGCACCTGCGGGTCCGACAGGTACTCGAAGAACTTGGCCACGCCCTTGTACTCGGCCGGCTTCTTGCCGCTCATGACCCACAGGCTGGCACCGCCGATGACGGTGTTCTGCGGCGCGCCGGGCACGTCGGGGTAATAGGGCAGGGCGCCGATGCCGCCGCTGAACTTGGCGTTGCGCTTGACGTTGCCGTACAGGCCCGAGGAGCCGGTCATCATCGCGCACTCGCCCGAGACGAAGGTGGCGTCGGCGGCGTTGCCGCGGCCCTTGTAGACGAACAGGCCCTGCTTGGCCATGTTCGCCAGGTTTTCGATGTGGCGCACGTGCAGCGGCGTCGTGAACGCCAGGCGCGTGTCCAGGCCGCCGAAGCCGTTGCGTTTGGTCGCGTACTCGACGTTGTGCCAGGCCGAGAAGCTCTCCAACTGCGTCCAGCTGACCCAGCTCGTCGTGAACGGGCACTTGTGGCCGCTGGCCTTGAGCTTGGCGGCGGCCAGCGCCACTTCCGGCCAGGTGGTCGGCGGTTTGTTCGGGTCCAGGCCGGCGGCCTTGAAGGCGTCCTTGTTGTAGTGGAAGACGGTCGTCGAGCTGTTGAACGGCAGGCTCATCATCTGGCCGTTCGGCGCGGTGTAGTAGCCGGCCACGGCGCTGATGTAACGCGTCGGGTCGAACTTGACGCCGGCTTCGGACATCAGCGTGGCCACCGGCTTCACCGCGCCCTTGCTCGCCATCATCGTCGCGGTGCCGACCTCGAAGACCTGCAGCACGTGCGGCGCGTTGCCGGCGCGGAAGGCGGCGATGGCCGCGGTCATCGACTCGTCGTAGCTGCCCTTGAACACCGGCACGACCTTGTAGTCCTTCTGCTTGGCGTTGAAGTCCTTGGCCAGGTCGTTGACCCATTCGCCGAGCGCGCCGCCCATCGAGTGCCACCACTGGATCTCGACCTGGGCCTGCGCGGGCAGCGCGAACAAGGCGGCCAGCGTGGCGACGGCGGCTGGGGCGAACGAGGCGATTCTTTTCATGTGGTCTCCTGCAGCGGGTTGTAACGATCCAAAGGATGCGATCGTTTTATGACAGTTCCCGGTTCTGTCACGCGGCGCTCGGCGCGGGCAACCGGGATAACCCCGCTGGTGTCGGCCCCCGGTGCGGGGCCGCGATGCTGCGCTGCGGTAGCATGCAAGGTTCGCTCATGAACGCGCCGCTCGCCTTTGCCACACCTCAAGACCCGGCGGCCGCTGTCGCGCCGGGCACGCCCGATCGCGGCGCCGATGCACCCGCGCGGCTGCGCGAGATCCCGTACAACTACACCTCGTTCTCGGACCGCGAGATCGTGCGCCGCCTGCTCGGCGAGCGCGCCTGGGAGTTGCTGGACCGGCTGCGCCAGGAGCGCCGCACCGGGCGTTCGGCGCGCATGCTCTACGAGGTGCTGGGCGACATCTGGGTGGTGCAGCGCAACCCGTACCTCGAGGACGACCTTCTCGACAACCCGAAACGCCTGCGGCTGCTGACCGACGCGCTGCAGCACCGGCTGCGCGAGATCGAACGCCGCCGCCAGCCCGACGACGCCGAGCGCGACGGCCACGTCGGCGAGTTGCTGGACGCCGCGCGCGCCGCGGTCGAACGCTTCGGCGACCGCTTCGTCGAGGTCTACGGCCTGCGCCAGCGCACGCGCCGCGTGCTCGGCCGCGTCACCGCCAAGGACAACATCAAGTTCGACGGCCTGTCGCGCGTGGCCCACGTCACCGACGCCACCGACTGGCGCGTCGAGTACCCCTTCGTCGTGCTGACGCCCGACACCGAGGCCGAGATGGCCTTGCTGGTCAAGGGCTGCATCGAGCTCGGGCTGACGATCATCCCGCGCGGCGGCGGCACCGGCTACACCGGCGGCGCCGTGCCGCTGGCCTGGAACAGCGCCGTCATCAACACCGAGAAGCTCGAGGCGATGACCGAGGTCGAGCGCGTCGTGCTGCCCGGCCTGGCCGAGCCGGTGGCGACGGTCTGGACCGAAGCTGGCGTTGTCACCCAGCGTGTCGCCGACGCCGCCGAACGCGCCGGCCACGTCTTCGCGGTCGACCCGACCTCGGCCGAAGCCTCGTGCATCGGCGGCAACATCGCGATGAACGCCGGCGGCAAGAAGGCCGTGCTCTGGGGCACCGCGCTGGACAACCTGGCGTCCTGGCGCATGGTGACGCCGGACGCCAAGTGGCTCGAGGTCACGCGCATCGGCCACAACCTCGGCAAGATCCACGACGTCGAAACCGCGGTCTTCGAGCTGAAGACCTTCGACAGCTCGGGCCGCACGCTGGAGCGCACCGAACGCCTGGAGATCCCCGGCTCGGTGTTCCGCAAGGAAGGCCTGGGCAAGGACGTCACCGACAAGTTCCTCGCCGGCCTGCCCGGCATCCAGAAGGAAGGCTGCGACGGCCTGATCACGAGCGCGCGCTGGGTCGTGCACCGCATGCCGGCGCACACGCGCACCGTCTGCCTGGAGTTCTTCGGCAACCCGCGCGACGCGGTGCCGTCCATCGTCGAGATCAAGGACTACCTGTTCGCCGAGGCCAAGCGAACCGGCGGCGAGAAACGGGATGGACAGGGCCCCTCCCCCGTCCTGCTCGCCGGCCTGGAGCACCTGGACGACCGCTACCTGAAGGCCGTCGGCTACGCGACCAAGAGCAAGCGGGTGCAGAAGGGCAAGAGCCTGCCGAAGATGGTGCTGTTCGGCGACATCGTCGGCGACGACGAGGACGCGGTCGCGCGGGCCACCAGCGAGGTCGTGCGCATCGCCAACAGCCGCGGCGGCGAGGGTTTCGTTGCCGTCAGCGCCGACGCGCGCAAGAAGTTCTGGCTCGACCGCAAGCGCACCGCGGCGATCGCCAAACACACCAACGCCTTCAAGGTCAACGAGGACGTCGTCATCCCGTTGCCTCGCATGGGCGAGTACACCGAGGGCATCGAGCGCATCAACATCGAGCTGTCGCTGCGCAACAAGCTGCAGCTGCTCGAGCGTCTCGAAGCCTTCTTCGCCTCTGGTTCGCTGCCGATCGGCAGTGCCGGCGAGGCCGGCGAGATCCCGAGCGCCGAACTGCTGGAGGACCGTGCGAACGAGGCGCTGGCGCTGCTGGCCGAGGTCGGCGGGCTCTGGCGCTTCTGGCTCGAGAACTTGGACGTCGTGCAGCCCGACAGCGCGCGCACGGTGTTCGCGCTGCTGCAGGACGACACGCTGCGCGCGTCGTGGAAGCGGCAGGTCTTCAAGCCGCTGCAGGCGATCTTCTCCGGCGGCGCGTTCGCACCCATCCTCGACGCCTGCAAGGCGATCCACAAGGAAGTGCTGCGCGGGCGCGTCTGGGTGGCGCTGCACATGCATGCCGGCGACGGCAACGTGCACACCAACATCCCCGTCAACAGCGACAACTACGAGATGCTGCAGACGGCGCACGAAGCCGTCGCCCGCATCATGGCGCTGGCGCGGCGGCTCGACGGCGTCATCAGCGGCGAGCACGGCATCGGCATCACCAAGCTGGAGTTCCTGACCGACGAGGAGCTCGCGTCCTTCGTCGCCTACAAGGCCAGGGTCGACCCCGAGGGCCGCTTCAACAAGGGCAAGCTGATGCGCGGCGGCGTCGCCGGCGCGATGGCCAGCGACCTGAGCGACGCCTACACGCCCAGCTTCGGGCTGATGGGCCACGAGTCGCTGCTGATGCAGCAGAGCGACATCGGGGCGATCAGCGAGAGCATCAAGGACTGCCTGCGCTGCGGCAAGTGCAAGCCGGTGTGCTCGACGCACGTGCCGCGCGCCAACCTGCTGTACAGCCCGCGCAACAAGATCCTGGCGACCTCGCTGCTGGTCGAGGCCTTCCTCTACGAGGAGCAGACGCGCCGCGGCGTCAGCCTGCGCCACTGGGAGGAGTTCGAGGACGTCTCCGACCACTGCACCGTCTGCCACAAGTGCCTGTCGCCGTGCCCGGTGAAGATCGACTTCGGCGACGTGTCGATGAACATGCGCAACCTGCTGCGCAAGATGGGCAAGAAGAGCCTGCGGCCGGGCAACCTGGTCGCGATGACCTTCCTGAACGCGACCAGCCCGCAGACCATCAAGCTGATGCGCGGCGCGATGGTCGGCTTCGGCTTCAAGGCCCAGCGCCTGGCCAACGAGCTGCTCAAGCCCGTGCTGCGCCGCCAGACCGCGGCGCCGCGGGCGACGCTGGGCGCGGCGCCGCTGAAGGAGCAGGTGCTGCACTTCGTCAACAAGAAGCTGCCCGGGGGGCTGCCGAAGAAGACCGCGCGCGCGCTGCTGGACATCGAGGACCGCGAGTACGTCCCGATCATCCGCGACCCGCAGGCCACCAGTGCCGAGACCGAGGCCGTCTTCTACTTCCCCGGCTGCGGCAGCGAGCGCCTGTTCAGCCAGGTCGGGCTGGCGACGCAGGCCATGCTCTGGCATGCCGGCGTGCAGACCGTGCTGCCGCCGGGCTACCTGTGCTGCGGCTACCCGCAGCGCGGCAGCGGCCAGTTCGACAAGGCCGAGAAGATCATCACCGACAACCGGGTGCTGTTCCACCGCGTGGCCAACACGCTGAACTACCTGGACATCAAGACCGTCGTCGTCTCCTGCGGCACCTGCTACGACCAGCTGCAGGGCTACAAGTTCGAGGACATCTTCCCCGGTTGCCGCATCGTCGACATCCACGAATACCTGCTCGGCAAGGGCATCGTGCTGCCGCCTGGCAGCGACGGCGCGTACCTCTACCACGACCCCTGCCACACGCCGATGAAGCTGCAGGACCCGATGAAGACCGTCAAGGCGCTCGTCGGTCCGCGGGTGGTGAAGAGCGACCGCTGCTGCGGCGAGAGCGGCACGCTGGGCGTCACGCGCCCGGACGTCAGCACCCAGGTGCGCTTCCGCAAGGAAGAAGAGATCCGCAAGGGCGAGGCCGAGCTGCGTGCGGCCGGCGGCGTGCCCGCCGGTGCCAACCTGAAGATCCTGACCAGCTGCCCCAGCTGCCTGCAGGGCCTCAAGCGTTACGAGGACGACCTCGACTCCGGCTTGCTCGAGGCCGACTACATCGTCGTCGAGATGGCGCGCCGCCTGCTCGGCGAAGGCTGGCTCCAGGATTACGTCGAACGCGCCAATTCCGGCGGCATCGAACGCGTGCTGGTGTAACGGCCAATTGCATTTGGATGCAATTGGCCCCGATTCGGCGAATCACTGAAGTCGCTGCAACTCGCATCACTTCTGCGCTTCCACCGCGATAGGGGTTTCATATGCTGCCGCACTGCAGCATAAGGTTACCCTTGGGTCGGTCCTTCCCCCGGTTTGCGGGGTGATGATCGTGACTCTTGACCCAGTACAACGACCGAACTGGCGGGCCGCGAACCCGTCGATGTCTTTCAACGTTCTACTGCCAGGAGTTGCAATGAAATTGAAACCTCTCGCGGCGGCGGCATTGCTTGCCACCAGCCTATCGTCATTTGCGGCGACCGATCTCGGCACCTTGGGCACCGATCCGGTGTTCTTCAACGGTACCGGTTCGGGCTTCGTGTTCGACACCTTCACCTTCACGCTGTCGGAACTGTCGAGCCTGCGGATCGACGTCACCGACCTGAAGTTCCCGCCCAGCTGGTCCTTCAGCAACCTGGGCATCGCCCTGCTCGACGAGTCGTTCGTGACGCTCGGCTCGGCCACCGCGGCTGACGGCCTGTCCTTCTCGGGACTGGCCGCCGGCACCTACGCGCTGGCACTCACCGGCTTCACCAGCGGCTCGTTCGGCGGCGCCTACGCCGGCGTGCTGGCCGCGGCGCCGGTGCCTGAACCCGAGACCTACGCGCTGATGCTCGCGGGCCTGGGCATCGTCGGCTTCATCGCCTCGCGCCGCCGCAGCAACGTCTAACGGCGGACGTCCCCACCTGGGTCAAGGGCGGTGCCATGCACCGCCTTTTTTCATGGGGTGCGGCGATACACTCCCGCGGTCGTCAACGCCCTTCGCCCGCATGTCCTCGCCCCGCGCGCCGCAGCCCACCTCGATCACCGTGCATCAGGCCTCGCGCGCGCTGGAGGTCGGCTTCGACGACGGTGCGCGCTTTCGCATCCCGTTCGAGCTGATGCGCGTGTATTCGCCGTCGGCCGAGGTCCAGGGCCACGGCCCGGGCCAGGAGACGCTGCAGACCGGCAAGCGCGAGGTGCTGATCGAGGCCCTCGAGCCCGTCGGCCACTACGGCGTGCGCCCCAGCTTCTCCGACGGCCACGACAGCGGCATCTACACCTGGGAGTACCTCTACCGCCTCGGCGCCGACGAAACGGCGCTGTGGGAGGACTACCAGCAACGCCTGGCCGCCGCCGGCGCCGACCGCGACGCGCCGATGGCGCCCAAGCGCGCCGGCGGCTGCGCTTCCCATCACTCCTGAATCCCCCCATGGCCCAGACCCATTTCGGCTACCAGACCGTCGACGAGGCGGAGAAGGCGCGCCGTGTGCGCGGCGTCTTCGACTCGGTCGCCTCGCGCTACGACGTGATGAACGACCTGCTCTCGATGGGCATGCACCGGGCGTGGAAGGCCTACACGGTGGCGGTAGCCAACGTGAAGCCGGGCGACCGCGTGCTCGACATCGCCGGCGGCACCGGCGACCTGGCGCGCGCCTTCGCGCGCAAGGTGGGCGCCAGCGGCACCGTCGTGCACACCGACATCAACGAAGCGATGCTGCGCACCGGCCGCGACCGCCTGCTCGACGAAGGCCTGGTGCTGCCGACGACCACCTGCGACGCCGAGCACCTGCCGTTCGCCGACGCCAGCTTCGACCTCGTCACCGTCGCCTTCGGCCTGCGCAACATGACGCACAAGGACGGCGCACTGCGCGAGATGGGCCGCGTGCTGCGCGAGGGTGGCCGGCTGATGGTGCTGGAGTTCTCGAAGGTCGCCGCGCCGCTGGCTAAACCCTACGACTGGTATTCCTTCAACGTCATGCCCAAGATCGGGCGCTTCGTCGCTGGCGACGAAGAAAGCTACCGCTACCTGGCCGAATCGATCCGCATGCACCCCGACCAGCAGACGCTCAAGTCGATGATGAAGGAGGCCGGCTTCGGCCACGTCGACGTGCACAACATGAGTGCCGGCGTCGTCGCGCTGCACGTGGGGATCAAGTGCTGAGTCGCCTGGCGCGCCTGAAGCGGCGGGTTTCGCCGCTGCGGCACGCCAGCAAGGGCGCAGCAGCCTGCTCCGCCGACGTCGAAGATTTCCTGCGCGTCGCACGCGCGAGCTTCGTCACGCTCCAGGCCGCCTGGGACGCCGCCGACCTCGGCGCGATCGCGGCCATCACCACCGATGACCTGCTGGCCGAGTTGCGCGAGCAGCTCGAGGCCCGCGGCCCCGGCCCCAACCGCACCGAGGTGCTGTCGCTGCAGGCGCGGCTGCTCGGTCTCGACGAGGTCGGCCAGGGCCTCGTCGCCAGCGTCGAGTTCTCGGGCTGGATCCGCGAGCGCATGGACGACGGCGCCGCGCCGTTTCGTGAACTCTGGCTGCTCGCCAACCTGAAGAGCGCCGGCCGCGGCTGGCAGATCGCTCGCGTCCAAGCGCTGAGCTGATACCCCGCCGCGGCGTGCGGCGATTGCTCACATCCGCTAACCAGCGCGGCGCCAATACGCCGGTTTTCGTCCCGCATTCCGAGGGGTTACCCGGAACCGGGGCGCCCACACGCCGCTCCATTCGTATCTACTGAAGCGCTGCCGAGGCCCCGCTCATTGAGCGGGAGCGGTTCTTGCCGAGGCTGGGAGTTGAGCGCAATGACGGCCATTGCGCGGCAATGGCTTTGTCACGAGTGGAGAGCGTCGTTGCATGCCGAGAAGTCCGGCATTCGGTAATGCGCACCTAGACTGGGCAGCTTTCGTGGCAGGGCCCGAACCGGCACCGGACCCCGCGTGGCGGCTTAATTCGTGCAAATGATCAGCAGACAACCGGGAATCACGCTATGCATCTGAAGACGACCGGGGGCACGAATCCGAGACCCCGTCTGGCCGCGACGACCCTGGTGCTGGCGGTCGTCATCGTGGCCGGCTGTGGCGGCAGCCGGGAGTCCGCGAGCCAGACGGCGGCACGCGTCAACAAGGACGACATCACCGTCCACCAGATCAACTTCGTGCTGCAGCAGCAGCGTGGCGTGCAGCCCGGACAGGCCGAGGTCGTCGGCCGGCAGATCCTGGAACGACTGATCGACCAGCAGCTGGCGCTGCAGAAGGCCGACGACCTGAAGCTCGACCGCGACCCCAAGGTCGTGCAGCAGCTGGAGAGTGCGCGCCGGGACGTGCTGGCGCGCGCCTATCTCGAGAAGATCAGCGAGGGCGTGCCCCGGCCGACGCCGCAGGAGATCCACCGCTACTACGAGGACGAGCCGGCGCTGTTCCGCGAGCGCCGCGTCTACAGCCTGCAGGAGCTGGTGATCGAGGCCAGCCCCGAGCAGGCGGGCGAACTGAAGGCGCGCCTGAACCGCGACCCTTCGCTGCCGAACTTCGTCGAGCACCTGAAGCAGGTGGGCTTGCGCTACACCGGCAGCCAGGTGGTCCGGGGGGCGGAACAGCTGCCGCTGGCCAACGTGAAGGCGTTCGCGCGCATGCAGCCGGGCAGTCTGCTGACGCAGACGGTCCCCGCCGGACTGCAGGTCATCGCGATCGTCGACGCCCGTGATCAGCCGGTCGACGAGAAGAGCGCCGGCCCGGCCATCGAGCAGTTCATCCTCAACGACCGCAAGCGCAGCATCGTCGAGGACAACCTGAAGGCGATGCGCGCGCAGGCGAGCATCGAGTACGTCGGCAAGTTCGCCAAGGACGCTCCCGCCGCGGCAGCGCCGGCGTCGGCTCCGGCTCCTGCGCCCGCGGCTTCGGCCGACGCGCTCGACGCCTCCGCGATCGGCAAGGGACTGGGGATCAAGTGATGCTGAAGCCGCTTCTTCGAGTGCTGAACATCCTCGCCGTCGTGCTGCTGGCCGTCGGCGGCAGCGCGGCGCTGGCGCCGCGCCGGCGGCGGCGCCGAACACGCCCGCCGTGGCGTCGGCGGCGGGCGACTACCGGCTCGGCGCCGGCGACGTGGTGCGCATCCTGGTCTACCAAAACCCCGATCTGACGCTGGAGACCCGGGTCACGGAGTCGGGCGTGATCTCGTATCCGCTGATCGGCAGCCTGCGCATCGGCGGCCAGACCGTCGCCGCGGCCGAGAAGCTGATCGCCGACGCGCTGCGCAACGGCAACTTCGTGCGCCAGCCGCAGGTGACGATCGTCGTGCTGCAGGTGCGGGGCAACCAGGCGAGCGTGCTCGGCCACGTCAACCGTCCCGGGCGTTACGCGCTGGAGGTGGCCGGCATGCGGCTCACCGACCTGCTGGCGCTGGCCGGCGGCGTCTCGACGGGCGGCGCCGACATCATCGTCGTCAGCGGCCTGCGCGAGGGCCGGCCGTTCCGCGCCGAGATCGACCTGCCGACGTTGTTCGCCGAAGGCGGGCGCGAGCGCGACCTGCGCATCGTCGACGGCGACACGATCTGGGTCGACCGGCAGAGCGTGGTCTACATCTACGGCGAGGTGCAGCGGCCCGGGGCCCTGCGCCTGGAGCGCGACATGACGCTGATGCAGGCGCTGGCGACCGGCGGCGGCCTGACGCAGCGCGGGACCGAACGTGGCATCCGCGTGCACCGGCGAGGTGCCGACGGGGCGGTGCAGGTCTTGCAACCGAAGATGGACGATCGTGTGCAGGACGGCGACGTCGTCTACGTGCGCGAGAGCCTGTTCTGAGCCGCCCGGGAGGTACAGGATGACTTTGGGACAGTTCCTCGCGATCATCCGTGCGCGCTGGCTGCTCGCCGCCGCCTTGCTCGCGGTGGCGGTCGTCGTCACCGCCGGGGTGAGCCTGTCGATGCCCAAGACCTACACCGCGACTTCCAGCGTGGTGATGGACTTCAAGCCCGACCCGGTGTCGGCCATCGCCTATGGCGGCATGGTGCCGCCGGCGATGGTGGCGACGCAGATCGACGTGCTGCGCAGCGACCGCGTCGCCCAGCGCGTGGTGCGCAACCTGAAGTTCGCCGACGACCCGCAGGTGCGCGCGCAATGGGTCGAGGCCACCGGCGGCCGCGGCACGCTCGAGCAGTGGCTCGCCGGCGTGTTCCAGCGCCAGATGGAGGTGCTGCCGGCGCGCGAGAGCAGTGTCATCAGCATCACCTACTCGGCTGCGGACCCGCGTTTCGCCGCGGCGCTGGCCAACGCCTTCGCCGACGCCTACATCCAGACGACGCTGGAACTGCGCGTCGACCCCGCCCGCCAGTACGCCGGCTTCTTCGACGTGCGCGCCAAGGAGGCGCGCGAGACCCTCGAGAAGGCGCAGGCGCGGCTGTCGGCCTTCCAGCGCGAGCACGGGATCATCGCCACCGACGAACGCCTGGACATCGAGAACGCACGCCTGAACGAGCTGTCCTCGCAGCTGGTCGCGGTGCAGTCGCTGACCGCCGACAGCGGCAGCCGCTACGCGCAGGCGCGCGGCAACCAGTCCGACCGGATGCAGGAGGTGCTGGCCAACCCCGTCATCGCCGGGCTGAAGTCGGACGTCAACCGCGCCGAAGCGCGGCTGAAGGAGCTGACGACGCGTCTGGGCGACGCCAACCCGCAGGTCGTCGAGGCGCGCGCCAACATCGGCGAGCTGCGGGCGCGCATGGACGCCGAGACGCGCCGCGTGACGGCCGGCATCGGCGTCAGCGACACGATCAACCGCGAGCGCGAGACCCGCATCCGCGCCGAGCTGGACGCGCAGCGCGCCAAGATGCTGCAGATGAAGGCGATGCGCGACGAGGGCTCGGTCATCGTGCGCGACGTCGAGAACGCGCAGCGCACCTACGACACGATCATCACGCGGCAGAACCAGAGCACGCTCGAGAGCCAGGCGCCGCAGAGCAACGTGCACCTGCTGACGCAGGCCGTCGCGCCGCTGTCGCCGTCGTCGCCGCGCGTGCTGCTGAACACCGTGGTCGCCGCGCTCGCCGGCGCCTTGCTGGCCATCGGCGCGGTGCTGGTCGCCGAGCTGCGCGACCGCCGCGTGCGCGCCCCGGCCGACGTTGCCGTCGCCCTGGGCCTGCCGGTGATCGGGCTGCTTCCGAAGCCGGGTTCGGGCCGGCGTCAGCGCCAGCGCAACCTGGCGATGTCCCAGCGTCTGCTGGCTGTGTTGCCGGGTCGAAAGGGAGCCTGAGGATGGCGAAGTTCCGCGATTCCGCCGTCGAGGACCTGCCGTTCGCGTCCTTGTCGGCAGCAGCCGGCGCCGAGGCGCCCGAGGTCGATGTCGACGAGGTCGTGCACGACCGCGCCATCGGCGAGCTGATGCGCGAGTCGTGCCAGCTGCCGCCGGAAGCGGTGGAGCGCACGCTGGCCTACCAGCGCCAGCACGGCGTGCGTTTCGGCGAGGCCGCGGTGGCGCTCGGGCTGGTGACGCGCGACGACGTGCTGTATGCGCTGTCGCGCCAGTTCCACTACCCGGTCGCACCGCAGGACGAGCGCCGGCTGGGCTCGGAGCTGGTGGTGCTCAACGAACCGTTCAGCCCGCAGTCGGAGTCGTTCCGGGCGCTGCGCAGCCAGCTGCTGATGCGCCTGTTCAACGACGCCGAGCCGCGGCGGGCGCTGGCGGTGATCAGCCCCGACGCCGGCGACGGCAAGACCTACACCGCGGCCAACGTCGCGGTGGCGCTGGCGCAGCTGGGCGGGCGCACGCTGCTGATCGACGCCGATCTGCGCGGCCCGCGCCAGCACGAGCTGTTCAAGCTCGAGAACCGCGCCGGCCTGTCGGGAATCCTGTCCGGGCGCAGCGACAGCCACGTCATCAAGCAGATCCCCGGCGTCTCCAGCCTGTTCGTGCTGCCGGTGGGCGCGACGCCGCCGAACCCGCTCGAGCTCGTCGAACGCCCGGCCTTCGGCCTGCTGATGCGCGAGCTGACGGCGAAGTTCGACCACGTCGTCGTCGACACGCCGGCGGCGGTGCACGGCGCCGACGCCTCGGTGATCGCCGGGCGCTGCGGCGCGGCGCTGCTGATCGCGCGCCAGCATCGCGCCCGTGTCGACGACCTCAGCGACCTGGCCGGCGCCATCGTCGGCAGCGCGGTGCGCATGGTCGGCATCGTCGTCAATGAGTACTGAGGTCCACGTGGCACCCGTCGGTGCCGGCCGCCTCGGCGCGCCGGGGCTGTGGATGCTGGCCGGCCTGGCGCTGCTGCTCGTGCCCAGCTGGACGATGCTGGCGCAGCACGTCTGGCTGAGCGACGAGCAGGGCCACGGGCCGATCATCCTCGGCGTCACGATGTGGCTGGCGTGGACGCGCCGGCAGCAACTGCTGGAGCTGCCGCAACGGCCGGCGCCGCTCGCGGGCTGGGCGCTGCTGGCGGCGGGGCTGATGCTCTACGTCGTCGGGCGTTCGCAGTCGGTCGACACGATCGAGGTCCTGGCGCACCTGCCCATCCTCGCCGCCGCGCTGCTGCTCACGCGCGGGCTGGCCGGCCTGCGCTGGGGGCTGTTCTTCCTGTTCTTCCTGCTGTTCATGGTGCCGCTGCCGGGCATCCTGGTCACGGCGATCACGTCGCCGCTGAAGCAGGCGGTGTCCAGCGTCGCCGAGTACCTGCTGTACCAGGCGGGCTACCCGGTCGCCCGCTCCGGCGTGATCCTCTACGTCGGCCAGTTCCAGCTGCTCGTCGCCGACGCCTGCGCCGGGCTGAACTCGATGTTCACGCTCGAGGCGCTGGGGCTGCTGTACATGAACCTGGTGAACCACCAGTCGCTGCGCCGCAACGTGCTGCTGGCGCTGCTGATCATCCCGATCTCCTTCGTCGCCAACGTCACGCGCGTGATCGTGCTGGTGCTCGTGACCTATCACTTCGGCGACGGCGCCGGCCAGGGCTTCGCGCACGGTTTTGCCGGCATGACGCTGTTCCTGGTGGCGCTGGTGCTGATCCTGGCGACCGACTCGCTGATCGGCCGCTTCATGCCGCAGCGCCCGCCCCGGAGGCCGGCGTGAAGCGGCGCGCGCTGCTGTTCGCGGGGCTGTGCGCCGGCGCTGCGGCGTCGGCGCTGGCGCTGCGGCCGCGCCAGCGGGCCTCGCTGGAGCTGATGCCGGTGCACCTGGAGCAGCAGGTGCCGCAGGCGTTCTCGGGCTGGACGATAGACCCGGCCGTGGTGCCGGTGCTGCCCGACCCGTCGCTGCGGGCGACGCTGGAGCGCACCTATTCGCAGGTGCTGGCGCGCACCTACGTCGACCGCGAGGGCCGGCGCCTGATGCTTTCCATCGCCTACGGCGAAGACCAGGCCACCGACGCCACCGCCGTGCACCGCCCCGAGTTCTGCTATTCGGCCCAGGGCTTCGCGGTGCGCACGCTCGGCGAGGACCGGCTCGCGCTGGCCCAGCACGCGATCAAGGTGCGTCGCCTGGTCGCCCGGCTCGGGCCGCGCATGGAGCCCATCACCTACTGGGTGACGATGAACGACCGCACGATCCTGCCCGGCGTCGAGCGCAAGCTGAGCCAGATCCGGCTCGGCCTGTCGGGGCTGATCCCCGACGGCATGCTGGTGCGCAGTTCCACCGTTGGCCTGGAAGTGCCGGCGAGTTTCCGGCTCCAGGACAGCTTCCTGACCGCGATGGAACAGGCGATGCCGGCACCGGTCGGCGCGCGCTATTTCGGCCACGCCTGATCGCCCGTCCGAGCCGCGCCGGGACCCCAACGTGATGCACCCAGACCCCGAAGCCGTCTCCGTCGTCGTGCCTTACGGCAAGCGCGACGGCGACATCGAGCGCTGCGTGCGCTCGGCGCTGGCGCAGGGCCACGCGCCGCAGCAGGTGCTGGTCGTCGCCAACCACGCGGTCGACGCCGGCGAGGCGCGCTCGCGCCTGGGGAGCATCGCCGACGACCCGCGCTTGCGCATCGTCGACGGCAGCGCCTGCCGCAACGCCAACCAGGCGCGCAACCTCGGCGCGCGGCTGGCGGCGACGCCGTGGATCGCGCTGCTCGACTCCGACGACTGGTGGGACCCGCAGCATCTGCAACAGGCCTTGGACGTCGCGCGTGCGCAGCGCGCCGACATGGTCTACGGCTCGATCCGCGTGCACGGCCCGGCCGACAGCATCGTGCTCGAAGCCTGCCACTTCCGCCGCCTGGGCACGCCCGAGAACTACCTGCTGTCCTACCTGCCGGCGCAGACCAGCAGCTACGTCTTCCGGCGCGAGCTCGTCGAGCGCCAGCCCTGGGCCGAGCACCTGCGCCGGCATCAGGACTACGAGTGGTTCGCGCGCGTGGCGCAGCATTTCGTGCTCGCCGCGGCGCCGGTGCCGACGGTGCACGTCGAATGGCTCGACGAGCGCCGCCACAAGTACCACCGCGACTGCTGGAACGTCGTCGGCGCCTGGCGCGGCGTGGTCGACTACGCCAACTTCCGCCGTCACCACCGCGCGCTGCTGCGCTCGGCGATCCGCTCGCGCGACGGCTTCTCGCTGCCGCTGGCGCTGTGGTACCTGCTCGACCCGCTGCGCCCGCGCCGCGCCTTCCGGGGGCGGGCATGACGGCCGCGCGCAAGGTGGTGTTCCTGCGCCAGCAGTTGCTGCCGGTGTCGGAGACCTTCGTGCGTGCGCAGGCCGGCAGCCTGTCGCGCTGGCGCGCCAGCCTCGTCGGCCTGGCGCGCACGACGCCGTCGCTGGACCTGTCGGCTGTCGAGCACCGCAGCCTGTTCGGCGCGCCGGCCGGCCCGCTGCGGGCCCGGCTCGCCCGGCTGGCGGCACGCACCGGGCTCGACCAGGCCTGGCTCGCCCAGGTGCTGCGGCGCGAGCGTGCCGACGTGCTGCACGTGCACTTCGGCGTCGACCTGGTCCGCCTGTGGCCGGCCCTGCGCCACTTCAGCTGTCCGATCGTCGTCACGCTGCACGGTTACGACATCCAGGTCGACACCGCCTGGTGGGACCGCGGCACCGGCGGTGCCGACCTGATCGGTTATCACGCCCGGCTGGCCGAGATCGCGCGCCGGCCGAACGTGCACATCGTCGCGGTGTCGCAGGCCATCCGGCGGCGCGCGCTGGCGGTCGGGCTGCCCGATGCCCGCCTGCGCGTGCAGCACATCGGCATCGACGTGCGCGCCTTCGACCCGGCGCCGCTGCCGGCCGCGCAGCGCCCGCCGCGTGTGCTGTTCGTCGGCCGGCTGGCCGAGAAGAAAGGGCTGCCGCTGCTGCTGCAGGCCGCCGCGCGTGCGCGCCAGGGGCTGGCGGCGCTGCAGCTGCGCGTCGTCGGCGACGGCGAGGGCCGTGATCGCTACCAGGCGCTCGCGGCCGAGCTCGGGCTGGACTGCCACTTCACCGGCGCGCTCGACGCCGCCGGAGTGCGCACCGAACTCGCCGCGGCGCGCCTGCTGTGCCTGCCCAGCATCACCGCCGGCAACGGCGACGCCGAGGGCCTGGGCATGGTGCTGCTGGAGGCGCAGTGCGCCGGCGTGCCGGTGCTGACCTCGGCGCGTGCGGGCATCGAGGAAGGCATGCTCGACGGCGTCACCGGCTGCGCCTTCGACGAAGGCGACGTCGAGCGCCTGGCCACCTTGCTGCACGAACTGCTGCCCGACGGCGCCCGGCTCGACCGCATGGCCGCTGCCGCCCGGCGCTACGTGCGCGAGCACCATGAGCTCGGCGCCTGCTGTGCCGAACTCGAGCGCTTCTACGACGGCCTCGTCGACGGCCGGCAGGCGCCGGCCGCCACCGCTGGCTGGGTCTCGCCGCCGCGCGGCGCCGGGTCCTGAGCCGCCGTGCCGATGCCCTCGCTTCCCGTGCGCCGTGCCGCCCGCCACCTGCCGGTGCCGCTGCGATGAAGGTCGCCCTGGTCAGCAGCTTCGACCTCGACGGCGGCGCCGCGCGTGCGGCCTACCGGCTGCTCGACGCGATCGTGCGCGCCGGCGTCGACGCCCGGCTGTTCGTGCAGGTGCGCAGCGCCGGCGACGTGCGCGTCGACGGCCCCTCGGGCGGTGTCGCCCGGATCTGGGCGCGGCTGCGCCCGCACCTGGACCATCTGCCGGCGCGCCGGACCGGGGCCACGCTCGGTGCCTTCTCGGTCAACTGGCTGCCGGCGGGCATCGCCGGCCGGCTCGCGGCGTTCGCGCCCGACCTCGTGCACTGGCACGGCCTGCACGCGGGCTTCGCCTCGGTGCGCGAGATCGAGCGCCTGGGGCGTCCGGCGGTCTGGACCGCCCACGACATGTGGCCCTTCACCGGCGGCTGCCACTACGACGAAGGCTGCGGCGGCTTCGAGACCCGGGGCTGCTCGCCGTGCCCGCAGCAGCACGCGCGCCCGGCGGCGCCGCTGGCGGCGCGGCGCCTGCACGCCAAGGTGCAGGCGGCGCAGCGTGGCCGCCTGGCCTTCGTCACGCCCAGCCGCTGGCTGGCCGATGTCGCCGCGCGCAGCCCGGTGGCGCGCGAGCGCCCGGTGCACGTGATTCCCAACGGGCTCGATCTCGAACGGTTCCGCCCGATCGACCGCACCGCGGCGCGCGCGCTGTTCGGCCTGCCGGCAGAGCGCGTCGTGCTGCTGTTCGGCGCGGTGCACGCGACCTCCGACCGGCGCAAGGGCTACGACCTGCTCGACGCCGCGCTCGCGCGGCTGCAGGGTTCGCCGTGGCGCGACCGGGTCGTGCTGGCGGTCTACGGCGGCGCTCGCGGCCGCAGCTCGGTGCATGGCGTCCCGGCCTACGGCGTCGGCCAGCTGCACGACGAGGAGTCGCTGATCGCGCTGTATTCGGCCGCCGATGTCTTCGTCGCGCCCAGCCGGCAGGACAACCTGCCGAACACGGTGCTCGAGGCCACCGCCTGCGCGCTGCCGACGGTCGGCTTCGCCACCGGCGGCATCCCGGACCTGGTCGAGGACGGCGTCACCGGCTGGCTGGCGCAGACGGTCGATGCCGACGCGCTGTACGCGGCACTCGAACGTGCGCTGCAGGACCCGGCGCGGCGCGCGGCGGCCGGGCAGGCGGCGCGCGCCCGGGCGGTCGAGCGCTTCTCCGACGCCGCGTCGGCGCTGGAACACCGGCGTCTGTACGCGCAGCTGATCGAGCAGGCCCGGCGATGAGCCCTCAGGACTTGTCCGGGGCTCATTCCCGCCTGGCGGGACCGGCCGACAGGACTAAGGGTGATCCAGTGAGCGCGGTCTTCGAGCCGGTGGCGAGCCCGCGCGCCGGGCACTGGATGCTGACCGACGTCTGCCTCGCCGCGGCGCTGGCTTTCGCCTTCTTCGTCGCCCACGACGCGCTGCTGGGCCTGAACCTGATGCAGTCCGGGCTCAAGCACCTGGTCGGCGTCGCGATGGCCTGCGCCTGCACGCTGTGCGTCGTCGGCGACGGCATCGTGCGTGGCCGCGGGCGGCCGGCGATCGCGGGGCTGCGGCTGGCCTGGCTGCCGCTGGCGCTGCTGGCGCTGCTGATCATCGCCGGCAGCCTCTACGCCCGCACCCAGCTCGACATCCAGAACACCTTCCTGATCGTCGGCCTCTACACCGCGATCGGGTTCGGCTTCGTGCTGGTGCTGCGGGGCCACAACACGCTGCGCATCGTCGGCTGGGTGCTGGCGCTCGCGGCGGTGTTTGGCGTGCTCGTCGCGGCCGAGACGCTGGGCGCGCGCCTGGCCAACCCGCACGTGCGCGACACCGTGATCCACGAGCGCGAGTTCATCGTCGTGCCGCTGCTCTATCCGATCCTGTTCGTCTGGCGGGCGCCGCGGCTGCTGCGTGCCGCCGCCTTTGTGCTGATCCTCGGCGGCACCGTCGCCGCGCTGAAGAACACGCCGACGCTGGTGCTGGCGCTGACGCTGCTGATGATCGGCTGGCGGCTGCGTTCGGTCATCCCGAGCACGAACAACTCGGTCAAACGGGCGCTGGTGCTGTACCTGCTGTTCCTGGCGCTGCTGGCGCTGGCCGTGGCCTACGGCCTGTACGTGTCGCAGGTGCGCGACGTGACACCCGTCGGCAACGTCGACTTCCGCCAGCACCAGTACCGCGTCGCCTGGCAGGAGTTCCTGGCCTCGCCGCTGATCGGCACCCTGTTCACCGGCTCGACCGGCATCTACTTCGACCTCTGGGTCGACCCGGTGCTCGGCGCCGGCGCGCTGCCGACGCACAGCGACGTGCTCGACTTCCTGCGTGCCGGCGGCTTGCTGGCGGGGGCGCTGTGGGCGCTGCCGCTCGTCTGGGTCTGGTCGCGCAGCATCGCGGTCCTCTGGCGCGCCGGGCGCCGCGACGCCTGGACGCGCGAGCTCGACCTGCTGGCCTGGCTGCTGCTGGCCAGCGTCGGCAGCGTCGTCGTCTACACCTTCAACCCGCTGCTCGCGAAGACGGCGCTGGCGACGCTGGTCTGGGTCTTCTTCGCGCTGCTCACGGCCATGAGCTACTTCATCGCGCCCGCGCGCAGCCGACCATGAATCCAGCCTTTTCCGTCGCCACCGCGGTGCGCAACGGCATGCCGTTGATCCGCGCCTGCGTCGCCTCGGTGGCGGCCCAGCCCGAGCTGCGCGAGCACCTGGTGCAGGACGCCTGCTCGAGCGACGGCACCGCGGCCTGGTGCGCAGGCCAGCCCGGGCTCGCGCTGCGCAGCGAGCGCGACAGCGGCATGTACGACGCGATCAACCGCGCTTGGAGCCGCTCCGGCGGCGCCTACCTGTCGTGGCTGAACGCCGACGAGCAGTACCTGCCGGGCGCGCTGGCAGCGGTGCAGGCGGCGTTCGAGCGCGACCCCGGCATCGACGCGGTGTTCGGCGACGCGATCATCGTCGGCCCCGACGGGCGCCCGCTCGCCTTCCGCCGCGAGCCGCCGCCGCGTGCGTTCTACATCCGCAACAGCTTCCTCTACCTCTATTCCTGCACGCTGTTCTATCGCCGCCGGCTCTGGGACGAGGGGCTGCTGCGGCTGGACACGCGCCTGCGCTACGCCGCCGACATGGACCTGATGCTGCGCCTGCTCGACGCCGGCTGCCGCTTCGCCCGGGTCGACCTGCCGCTGGCCAGCTACATGGCCACCGGCGCCAACCTCAGCATGCACAGCGGCATGGCCGAAGAGACCCGCCTGCTGCAGCGCCGCCACGGCGCCCTGCGCTGGGGGCCGGCACGGGCGCTGGCGCGCGTCCCGCGCTGGATCGAGCGCTGGAGCATCGGCGGCTTCGCGTCGCGCAGCGGCGTGCTGCGCCAGTTCGACCCCGACGCGGTGGCGCGCGAATGGCGCTTCGAGCGTCTGGGCACGCGCTACTCCGTCTTCGATCCGTCGCTGGGCACATGAAGCTGCTCTTCGTGCACGCCGGCGCCGAGCTCTACGGAGCCGACCGCATCCTGCTGGAACTGGTCGGTGGCCTGCTGCAGGCCGGCCACGAATGCCGCGTCGTGCTGCCGGGCGACGGGCCGCTGCGGCCGGCGCTCGAAGGCGTCGGCGCCGTCGTCGGGCTGCACAACCTGGGTGTGCTGCGCCGGCGCTACTTCACGCCGGCCGGGCTGCTCAACCGTGCGCTGCGACTGAAGCGCGCGGTGGCCTTCATCTCGGGGCTGATCCGCGACCACGGCATCGAGGTCGTGCACACCAACACCACCGCGGTCTTCGCCGGTGCGCTGGCGGCGCGGCGCTGCGGCGTGCCGCACGTCTGGCACGTGCACGAGATCACGACCCGGCCGCACTGGTACGCGGCGCTGGTCGCGCGGCTGCTGGAGCGCTGGTCGCAGCAGGTCGTGACGGTCTCGGACGCGACCCGGCGTCACCTGTGCGCGCTCAACCCGGCGCTGGTCGCGAAGACCGCCACCGTCTACAACGGCATCGACCCGGCGCGTGCCGTCGGCGGCGTGCGTGGCCGGGTGCGCGAGAGCCACGGCTGGCCGGCCGACGCCATCGTCGTCGGCATGATCGGCCGCATCAACTGGTGGAAGGGGCAGGGCACGCTGGTCGACAGCGCGGCGGTGCTGCTGGCGCGGCGCGACGACCTGCGCTTCCTGCTCGTCGGCGGCGTGTTCGCCGGCGAGGAGGCGCTGCGCGAGCAGCTGCTGGCCCAGGTCGGCGCGCTCGGCCCGCGTGCGGCCTGCGTCGCGGTCGAGGACTTCCGGCCCGACATCGCCGACGTGCTCGCCGACATCGACGTCTTCGTGCTGCCGTCGATCGAGCCCGACCCCTTCCCCACCGTCGTGCTCGAGGCGATGGCCGCGTCCAAGCCCATCGTCGCCTTCGGTCATGGCGGCGTCGTCGAGATGGTCGATGGCGGCCGCGCCGGGCTGCTGTGCCCGCCGGTGTCGGCCCAGGCCCTGGCGCAGGCGATCGAAACCCTGGCCGACTCGGCCGACGAGCGCCGCCGCCTCGGCGGGCTGGCCCGCCAGCGCGTCGGCGAACGTTTCACGCAGCGCGCCTTCCTGGATGCGTTCGCACGCGTCTACCGCGAGTCGCTGGAGGCGCGGCCGTGATCGCGCGCCGCGCTGTGCTCGCCGGGGCCGCCGGTTCGGCGCTCGCCGCCACGCTGCCGGCGCAGGCTGCCTGTCCCGGGGCCGGCGGGCCGGCCGTCACCGGCCGCGGTTTCCACCTCGGCGAGGTGTTCAACCGGCCGGCGCGCGACTTCGTCGACATGGCCGCCGCCGGCGCCGACCTCGTGCGCCTGGGCATCGCGCTGCGCCCGACGCCGGACGGCGAGGCCTACGAATGGCCGGCGCGAGGTGTCGACGAGCTGATGCGCACGCTGCAGCTGGCCGGCGACCAGCGCATGAAGGTCATCCCGGTGCTGCGGCCGTCGCCGGACCCGCGCTCGCCGCTGTGGCGGCGCGAATCGCTGCAGCGCAGCCTGGTGGCGCTGTGGCGGGAGCTGGCGACGCGCTTGCGCGGCCAGGCGGCGCTGGCGGCGCTGGACCTGGTCAACGAGGCCCATCCTTCGGGGCGGGACTTCGCCGAGAAGGAGCGGCTGTGGGCGGCGCTGGCGATGCAGCTGATCGCGGCGGTGCGTGCCGTCGACCCGCGTTTCGACATCGTCTACGAACCGTCGCCGGGCGCGCGCCCGATGGCCTTCCGCACCGTCGAGGCGCTGCCGGTCGAGCGTGTGATCTACAGCGTGCACTTCTACGAGCCTTTCGAGTTCAGCCACCAGGACAGCGGCGACCCGCGCTTTGTCGGCGCCGTCGACTATCCCGGCGAGGTGCCGGGCCAGGGCCGCTACGACGCCGCGCGGCTGCGCGCCGATCTGGAGCCGGTGCGGGCCTTCCAACGCCGCAGCGGCGCGCCGATCTACGTTGGCGAGTTCGGCGCGGTGCGCTGGGCGCCGCCCGGTGCACGCGAGCGTTACCTTGCCGACCTGATCGCCCTGTTCCAGGAGTACCGCTGGAGCTGGACCTACCACGCGTTCCGCGAATGGCAGGGCTGGGACGCCGAGGTCGGCGCGGGCCGCCAGGAGCGCCGGCGCTCGGCCGATGAGCCGGCCTGGCGGCTGCTGCGGCGCGCGCTTGCCGAATGCCCGACCCGATGATGACCTCACCTCCGAACGCGCCGACGCTGCGCATCCTGGGCACGCGTGGCGTGCCGGCCCGCCACGGCGGCTTCGAGACCTTCGCCGAACAGCTGGCGCTGCACCTGGTGCGCCGCGGCTGGCGTGTCGTCGTCTATTGCCAGCAGGACGGCCGCGGCCCGGTGGCGGTCGACGAGTGGCGCGGCATCGAGCGCGTGCACGTGCCGGTCGCGCGCGGCGGCGCCGCCGGCACCGTCGTCTTCGACTGGCATGCGACACGCCATGCCGCGCGCCACCCCGACCTGTGCCTGACGCTGGGCTACAACACCGCGGTCTTCAGCCTGCTGCTGCGCCGCAGCGGCGTGCCCAACGTGACGAACATGGACGGCATCGAGTGGGCGCGCGCCAAGTGGGGGCCGGTCGCGAAGGCGTGGTTCCGGCTCAACGAGTGGGCCGGCTGCTGGCTCTCGGACCACCTCGTGGCCGACCACCCGGAGATCAAGGTCCATCTGCGGCGCTGGGCCGCTGCCGAGCGCATCACGATGATTCCCTACGGCGCCGATCGTGTCGTCGCGCCGCCGCTGCAGGCGCTGGCGCCTTACGGCCTGGTGCCGGGGCGCTACCTGACCGTCGTCGCGCGGCCCGAGCCCGAGAACTCGATCCTCGAGATCGTGCGTGGTTTTTCCGCGCGGCCGCGCGGCCTGCGCCTGGTCGTGCTCGGGCGCTACGACGCCGGCCATCCGTACCACGACGCGGTCCGTGCCGCCGCCGGGCCCGAGGTCGACTTCGTCGGCGCGATCTACGACCCGCCGGTGGTGCAGGCGCTGCGCGCGCACGCGCTGGCCTACGTGCACGGTCACCAGGTCGGCGGCACCAACCCGTCGCTGGTCGAGGCGCTGGGCGCCGGCAACGCCGTGCTGGCGCACGACAACCGCTTCAACCGCTGGGTCTGCGCCGAAGGCGCGCTGTACTTCGACGGTGCCGACGCTTTTTCCGCCCAGCTCGAACGGCTGCTGGCCGAACCCGGGCTCGCCGCGCTGCTGGCCGGGCGCAACACCGAGCGCTTCGAGGCCGGTTTCACCTGGGAGGCCATCCTCGGTGCCTACGAGGCGCTGCTGCTGCAGTGGCAGCCCCGGCCGCGCGTGGCGGCCGTGCCCGAGGCGCGCTAGGGCTGGCGCCGGCGCTCAGCCGCGGGCGACGCCGGCGTAGTGCTCCAGCAGGCCGGCGTCGACCGCCAGGTCCATCTTGCGCGCGACGAAGACCTCGCGCGCGTCGAGCAGCGGGATGTCGGCGCGTGTGTAGACGCGCGGCCGGTGCGTCGACGGGTCGAAGTCGGCGCAGAACAGCGCCGGGCGCAGCTCGTGCTCGATCGCCATGTTCGAGACGATGGACTGGAAGAACACCTCGTCGCTGCACAGCGTCGTCGACAGGAAACGCGAGAAGCCGGGGTTCGTGTCGGCGTAGCGCAGCACGTAGGCGACGGTCGAGTGGCGCAGGCACCACCAGTTGGAGCCGCCGTAAGGCCACAGCGACAGCCCCTTGACGAAGTTGCGCTTGGGCAGGCGCCAGGCGATCTTGTTGCCCAGCCGGTGCAGCAGGCTGTCGGCGTGGCGCTCGAAGTAGAAGCGCTCCAGCCGGTCCAGGCGCTTGGCCAGGATGTCGCGCGGCAGCGGGTAGCAGTTCAGGCGGTCGTGGCCCGGGTCCAGGCGCTCGAACAGCCAGTCCAGCGGCTTGATCGGGAAACACTGGCCGGACAGCAGGAAGTAGTGGTCGTAGCCGCGCTCGAACGCGGCGCGCAGCAGGATCAGCGTCGCGCGCACCTGCGAAAAGCCGGCGTGATAGACGGGGATGCGCGGCACCAGCTGCGCGTCGGCGAGCAGCGGCGACGGGTCTTCGCTGCACTTCGCATCCAGGTGCAGCCAGACCTCGCTGCGTGCGCTGTGCAGCGCGCGCGCGAGCAGCGCGAGCTGGGCCACGTTGGTGTGCGCCTGAACCAAGAACGCGATCTTCACCGCTGTGCCTCCCGAGGTCCGCGCTGACGGTCGCATCGAGGGTAGCAAGCGGCGGCGGCGGCGGGAAATGTCCCCGCGCCACGGCGGTCCGGGAGCAGAAGAAAGGCCGCCTCAGGGGCGGCCTCGGTTGCGATTGCGGGGCTAAGCCGCGTTCAGCGTTTCCACTCGGAATCCAGGCGTACGAACAGCCGGCTGTCGCCCGCGTTCACGGTCGCCGGCAGCGCGACCGGCGTACCGTCGGGGCCGCCGACGCTGCAGCCGGCGGGCCAGCCCAGGGCGGCGCAGTCGACCGTCAGTGCCGTCGTGCCGGCGCTGATCAGGCGGCGCCAGTCCGCCGCTTGCGAGAAGCGGTAGCCAAGCACGGCCCGCAGCGACACGTTGTCGAAGGCGATCGGGGTGTAGGCGGTCGCGACCTGGATGTTCACCTGCGCGTTGGCCGTCGTCTTCGCGGTGAAGAAGGCCTCGTAGTTGGTCACCTGGCCGGTGCTGCCGCTGCGCGACGCGTTGGCCTTGTAGCCGCTGGCGTCCATCATCGAGTCCCAGGGCGAGACCGTGCGCGCGATGAAGGGCTCGCCCACCGTGCCGGCGGCCTCGTAGACCGCGGTGTAGCGGTACTGGTAGAGCGTGCCGGCGGTGAGCGCAACCGCCGGGCTCGACAGCATGTCGCCGAGCTTGGCCGGCTTGAGCTCGACGCAGCCGCTGCTGCAGCCGGTCAGCGAGGCCAGCCAGCGCGCGCTGCCGCGCGGCGAACTCGCGGTGAAGTAGGTCGTCCACGGCGACAGCGACGCGCTGAAGTCGCCGCCGGAGAGCAGGTTCGGCCCGAACTCGAAGGTCGACATCGCGAAGATCACCGGCATCTGCGCCGGGGCGTCGGTGGACGCGAGCGCGAGCCAGGCTTCGGCGCTGATCAGGCGCTCGCCCGACGCGTCCTTCAGCCGCGCGAAGTTGCCGGTGTTGCCGTTGTGCTCGAGGTAGCGGTTGGCGCTGAAGATGTTGGCGCCGCTGGTCAGCGTGGCCGTGCCGACGAGCGAGTTGTTCACCTGCACGAACTGCGTCTGCGTCGTCACCGGCTGCGCCGGGAAGCTGCCGCTGGAGGTCGTGGTGCGCACGAACTCGTTGCCCGAGACGGTGTTGCCCGTCATGTAGTCGTAGTCGGTCTGGTCCATCGACGCGGTCAGGCCCGAGCGCGTCGTCAGCCACACGCGGTTGTCGCTGACGGCGGTCTGGCTGACGTTGTGCAGGAAGATGCCGATCGGCACCGTCGCGATCGTGTTGTCGCGGATGGTCCCGCCCTGCGAGTAGTCGTCGAGGTAGACCGCGGCGACCACGTGGTCGGGGCTGCCGAGGGCGCCGTTGGCGTTGGTACGGCCGTCCAGGACCTGGTTCTTCTCGACGGTCCACGACTGGTTCGTCGTCTTGCGCGAGGCCTTGGGGCCGTTCCAGCTGTAGATCGCGCCGCAGTCGGCGAAACGCAGGCAGTAGGTCTGGACCGAGTTGCTGCGCACGACGCTGCCGCCGGTGCCGGAGAAGCGGATCGCCGACTGCGCGCTGCTCGCGACCGTGCTGCGCTGGACCGAGCCCGAGGCGCCGATGGCGATGCCGGCCAGCGAGTTGCCGACGTTGCCGGCCATGCCGGTGTCCTTGACGCTGGTGTCGAGCACGTCGGTGCGGTCCTGGTGCGTCGCGTCGATGCCGTTGACCCAGTTGGCGTCGACGTAGGCGGCGCTGATCGTGCTGCGCGCGGTGCTGGTGATCGCGGGGTCGAAGATCGCCAGCGCGATGCCGCTGCGGCCGTTGCGCGTGGCGCGCACCCGGTCCATCACGACGCCGGGCACGTCGGTGACGGCAAAGCCGTCGGCGGCCGACATCGTCGCCTCGAGGTCGCGTACGACGATGCCGGTGCGGCCCGAGATCTTGACCACGGTGCTGCGCGCGGCGCCCTCGACGGCATAGCCGTTGAGGTTGGCCTGCTGGTCGGCGTCGGCGCCGACGACGGACACGCGGTTGTTCGTGGTGTCGTGGAAGAACTCGCCGCCGGCGTCGAGCATCCAGGGCTTGTCCTGCAGGAGGTAGCCGACGCCGGCGCCCAGCGTGTTGGTCGTCGACGCGCTGAAGGTCACGCGGCCGCCCGAGTAGGCGGCGACGGTCGCCGTCTCGGCCTGCCACGGCAGGCTGCGCAGCGCGACGGTGGCGCCGACGAGGTCGTTGGAGCCGACCGCGGCGGCGCCGGCGGCCGAGATCACCAGCGCGCTGCGCGTGCTCGGCGAGGTGGCATCGGCCAGGTCGTATTCGGTCGCGGCGCCGGCATAGTTGGGCCACTGCGCGGTGCGGTAGACGGTGCTGCCGACGGTCAGGCGCGTGATCTTGGGCGTGCCCGCCGCCACCGAGCGCGACCAGACGTTGCCCGAACGGGTCCAGCCGCCGCTCAGCGCGACCGCGCCCGAGACCACGGCCTTGGTGCTCGTGCATTCGCTGCCGTAGCCGGCGACGGTCGAGCCGTTGACGAGTTGCGACTCCGACAGCACCAGCGGCTCGCGCCAGGTCTGCCCGCAGCGCAGGAAGATGCCCTGGCCGGTGCTCAGGCGGATGCCGGCGAGCTTGGCGAGCGTCTTCCAGGGCGCTGATTCGCTGTTGCCGGCGTTGGCGTCGTTGCCGGCCGTCGCGTCGACGTAGAAGCCGCCGCTCGTGCTGGCCGGCGCGGAGGCCGAGTCGACGACGAAGCGCAGCGCGCCGTTCCAGAACATGCCCGACTGCCCGGGGCGCACGTCCACGCCGTCGAATGCGGCGTTGCCGCTGCCGACGTCGTACTGGGCCGCGGTCGCGGCGAGGGTCTTGCCGTCGACGGTGATCGACTCCACGAACGCGTTGCGGTCGACCTTGCCGGAGCTGCCGTCGTTGGTATAGGCGATGTCCACGCGCGTGCCGGCGCTCACCGTCGGCACCGTGTAGACGTAGTCCTGGTAAGCGGTCGAGCGCACCTCGGTGGTGGCGATGGTCTGGCCGCCGGCGATGATCTTCAGCATCGACCCGACGCCGCCGAGCAGCACGCCGCTGGCGCGCACCACCAGCGTGCTCGTCGCCGCGGCGCTGCCGAGTGGCGTCGTCGGGGTGGCGGCGGCCGTCGGGCCGGTGCTTGGGTCGGGCGTGATGTCGGCCGTGGTGTCCGGGGTCGCGGCGACGATGTCGCCGGTGACGGCGCCAGGGGTCGGCGTCGTCGCGACAGGGGGTGTCGGGTCGGTCGCGGTGTCGGCGGCATTCGTCTCGCCGCCACCCCCGCCGCCGCAGCCTGTGACGGCGAGCAGCACGATGGGCAGGAGCAGCCCCGCGGGCAGGGTGCGGGTCTTGAGGTTCAGGCGGTTCATGCGGGTCTCGTGGAACGGCGGCGGCGGGGAGTCGTCGAGTGCGACGGACCGGCTGCGAGCGGCGCACGAAAGCCCTGGGCGGGCGATGCGTCCCGTCCTGCGTCTTGGATTCGTGTCGTCCGGCCGGTGCCGGTGCGGATGCCCTGTCATCGGCCACCGCCTCGGGCGCTAACGCCGACGTTCGTAAACTTGCGTAACGTCAATTGGCCGGTCCGCTGTCCCTTGCGCGCGAGGGTGCGCGCGCCCGGTCCGGAAGACGGCGGCGGCTACACTCAGCCGGTCGGCGGCCGCCAGGCCGCGTCACCGGAGAAGATGTTTGAAAGTCACCGTCGTCGGAACCGGCTACGTCGGCCTCGTCACAGGCGCCTGCCTGTCCGAGATGGGCAATCACGTCGTCTGCCTCGACGTCGACGAGCGCAAGATCCGCATCCTCAACGACGGCGGCATCCCGATCCACGAGCCCGGGCTCGAAGAGATCGTGCGCCGCAACGTCGCCGCCGGCCGGCTGCAGTTCACGACCGACATCGCGGCCGCCGTGGCCCACGGCACGATCCAGTTCATCGGTGTCGGCACGCCGCCCGACGAGGACGGCTCGGCCGACCTGCAGTACGTGCTGGCCGCTGCGACCAACATCGGCCGCCACATGACCGACTACAAGGTCATCGTCGACAAGAGCACGGTGCCGGTGGGCACCGCCGCCAAGGTGCGCGACGCGGTGCGTGCGGCGCTCGCCGCGCGCGGCCTGGAGATGGACTTCGCGGTCGTCTCCAACCCCGAGTTCCTGAAGGAAGGCGCGGCGGTCGAGGACTGCATGCGCCCGGACCGCATCGTCGTCGGCGCCGACGACGACCGTGCGGTGCTGCTGATGCGTGCGCTGTACACGCCGTTCATGCGCAACCACGACCGGCTGCTGGTGATGGACGTGCCCAGTGCCGAGTTCACCAAGTACGCCGCGAACGCGATGCTGGCCACGCGCATCAGCTTCATGAACGAACTCGCGCGCCTGGCCGAGAAGGTCGGCGCCGACATCGAGAGCGTGCGCAAGGGCATCGGCAGCGACCCGCGCATCGGCACCCACTTCCTCTACGCCGGCACCGGCTACGGCGGCAGCTGCTTCCCGAAGGACGTGAAGGCGCTGATCCACACCGGACGCGAGAACGGCGTCGAGCTCGGCGTGCTGCAGGCGGTCGAGGACGCCAACGACCGCCAGAAGCTGCTGCTGGTCGACAAGATCGTCGCGCGTTTCGGCGCCGACCTCGCCGGCCGCCGCTTCGCGCTCTGGGGCCTGGCCTTCAAGCCCAACACCGACGACATGCGCGAAGCGCCCAGCCGCGTCATCGTCGACGCGCTGCTGGCGCGCGGCGCCAGCCTGCGTGCCTACGACCCGGTGGCGATGGACGAGGCGCGCCGCGTGATGGGCGGCGCCGCCGGCCTGGAGTTCGTCGCCAGCCAGGGCGAGGCGCTGGCCGGTGCCGATGCGCTGGTCGTGATCACCGAGTGGAAAGAATTCCGCAACCCGGACTTCGAGGCGATGAAGGCGGCGCTGAAGCAGCCCGTCGTCTTCGACGGCCGCAACCTCTACGACCCGGCCTACATGAAGACGCTGGGTTTCGAGTACCGCGCGATCGGCCGCATCGGCGCCTGAGCGCCGGAGAACCCCGGCTCGTGCCGGGCCGCCCGCCCTCAAGATCCGAGGCGGCCGTAGGTGTCCTCGAAGCGCACGATGTCGTCTTCGCCGAGGTAGCTGCCGGACTGCACCTCGATGATCTCCAGCGGCAGCTTGCCGGGGTTGCGCAGCCGGTGGGTCTCGCCCAGCGGGATGTAGGTGCTCTGGTTCTCGGTGACGAGCAGCACCTTGTCGCCCACCGTCACCTCGGCGGTGCCGCTGACGACGATCCAGTGCTCGGCGCGGTGGTGGTGCATCTGCAGGCTGAGGGACGCACCGGGTTTGACCAGGATGCGCTTGACCTGGTGCCGCGGCCCCGAGTCGATGCTGTCGTACCAGCCCCAGGGCCGGTGCACCTTGCGGTGCAGCGTGTGCTCGTCGCGCTTCTGGCTGCCCAGCTGGGCGACGATCTGCTTGACCTCCTGGCTGCGCGAGCGGTCGGCCACCAGCACCGCGTCGGCGGTCTCGACGATGACGACGTCGTCCAGGCCGACGGCGCCGACGAGCCGGCTGGTCGCGTGCACCAGCGTGCCGCGGCTGTCGCGCACGATCGCATCGCCGACGGCGGCGTTGCCGTGTTCGTCCTTGGCCGCCACCTGCCACACCGCTTCCCAGGCGCCCAGGTCGCTCCAGCCGGCGTCCAGCGCCACCATGCGGATCGCCTGGCCGCTGCCCGGGCACT
>NZ_NRRU01000018.1 GCF_016583785.1 Rubrivivax gelatinosus | reverse complement strand
GTGCGCGCCGGCTGCAGCCCGGCGCGCACCGGCGGCGGCGGGCTCGGCGCCCGCGGCGCGAGCGCCGGGGCGTGCGGGTCGTGGCAGTGAGTGCAGGCGTAGATCTGGCGCTCGCCCTGCCAGTTGGCGACCCGTTTGCCGTGGCCGCCGAAGCTCCAGTCGCGGTGGCGCGCGCCGTGGCACTGGCCGCAGACGAGTTGCGACTGGTCGAAGTCGACACGACGGCCGTCGACGGTGCGCAGCCAGTCGCGGTCTTCGGCGACGTGGCAGTCCAGGCACCAGGTGCGGCCGCCGCCGTGCGCCAGCGAGGCGACGTGCGGCGCGGCGACCAGCGCCCGCGGCTGGCGGTTCAGCGGCAGCACCTTGTGGCACTGGCTGCAGGGGTAGAGCACCAGCTGCGGCTTGCGTGCGACGACGCTGAAAGCCGGCGCGCCGGGATAGGCGCCGAAGATCACCGGCTCGGCGGGCTGCGGGCCGGCCGGCGGCTGGTTCTCGCGCAGCGGCTTGTGCGTAGCCGCGGCCGAAGCCGGCGGTGCCACCGGCACGGCGCCGGGCGCCATCGATACGGCGGGGTCAGCTTTCGCTGCCCAGGCCTCGGAAACTGTCGGCGCCGTCAGTCCCGACACCAGGAACAGGCCCACGACCGCGGCGCAGGACGCCGCCGCCGCGCGCCAGCTCAGCATCCGCACCGTGCGGACCTCCCTTCCGGCTGCGCGCCGGGTTCGTCGAGCTCGGTGCACAAGGCGTGCAGCACGTGGCGGCCGGCCTCGGTGACGACGATGCGGTCACCGAAGACCCTTACCAGGCCGTCGGCTTCGCGTGCGGCGAGCCGGCGGTAACCGTCTTCTATGCCTTGCGCCTGCTCGACCGACAGCTCCAGGCTGCACAGCAGGCGCTCGACCGCCGCACGTCGGCGCACGGTCTCCGGCGTCGCCGGCCGCGCCTGGGCCACCGGCAGATGGCGGTGGCGCAAGGCGTTGCGCCAGGCGGCCTGGGAGCCGTCGTTCCAGAACATCGCACCGTCGACTTCGCCGACGGCGCCGACACCCAGGCCGATCATCGGCGTGGCCGGGGCCGCGGTGTACGAGATCAGGCTGCGACGCAGCCGGCCGTCGTCCATCGCGCGCGAAAGTTCGTCGTGTTCGAGCACGAACTGGTCGGCACCGATCCAGCGGTAACCCGCGGCCCGCAGCATCGCCGCGGTGGTGCGCGCCAGCTCGGCCATGGCCGCCTGCGAAGGCAGCGTCTCGGTGTCGATCGCCACCTGCGCCGGCGCGTGCCAGGGGCGGTGGTGGTAGCGCGCGAGGCGGATGCGCTCGGGGCCCATCGAGATCAGGCGGTCTATCGTCGCGCTCCAGCTCGCCAGGGTCTGGCGCGGCAGGCCGATCATCACGTCGAGGTTGATGTACTCGATGCCGGCGGAACGCGCGAGTTCGCAGACGTCGTCGATCAGCGCCGCCGACTGGCGCCGGCCGATCGCCTGCTGCACGCCCGGGTCGAGGTCGAGCACGCCCAGCGAGACGCGGCGGAAACCCAGCCCGCGCAGCACCTCGAACATGGTCTGGCTGACGCGGCGCGGGTCGCATTCGCAGGACATGTCGATGTCGGCCGGCATGCGCCAGGCCGACTGCATCGCCTGTACCAGGCGCGCCAGCTGCGAGCCGCTGAGTTCGCTCGCGGTGCCGCCGCCCAGGTGCATCTGCAGCACCTCGCGCCGGCCGCCGATGCGCTCGGCGACTTCGCGGATTTCTTCGACCAGGCCGGCGACGTAGTCGTCGATGACGTCGTCGGGCTGCGCGGCGCGGATGTCGCGGTCGCAGCAGAAGCAGTGCGCGGCGCAGAACGGCACCCGCGCCGACACCGAGATCGGTTCGTCGGGCTGGGCCGCGAGCGTGCCCAGCGCGGCGTCGTACAGCGCCAGCGCAGCCTGGGCGCCGTTGACGGCCGAAGCCTGGACCAGCGGGTTGCCGGCAGGAGTGGGCTGCCAGCACATCGGTGCGCTGGCGTCGAGGTTTGCGATCTTCAGCACAGGGGCCGGATGCCGATCGCCACCGGTGTCATCGGATGGGTTGGGCGTTCTCATGAAGACGTCTCGAACGCCGGAATGGTTCGAGCCTGACGTTGACCGAACCTTAGTCGCAGCCCCGACCTACCCATTGACACAGGTCAATGGGATTTGCCGCGTGCAACGAGGTTCGGGCGGGCCAGTTAAAGTGTCGAGACCACCTGACACCCGTCTGCGAAAACGAACTCGATGCCCCCGAAGGAACCCACGCCGCTGTCGCACAGTTTCGGCTACCAGAGCGTGGACGAGCAGGAGCGCGAGCAGCGCATCCGCCGCGTCTTCAGCGCCGTCGCCGCGCGCTACGACCTGATGAACGACCTGATGAGCTTCGGCGTGCACCGGCTCTGGAAGCGTCGTTTCGTGCGCATGGCCGCGCCGCAGGCCGGCCAGCGCATCGTCGACCTCGCCGGCGGCACCGGCGACGTCGCGGCGCTGATGGCCGGTCCCGACCGCCAGGTCACGGTCGTCGACCCGAGCGCCGAGATGATGGAGGTCGGCCGCAGCCGCGGCCACCAGCACGTCGACTGGCTCGTCGGCAGCGCCGAGAAGCTGCCGCTGGACGACGCCTCGGTGGACACGCTGACGATCTCCTTCGGCATCCGCAACGCCACCCGCATCGACCTCGCGCTGCGCGAGATCCAGCGCGTGCTCAAGCCCGGCGGCCGCTTCCTGTGCCTGGAGTTCTCGACCCCGGCGTGGTGGCTGCGGCCGTTCTACAACCTGTTCTCGTTCACGGTGATCCCGCGCCTGGGCGCCTGGATCGCGGCCTCGCCCGAGGCCTACGTCTACCTCGTCGAGTCGATCCGGCGCTTCCCCGACCAGCCCGGTTTCGCGCGCCTGATCGCCGACGCCGGCTTCGAGCAGGTGCACTGGCACAACCTGAGCTTCGGCATCGCGTGCATTCATGCCGCAACGAAACCGGCACAAAGTCCGCGGACCCGCGACGCTTGATGTTGCACAAGCCAGGCGCCGCCCCGCGACGCCGAGAATCGGATCCTCGTTTTCCCTCGTCCGCACGGAGCCCCCGTACATGCCCGGAGATAGAGCCACGGTGAACAGCACGCGCGCGGTCCGCACAGGGTCGCTGCAAGCGTGGTCGGTCGCCGTGCGCCCGCGCACGCTGCCGGTGGCGGTGAGCCCGGTGCTCGTCGGCGCCACGCTCGGTTTCGACCGCACCGGCGCGATCGACATGCTCGCGGCGCTGCTGGTGCTGGGCGCCGCGCTGCTGATGCAGGTCATCACCAACATGCAGAACGACGTCGGCTACACCGTGCGCGGCGGCGAAAGCACCGGCACGCGCACCGGCCTGCCGCGCGCCACCGCCAACGGCTGGCTCAGCGTGCGCCACGTGCGTGCCGGCATCGTCGTCGCCGCCGTGCTCGCCGCCGCGCTCGGCGTCGGGCTCGTCGCCTACCGCGGCTGGCCGGTGCTGGCCATCGGCGCGGCCTCGCTGGTCGCGGCGCTGGCCTACATGGGCGGGCCCAAGCCGATCGCCTACACGCCCTTCGGCGAACTGACGGTGTTCATCTTCTTCGGCCTGATCGCCGTCGTCGGCACCGACTGGGTGCTGACCGGCAGCTTCGGCCTGGTGACGCTGCTGGCCTCGATCGCACTCGGCTCGGTCGCGGCCGCGGCGCTGGCGGTCAACAACCACCGCGACATCGCCCACGACCGCCTGGTCGGCCGCCGCACCTTCGCCGTCACCTTCGGCGAGTCGGGCTCGGTGGCGCTGTACACGCTGCTGCTGCTGCTGCCTT
This sequence comes from Rubrivivax gelatinosus, assembly GCF_016583785.1. Lineage (GTDB taxonomy): Bacteria > Pseudomonadota > Gammaproteobacteria > Burkholderiales > Burkholderiaceae_C > Rubrivivax > Rubrivivax gelatinosus_B. The sequence continues at coordinate 56,659 of NZ_NRRU01000018.1, read as the reverse complement.
TCGCGCTGGTGCCGCTGATGGCGCTGCTGGCGCAGTCGGCGACGATGCTGCTGCCGCTGCTGCTGCTGCCGGCTACGCTGCAGCTGCGTGGCGACTTCGTGCGCTGCCCGCGCGGCATCGCCTTCAACGAGATCCTGTTCCGCACCTTCCGCCTCGAGCTCTGGTTCGCCGCGCTGCTGTCCGCCGGCGCCCTGCTCGGCACGATGATCGCGCGATGAACCCGGCGCGCCTCTCGCGCCGCGCGCTGCTCGCGACGGCGGCTGCCGCCATGCTGCCGGCGCGCGCCGCGGTCGAGCGCTTCCCGGGCCACGCCGTGCGCCTGGTCGTGCCCTACTCGACCGGCATCGGCCCGGACGTGGTGGCCCGCGCGCTCGCCGACGAACTCGCGGCGCCGTGGCGGCAGCCGGTCGTCGTCGACAACAAACCCGGTGCCTCGGGCATCGTCGCGTTCTCGGAGCTGCGGCGCACGCCGCCGGACGGCCACACGCTGTTCCTCGCCGACACCGCGACGCTGGCGGTGAACCCGCTGCTGCACGCCAGCCTGCCCTACGACCCGGTGCAGGACATCGCGCCGCTGTCGCTGCTGTTTCGCGCCACCTTCGTGCTCTGGACGGCACGCAGCAGCCGCTGGGGCCGGCTCGACACGCTGCTGGACGCGGCGCGCCGCGAGCCCGGGCGGCTGAGCTACGCCTCGCTGGGCAACGGCCACGCGAGCCAGGTCGCGATCGAGAGCTTCGCGCGCGCTGCCGGCATCCGGCTGCTGCACGTGCCGTTCAAGGACAACGGCGCGCTGCTGGCGGCGCTGGCCGCGGGCGAGGTCGACCTCTACGCCTGCAGCGTCAACACCGCCGCCGGCCTGTACGCCGGCGGCCGGCTGCGGCCGCTGGCCGTCGCCGCCCGGGCGCGGCTGGGCGCCAACCCCGAGATCCCGACGCTCACCGAAGCCGGTGGCCCGGCGGTCGAGATGCATCCGTGGGCCGGCATCGTCACCGTCGCCGGCACGCCGGCGCCGCGGCTGGCGCGCCTGCAGCAGGACCTGCGCACCGCGCTGGCCGCGCCGCGGCTGCGCGCACGTGCCGCCGAAGCCGGCTTCGAGATCACGCCGTCGGCGCCCGATGAACTGCGCGCGCGCGCCGAAGCCGACCGCGCGCTGTACGCGCCGCTGCTGGCCGACGGCCGCGTCGTGCGCCTGTAGCGATGCAGGTCCGACGCAGCGCGCTCGTGGCCCGGCCGGCCGCCCACCTCTTCGACCTGATCGAAGGCGCCGAGCACTACCCGAAGTTCCTGCCCTGGTGCTCGGCGGCGACCATCCTGGAGCGCGACGACGGCGTCGTCGCCGCCGACATCAGCATCCGCTTCAAGGGCGTCGGCTTCGAGATCCGCACGCGCAACCCCAAGCGCCGGCCCGAGTTCATGGCCATCCACCTCGAGCGCGGGCCCTTCCGCCGCTTCTACGGCGAGTGGCAGCTGAAGGTGCTGGCGGCCGAGGCCTGCAAGGTCACGTTCCTGCTGGACTACGAGTTCGACAGCGTCGTGATGACGCGAATGGCCGGCCCGGTGTTCGACAAGATCGCCGACAAGCTGGTCGACGCCTTCGTGCAGCGTGCGATCGACGTGCCGCCGCCGGTGCTGCCTACGGTCGAGGCGCCGCGGCCACCCGACGAGGACTGGCCGCCGCCCTGAGACAGGCCCGAGCGCGCGCGGGCGCCTCAGCCGACGCCGTGCTCGGCGAACCAGGCGAGCGTGCGCTTCCAGCCGTCCTGGGCCGCGTCGGCGCGGTAGCTCGGCCGGTAGTCGGCATGGAAGGCGTGCCCGGCATCCGGGTAGACGACGAAACGGGACTGCTTCGCGGCGACGCTGCCTTGCGCCAGCGCCGCTTTCATGCGCTCGACGCTGTCCAGCGGGATGCCGCTGTCCTGCCCGCCGTAGAGACCCAGCACCGGCGCGCGCAGCTGCCCGGCGAGTTCGACCGGGTTCACCGGCTGCAGCGGGTTCTTGTCGCCGACCAGGCGCCCGTACCAGGCGACGCCGGCCTTGATCTGCGGGTTGTGTGCCGCGTACAGCCAGGTGATGCGCCCGCCCCAGCAGAAACCGGTGACGCCGGCCTTGCTGGTGTCGGCGCCCTGCCCCGAGGCCCAGGCCAGCGTGGCGTCGAGGTCGCGCAGCACCTGTTCGTCGGGCACCTTGGAGACGACCTCGGCGACGAGCCGCGCGATCTCGGTATAGGCGGCGGCGTCGCCCTGGCGCACGAAAAGCTGCGGCGCGACCGCGAAATAACCCGCCTTGGCGAAGCGGCGCACGACGTCGGCGATGTGTTCGTGCACGCCGAAGATCTCGCTGACCACCAGCAGCACCGGCGCCTGGGCGCGCCCCGCCGGCGCGGCGCGGTAGGCCGGCAGGCGGAAGTCGCCGACGGGGATCGTCACCTCGCCGGCGACGAGGCCGGCACTGTCGGTGCGCACCACGGTCTGGGCCGCGATAGGCAGCACCGCGGCGGCGAAACCGCCGCCGACGGCGCAGCGCACGAAGTCGCGCCGGCTCGGGTCCGGGCGCGGCACCAGGGTGTCGAAGTCGTCTTGCTGCATGCCAGCCTCCTTGATCCCGAGCAGGTCGAAGTCATTCTAGGAAGCGCGTCACGGCAGCGTGATAGCCCTCTTGCACAATCGGCCCATGGCCGACAACACATCGCCCGACCTGCCGCTGGCCGCGGTGGACATGGGTTCCAACAGCTTCCGTCTCGAGATCGGACAGCTGCAGCGCGGGCGCTATCGCCGCACCGAATACCTGAAGGACATGGTTCGCCTGGGCGCCGGTCTCGACGACCAGCGCCTGCTGACCGAAGAGGCCGTGCAGCGCGGCCTGGACTGTCTGCGCCGCTTCTCGTCGCGCCTGGTCGGCTTCGCGCCGGCTCAGGTGCGCGCGGTGGCGACGCAGACGCTGCGCGAGGCGCGCAACCGCGACGCCTTCCTGCTGCGCGCCCAGGAGGCGCTGGGTCACACGATCGAGGTCATCTCCGGGCGCGAGGAAGCGCGCCTGATCTACGCCGGTGTCGCCCAGCTGCAGCCGGCCGACGAGCCGCGGCTCGTCGTCGACATCGGCGGCCGCTCGACCGAGCTGATCCTGGGCCGCGGGCGCACGCCGGTCACGGCCGAGTCCTTCGCCGTCGGCTGCGTCAGCCTGTCGCTGCGTTTCTTCGCCGACGGCCGCATGACGGCCGACGCCTTCCGCGGCGCGCGGGTCGCCGCCGGCGCCGAACTGGAGGAAGCGCTGGAGCCCTTCGCGCCGCGCCACTGGCAGCAGGCGCTGGGCTCCTCGGGCACCGCGGGCGCGGTGTCGCAGATCCTCGCCGCCGCCGGCGTCAGCGACGGCCGCATCACGACCGCGGGCCTGGCCTGGCTGGAACAGCGCTGCGTCGCCGCCGGCCACGTCGAACGCCTGGACCTGCCGGGCTTGAAGCCCGAGCGCCGCGCCGTCATCCCCGGCGGCCTGGCGATCCTGCAGACGCTGGCCGAGAACTTCGGCATCGAAACCCTGTGGCCGGCCAAGGGTGCGCTGCGCCAGGGCGTCATCGTCGATCTGCACGAGCGCCTGACGGCTCTCAAGCGCACCCGGCCGACCGACATGCGCGACGCCTCGGTGCGCGAGCTGCAGCGCCGTTTCGGCGTCGACCAGAAGCAGGCGCGGCGTGTCGCCACCGTGGCCCAGGCGCTGTTCGACGGCGTCATGCCGGCCGCCGACGCCGAGTCGCGGCGCGAACTCGGCTGGGCCTGCGACCTGCACGAGATCGGCCTGATGGTCTCGCACCACGACCACCACCGCCACAGCGCCTACCTGCTGGCGCATGTCGACGCGCCCGGCTTCTCGCAGAGCCAGCAGCGGCGCATCGGCCAGCTCGTGCTCGGCCAGCGTGGCGGCCTGCGCAAGATCGAGGACGCGCTCACCAGCGAGGCGCTGACCTGGCAGGTGATGTGCCTGCGGCTGGCGGTCATCAAGTGCCATGCACGCGCCGACGTCGATGCCGACGCGCTGCTGCTGCGCGAGCGCGGCCGCGACGCCACGCTGGCCTACGACGCCTCCTGGGCGCGAGCGCACCCCCGCACCGCCTACCTGCTCGAGGAAGAGGCGCAGAGCTGGGCGCGCTCGGGCCCACGCAAGCTGCTGCTGCCGCGCTGAGTGCGGCGGCGCCCGGGCGCTACAGCGTCTCGGGCCCGATCACCGCGTGCAGCACGAACTGAACCTCGTCGCCGCGTTCACGCGAACGCAGCCACCAGGCGCCGGCCTTGCGCACCGCCCAGGGCTGGATCTCGCCGGCCAGCAGCAGCGCCGCCGCCAGCCCCAGCGTCGGCTGGTGGCCGATGACGAGCACCGGCTCGCGCGACTCGGGCCAGCGCGCCGCGTGCAGCAGCGCCTCGACCGAGCCGCCGGGCGCGAGCTCGGCCAGCGTCTTCACGCGCCGCTCCAGCACCGCCGCGGTCTGCTGGCAGCGCCGCGCCGGGCTGGCCAGCACGCGCGTGCCGGCCGGCAGCTGGCGGTTGAGCCAGGCGGCGACACGCTGCGCCTGGCGTTCGCCCTTGGGGCTGAGCGGGCGATCCAGATCGTCCTGGCCCTCGCGCGCGTCGAAGGCTTCGGCGTGGCGCCAGAGGACCAGGTCCATCGTCGCTCTCCTCAGGTGTAGCGCCGCATCAGCGCCTGCTGCGCGCTGATGCCGGTCTGGGCGACGCGGCGGTACTCGCCGTCGGCCTGCAGCTCCCAGGCGTCGAGTTCGTCGTGCAGATAGGGCACCAGCGCCTCGTCGATGATGCGCTGGCGCAGCACCGCGTCGCGCACCGGCCAGGCAAGCTCGATGCGCCGGAACATGTTGCGGCTCATCCAGTCGGCGCTGGACAGGTACAGGATCTCGTCGTCGGGCGCCTCGCCCCAGCGGAAGTACAGCACCCGCGTGTGTTCGAGGAAACGGCCGATGACCGAGCGCACCCGGATCGTGTCGGTGTGCCCGGGCACACCCGGCGGCAGCATGCAGGCGCCGCGCACGATCAGGTCGATCTTCGCGCCGGCGCGGCCGGCGTCGATCAGCGCCGCGATCAGCCCCGGGTCGGTGAGCGCGTTGACCTTGGCGACGATGCGCGCCTCGCGCCCGGCGCGTGCGGCCGCGGCCACCTGCGCGATGTGGCGCACCATCGTGCGGTGCAGCACGAAGGGCGCGGTCAGCAGCCGGCGCGAGCTGCGCATGCGGCCCTGGCTGGCGAGCTGGTGGAAGACGGCGTCGGCGTCCGCAGCCAGCGCCGGGTCGGCGCTCAGGTAGCCGACGTCGGTGTACAGGCGCGCGGTCTTGGGGTTGTAGTTGCCGGTGGACAGGTGCACGTAGCGCCGCAGCCGGCTGCCTTCGCGCCGCGTCACCAGCATCAGCTTGGCGTGGGTCTTCAGGCCGACGACGCCGTAGACCACCTGGGCGCCGACGGCCTCGAGCCGCTCGGCCCAGTTGATGTTGGCCTCTTCGTCGAAACGCGCAGTGAGCTCGACCACCGCCATCACTTCCTTGCCGCGGCGCGCCGCCTCGATCAGCAGGTCGGCGAGCACGCTCTGGCTGCCGGTGCGGTAGATCGTCTGCTTGATCGCCAGCACCGCCGGGTCCTCGACCGCCTCGCGCAGGAACTGCACGACCGGCTCGAAACTCTCGAACGGGTGGTGCAGCATCACGTCGCCGGCCTGCAGCTGCTCGAAGATCGAGTGCCCCGGGCGCAGCGAGGCCGGCCAGGCCGGGTCGTAGCGCGGGAAACGCAGGGTCTGGGCGTCGGCCTGGTCGATGATCTCGTTCAGGCGCGCCAGGTTCACCGGGCCGTTGACCTTGTACAGCGCGTACTCGGGCAGCTGCAGCTGGCGCAGCAGGAAGTCGTGCAGCTCGCTCGGGCAGCTTCGCACCACCTCGAGCCGGATCGCCAGGCCGAAGTGGCGTTTGCTCAGGTTGCTGCGCAGCGCCTGGCGCAGGTTGGTGACGTCGTCGGCGTCGAACTCCAGCTCGGAGTCGCGCGTGACGCGGAACTGCGAGAAGGACTCGACGCTGCGCCCGGGGAACAGCTCATCCAGGTGGGCGCGGATGACGCTGGTCAGCAGCACGAAACCCTGGCGCCCGCCGCAGAGCGCGTCGGGCAGGCGGATCACGCGCGGCAGCACACGCGGCACCTTGACGATGGCGATCGAGTTCTCGCGCCCGAAGGCGTCGCGGCCGCCGAGCCGGGCGATGAAGTTCAGCGACTTGTTGGCCACCAGCGGGAACGGGTGGCTCGGGTCCAGCACCAGCGGCACCAGCAGCGGCCGCACCTCGCGCTCGAAGAAGCGCCGCACCCAGCGGCGCTGGCCTTCGTCGCGGTCGGCGTGGTTGAGCACGATGATGCCGTGGCGCTGCAGCTCGGGCACGACCTCGTCGTTGAGCATCTTGTACTGCTCGTCGATCAGCTCGTGGGCGGCGACCGCCACCGCGGCCAGGTCGCTGCGCGAGACGCCGCCGCCGGGCTGGCGCGCGGCTTCGGCCAGGTCGGCGAAACGCACCTCGAAGAACTCGTCGATGTTCGACGAGACGATGGTGACGTAGCGCAGCCGCTCCAGCAGCGGCACGTCGGCGCGGCGCGCCTGGGCCAGCACGCGGCGGTTGAACTGGAGGATGGATCGTTCGCGGTTGAGGAGGGGGGCCGGCGCCGGCAGCCGTTCTTCCTGCCGGGCCATCGGGGTCGATGCGTCAGTCACGCTGCCGAGTCTAGGTGCGGCAGGCGACTTTTCGATGACAACGCCGTGACGACCGCCCCCGCATGCCCGGGTAGGCCCCGGCGCATGCGGCGGCCTCGTTCAGCCGGCCCGACGCCTTGCACCGCCGCGTGTGGACGCCGCTGCCGCCAATGCCGTCAGCACGAGCGCCAGCGTCGCCGGCTCCGGCACCGCCTGCTCGGCCACGACCACCGCAGACGAAGCGAGCGTGGCCTCGGCGATGGTGAACGACGAGTCGAGCAGCAACACATCGCCGAGCTCGATCGCGCTCGTGCCAGGGCCGAGCGCGGAAAACGTCAGCGACGCCAGGACGCCGCTGCCGCTGAAGCCGGGGATCGCGCCGATCAGCGAGGAGCCGGTCAGCTCGAGCAGCCCGGACAGTTTGTCGAACGCGCCGGCGATGAAGAACGTCGTGCCCGCCGTGCCCAGCGCAGGGCCCTCGCTCAGCGTCAGGCCCTGGACGATCGCCGGGTCGAACTGCAGCGAGAACTGGAACGCGAACAGGTCGACCGCATCGCTGATGCCCAGGTCGAAGGTGATCGTCTCGCCGACCGCGACCGTCGTCGGGCCTGTCGGCGTCAGCGTCACCGCCGTCGCATGCGCGGCCAGGGGCAGGCCCAACGCGAACACGCACGCCCAAACCCGGCGCACGATTCTCTGCATCCAGCATCGATCCATCATGTTGTCCTCCCGAAAGTCGAACCCGATCATTTGCACACCGTCCCGGCCGGCACCAGCCGGGCGACGAAGGCGAGGTCGCGCGCGTCGATCACGCCGTTGCCGTCGACATCGACGTCCGGGTTGAACGCGCGCGAGCCCGTGCGGCTGCCGAACGAGGCCTTGACGAGGTTCAGGTCGCCGCAGTCGACCACGCCGTCGCGGTTCACGTCGCCCGAGACCTTGGGTGCGACGACCGAACTCGTCAGCACCGCGAAGTTGCGCCGCGCAGCATCGGCCGCATCGGTGGCCGTGACGGTGAGCGAGTCACGGGTCCCGACCGGTATCGCGGCACCGACCTTCAGCGTCACCTTGGTCAGCGCCGAAGCCCCGGTGGCCAGCGTCGCCGAGGCCGGCGTCATGCTCCCGGAAACGAAGCCGGCCGTGTCCTTGGCCGCGAAGACGAAGGTCGCTGCCGGCCCTTCGTTGCGCACCTCGAAGACGTAGCTGCTCGTCTGGCCCTGGCCCAGGTCCACCGCGGCCGGCGGATTGACGCTCACCGTCTGCGGGAAGACGACGGTCGCGATCAGGCGCTGAAACGCGGTGCCGCCGGCATCGGCGCCGGTTGCGTAGACGCGAAAGCTCTGCGACGGGATGCGCACGTCGCCCGCCAGGTAGTGGGCCTCCACGTCGGCGTCGGCGAGCGCGAACGGGGCGATGGTGGCGCCGTCGAGGTCGCGAAACTCGAACGCCACCGAGGCCGGTGATCCGGACAAGCGCGCCACCGCCTTGTAGGTCTTGCCGACCAGCGGCAGCCCCGTGATCGCGTAGTAGCCCTGGTGGCCGCCGCGCCCGGCGAGCTCGGCGAAGTCGAACTGGTCCAGCGCGACCTGGCTCTCGCCGTTGACCAGCAGCGAGTACTGGCCGCTGCCGCCGATGACGGCGCGCCACACCCCGGCCGCGGGCGGGTTGATCGAGTAGATCACGCCGTTGCTGAGCGCGATCGTCGACACGCCGGGCGTCGACGGCGTGACGATGACGCCGTCGGGGCGGTAAAGCGTCAGCGTGGTGGCGTCGATGTCCGAGTACGACACGTTGAGCTTGGACATCGAGGAATCGACGCTGAACGGGATCGTGACCGGCGCGCCGGTGACGACGCTGCCCTGGCGGCTCTCGACGTCGACCGCGTTGTTGCGCGCCAGGATGTCGCTGAGCCGGGTGACCGTGCCCGCCTCGGACGCGGCGAGCGTGAACACCTGGCCGCCGGAGGCGTTGGCGACGCTGAAGTAGGCGGGGTCGTAGGGCGAGCAGCTGCCGAACAGGGCGTAGAAGACCTTGACGCGTTTGGTCGACGCGAGCGAGCTGACCGCAAACGCCAGGCTGGCGTCCTTGGAGGATGCGTCGGTGAAGACGAAGACGTCGCCGCGGTCGTCGGACAGGTCGACCGCGCTGTAGCTGCCGGCCATCGACAGTTCCGGGCAATCGCCGCCGCCGCTGGCGCCGAGCGCGCCGATCGCGGCCTTGAAGGCGTTGGCGTCGGCAGTCGAGGTCGCCGGCCCGGTGGACGGGTCGTTGAACGGGCTGAGCACGTACTTCGACGGTTCCTGCTCGGTGCCCAGGCGGCTGTTGACGATCGAGATCGCCGCGCTGCGGACCCCGGCGATGATCGAGCCCATGCTGCCCGTGGTGTCGATCGAGAACGCCAGGCTCGGGCCGACGCCGAGCAGCGACTTGAACTCGCTCGTGCTGAGCTTGGACTTCAGGTCGTCGAAGACCTGCACCGTCGCCCGCACCGCGACGGCCGCGGCCGCCGGATTGAAGTCGCTGTGCGGGCTGTCGACCAGGCCCGCGCCCGTGACCAGGCAGACGGCCGAATCCTTGCTGATGCCGGTGAGATCCGGCAGCCCGTCCGCGCCCGGGCCGCTGTCGAAGAAACCGCCGTGGCGGCACTTGCCGGGCAGGATGACCGCGTCCTCCTTGCCGTAGTAGCCGCTGGTCAGCCGCGACGTCACCAGGTTGGAGACGTTGCAGACCGCCGGCAGCCTGACGCAGGCCAGGTCCCCGACCGGGGACGTGTTGCTGATCGACCCCGGCCGCCCCACCTCGGCGCTCGGCGCGGAGTTGCCGAGTTCGACCCAGTTCGAATGGGCGTAGAAATCCTGAACCGTGTGCAACGCCGCCCCGACGCTGGTGCGCGCATTGGAGAAGTCGCCGGCCTTGGCCTGCGTCACCGCCTTGGACAGCAGGCCGTTGATCTCGCTCTGGCCGCCGGCGAAGTTCTCGCCGTCGAAATGCTTGCGGCTGGAGAACTGGTCGTTGTCGACCGCCTTGTTCGCCTCGACGAACTGCTTGCGCGCCGCCTTCATCGAATTGCTGACCGTGGTCAAGCCGGCCGACGCATAAACCGTTGCCAGCGCCTCATCGGTGATTTCGCCATGCGTCTTCGACGCCGGATAGACGTGCACGCCGCCGCCCGGGGCGAACGCCAGCGCGCCTGCAGCCATCACCATGCCCGTCGCCAGCAGCCAGGCGCGCCTGAGCGCAGCGCGGGACGAGCGTTCAACTTCGTGCCATGACATCAGTTGCCTCCCTGTCGATCGTTCGCTGCAGCGGCCCTGCAGCCGGCCTGAAGACGGGTCAGCGGCAGGACGTGCCGCCGGCACGGATGGCGCGGATGCCGATCAAGGCATCGAGGTCGCGGCTGCGGCGCTGGGCATCGACGGCCTGCGCGGCGCGCTGCTCGACCAGTTGTTCGGACAGCGGCTCCAGGCACTCGAGCAGGCTCACCGCCATCGAGCGCACGTCGACGGCGTCGTCCTCGATCAGCAGCAGCAGGGCCGGCACGTCGGCGCGGGTGAGTTCGGAGCGCAGCTTCGCGAAGGTGTTCGCGGTCGCGCCGCGGCGCGGCACGGGAGAATGCCCGCCGCCCCATTCCTTCTCACGCTCGAGCAGATCGCGGATCTGGCGCGCACGTGGCACCGGCTCGGCGGCGGCCGCGCGCAGCTGGGCGCCGGCGTCATGCAGCGGCGGTTCCGCCCCGCGGTCGCTGCAGGCGACGAGGCCGGAGAATGCCCCCGCCAGCAGCGCGCTCAGGCGCAGGGCGGGACGGATCATCGAAGCGGAAAAGCGGTAGCGGCCAACGGGGCTCCCCGGATATCGGATGCCGGGTGCAACTCGCTGGCGCAAGAGGGCAGGGGTTGCGGGCCGACGCCGGCGCACGCTATCGGGCAGCCTTGCCCCGACCAACCCCTAGAACCGCGGCGGACCATGGCCATGACCACGGCCGCGTCGGCGGCCGTGGCCGGGCTGCCGGGCCGGGGTCACTCAGTGCGCTTCGTCCCAGTTGGCGCCGATGCCGACCTCGGCCAGCAGCGGCACCTTCAGCGCGGCGACGCCGGCCATCAAGCGCGGGATCGCTTCCTTCGCCCAGTCGAGTTCGGCCTCGGGCACCTCGAGCACCAGTTCGTCGTGCACCTGCATCACCATGCGCGTCGCCCGGCCCTCTTCGTCCAGCGCCCGCTGCACCGCGATCATCGCCAGCTTGATCAGGTCGGCGGCCGTGCCCTGCATCGGCGCGTTGATCGCCTGGCGCTCGGCGCCGCTGCGGCGCGGGCCGTTGCCCGAGTTGATCTCCGGCAGCCACAGCCGGCGGCCGAAGACGGTCTCGACGTAGCCCTTCTCCTTGGCGCGCACACGGGTCTCGTCCATGTAGCGCTTGACCCCGGCGAAACGCGCGAAATAGCGGTCGATGTAGTCCTTGGCCGCCTTCTGCTCGATTCCCAGGTTGCTCGCCAGGCCGAAAGCGCCCATGCCGTAGATGAGGCCGAAGTTGATGACCTTGGCATAGCGGCGCTGCTCGCTCGTGACGTCCTCCAGCGGCGCGCCGAAGACTTCGCTGGCGGTCGCGCGGTGCACGTCCACGCCTTCGGAGAAGGCGCGCAGCAGGCCTTCGTCGCCGCTGATGTGGGCCATGATGCGCAGCTCGATCTGCGAGTAGTCGGCGCTCAGGATCACATGCCCCGGCGGCGCGACGAAGGCGCGGCGCACGCGCCGGCCTTCGGCCGTGCGGATGGGGATGTTCTGCAGGTTGGGCTCGTTGCTCGCCAGCCGGCCCGTCACCGCCACCGCCTGCGCGTAGTTGGTGTGCACCCGCCCGGTGGCCGGATTGACCATCAGCGGCAGCTTGTCGGTGTAGGTGCCCTTCAACTTGGCCAGGCTGCGGTGCTCGAGGATGCGCGCCGGCAGCGGGTAGTCGGCAGCGAGTTCGGTCAGCACGTCCTCGTCGGTGCTGGGCGCGCCGCTGGCGGTGCGTTTTTTCACCGGCAGGCCGAGCTTGCCGAACAGGATCTCGCCGATCTGCTTCGGGCTGCCCAGGTTGAAGGGCTGCTCGGCGATCGCATAGACCTCCTGCTCGAGCGCGACCATGCGTTCGGCCAGGTCGCGGCTCTGTCGCGCCAGCTCCTGCGGGTCGACGAGCACGCCGGTGCGCTCGATGCGCGCCAGCACCTCGGCCACCGGCATCTCGATCGTTTCGTAGACGTAGCGCAGCCCGGCGTCGGCCTCGACCTCGGGCCAGAGCACGCCGTGCACGTGCAGCGTCATCTCGCTGTCCTCGGCCGAATACTCGGTCGCACGCGCGACGTCGACCTGGGCGAACGGGATCTGGTTCACGCCCTTGCCGCAGACGTCCTCGTAGGACAGGCCCTTGCGGCCGAGGTGGCGCTCGGCCAGGCTTTCCAGGCCGTGCGGCTTGTGCGCCTCGAGCACATAGCTCTCGAGCATGGTGTCGTGGCGCACGCCGGCGAGCCGGATTCCTTCGTTGGTGAAGACGTGGCGGTCGTACTTCAGGTTCTGGCCGAGCTTGGCGCGCGTGGCGTCCTCCAGCCAGGGCTTGAGCCGCGCCAGCACCTCGGCCAGCGGCAGCTGCTCGGGCGCGTCGGGGCCGGCGTGTGCCAGCGGCACGTAGGCGCCGCGGCCGGGTTCGACCGCGAAGCTGATGCCGACGATGCGTGCCCGCATCGGCTCCAGCGAGTCGGTCTCGGTGTCGATCGCCACCAGCTCGGCCGCCTGCAGGCGCTCGAACCAGGCGTCGAAACGCTCCCAGTTCGTGATCGTCTCGTACTCGCGGGCGACCGCTTCGGCGGCGGGGCGGATTTCGGCCGCCTGCGACGCGTCGCCCGCGGGGCTGTTCTGCTCCTCCAGCTCGCGGCGCCAGGTCTTGAAGCCGAAGCGGCCGAAGAAGCCCAGCAGCCCGGCGCCGTCGACCGGGCGCAGCGCGAGCGCGTCCAGCGCCGGCCAGCCGGGCACCTGCGGCGTCAGGTCGCAGTCGCAGGCCACGGTGACGAGGCGGCGGCCCTGCGGCAGCCAGTCCAGCGCCTGGCGCAGGTTGTCGCCGGTGACGCCCTTGATCGTGCCGGCCGCGGCGATGACGCCGTCGAGCGAGCCGTAGGCGGCCAGCCACTTCAGCGCCGTGACCTTGCCGACGCCCTTGACGCCGGGAATGTTGTCGACGCTGTCACCGACCAGCGTCAGGTAGTCGACGATCTTCTCCGGCGGCACGCCGAACTTGGCGAGCACGCCGGGCGGGTCCAGCGTCTCGTTGCTCATCGTGTTGATCAGCGTGACGTGTTCGTCGACGAGCTGAGCCAGGTCCTTGTCGCCGGTGGAGACGACGACACGGTGGCCGGCGCGTTTGGCGACGCAGGCGAGCGTGCCGATGGCGTCGTCGGCCTCGATGCCGGGCACTTCCAGCACCGGCCAGCCGAGCAGGCGCACGACCTCGTGGATCGGCTCGATCTGCTGCACCAGCGGCTCGGGCATCGGTGCGCGCTGCGCCTTGTACTGGTCGTACCAGGCGTCGCGGAAGGTCGGGCCCTTGGCGTCGAAGATGCAGACCGCGTGTTCGGCCGGCACCTGCTCGCGCAGGCGCTTCATCATCGCGACCATGCCGTGGATCGCGCCGGTGGGGAAACCGTCCGGCGAACGCAGGTCGGGCATCGCGTGGTAGGCGCGGTAGAGGTAGCTGGAACCATCGACCAGCAGCAGCGTGGGGCGGGTGTCGCTCATGGCGGCGATTGTCGGTGACGGTGCGCGCCACCGCACCGACGGCTGCCGCCAGGGCGTCGCGGATGCCTGCAAGGCCGGGTCGGCGCGGGCCGGATGCGTTTCGCGCTGCCTCGCCGTGACGCGACACGCGTTCGACAAGCCTGCACACACTTCTCTGGTCGTGAAGCCTCGCCGCGGAGGCCGCCCGCTTGATTGAAGGCAGGCCGCTCGGCCATGCTCCAGGCTTGTCGAACCCGTTTCGAGGAGGCCGAAATGGGCTACCGGAATCGATGCGGCGCTTGTCGGTACCACGCGATGTGGGCCCTGCTGCTGGTCGCGTGGCCCCCGGCCTGGGCTGCGGACCTGACGAAGGAGACCGTCGTCCACGGCGTCCCGGGCGCCGTCGGCGAGGACGGAGGCAGCGCCACGGCGCAACAGAGCTTCGCCGATGTGGCGGGTCAATCGCTCTCCGTGTCCGCCCGCGCTTACGGCGGGCCCGGCGGCAATAGCGGGATGGGCGACGGCGCCCCGGGGGGATACGGCGGTTCGGCACGCGCCACCGCCATCGGCTCGGGGCTGGACCGGACCGACGTCAGCGCGCAGGCATTCGGTGGAGCCGGGGGCGCCGGCAGCGCGGCCGACGGCGGCAACGGCGGCGGGGCCCAGGCCCGTGCGAGGCTGGACGGGACCGGCGCCGCGGGTGGCAGCGCCCAGGCATCGGCGGTCGGCGGGCACGGCGGCGCTTCCAGCGGCATGGACTTCCGGGCCGGTGCCGGCGGCATGGCCACTGCAGACGTCACGGGATATGCCACCGGATCCGACCTGGCGCTCGCAACCGCGGTCGGGGGCGATGGCGGCGCGTCCGAGAACTTCGCGTACGGTGGAGACGGCGGCGCCGCCAGCGCCACGCTCAGTCTCGGAAGCGACAGCCCGACACGCCCGCTGGTTGCGGTGGTGCGAGCCATCGGCGGTGCGGGGGGCGGCACCAGTTGGGGGTATTCGGGCGGCGGCGGGGGAGACGCCACCGCACACGCCTCGGTCAATGGGCGCGGCCCGGTGCAAGCCGAGGTCCGCGCGGAGGGAGGAATCCCGGCCGCCTACGCGAGCGGCTTCTCTCGTGGCGGTCGTGCGACGGCCTCCGGTCACGCCGGGACGACGGGCGCCGAAGCCCGATCCTTCGTGACGGCGATCGGCAGCGACGGTCAGCTCGCGTACGGGTCCGGCGGCGATGGCGCCACGGCCTCCGGAGACGCGACCGCCGCCAGTGGCAGCGGCGACGCCTGGGCATCACTGCTCCTGCAAGGGGGCAAGGGCGGCGACAGCCAAGCGGGCGACGGCGGCCGCGGCGCCGACGTCTTCACCAGCCGAACGGTCGGCGGCAGCGCGCGGGGCACACTGCACCTGAGCGCGCGGGTGCAAGCCGGGTCGGGCGGCGATACGGACTCGACCCAGGGCGGCAATGGCGGCGCCGGCGGCCAGGCCGACGCGGCGCTGCGCTGGTCCGGCAGCGGAGCGAGCGCGGTGTCGGGCGCGCTCGAGGTCCGAGGTGGCGCGGGCGGCAGCGTGCGCAGGCCACACGGGCCGCCGGAAGACGGCGCCGTGTACGGCGAAGATGGCTTCGGCGGCGCCGCGCGCGGTGTCCTGGAACTCGCTGTCGACAGCCCCGGATCGGCTGCGGACGCCGTGCTCGGCGTCTTTGGCGGCAGGGGCGGCGACCTGGGGGGCCGTGGCGGCTCGTCCTCCGGCACCGCCACGGCGCGCGCCGGGCGCGTGGCGTTGGCCCGGAGCGAGGTCGGCAGCCTCGATTGGGCAGACGCGACCGCGCAAGCCCAGGCGAACGCGAGCGAGCGCCGAGGAGCCGCGACCGCGACCGCTATCGCCGATTCCCTCTGGCGCCGTGCCGACGCACAGGCGCAGGCACAGGCAGGCATGGACGGGCGAGCCGACGTCCGCGCCCAAACCACCGGCGACGGTGACAGCCGCGCCAGTGCCCAGGCCGAGGCCGCCGGCACACTCGAGCGCGTCACGAGCGCGAAAGCGGTCGTGACAGGCCGCAGCTTCGGCCTGGCCACGGCGCGCGTGGCCCACGGCGAAGGCGTCGGCGGCCCGCCGCTCGAGGATCCTTTCTCCGTGAACCAGGCGTTCACCCGCATCGACGCCGCCCCTGCCGACACCACCGTCGCCAGCGCCCTGTCCCGCGCGCCCGCAGTCGCCGCGGCGCTGGCGTCCGGTACCCTCGGCGTCATCGCCGCCACCGCCACCGGTGTGCACCTCAGTGGCTACCTCGACGACGAATCGGGACACTCCGCCGAGGGTGGTGCCCACTACCGCATCAGCCTGGCCGGCAGCCAACCCGTCGTCCTCGGCCTCGTCGACTTCACCGGCCAGGACGGCGGTCTGCCGATCGACTTCAGGTTCAGCGTCGAGAACTTCGGCCAGACGCTGCTGAGCCGCAGTTTCACGTCGCTGAGCGCCGCCGAGTCCTTCTTCAAGGACCGCACGCTGGACCTTGGCGTGTTCAGTGGCGTGGTGGACCTGACGGTGGACTACACGTTCAGCGGCGTCGGAGCCCAGGACTTCGGCCTCGAGTACCTGGTCGCGGCCGGTGCGCTGATGGTGCCCGAGCCGGCGACCTGGGCACTGTGGCTGGCCGGCATCGGTCTGGCCACGACCGCCGCACGGTGGCGGCGTGAACGAGGATCGCCCAGGGGAACCACCACGCCGTGAACGACACCCGCGGCTTGCGGCGCGCCATGGCCCCAGGGCCGCGAGGCCGAGGGGCCGTACCCGCTCGCGCACGTAGCTGGGGTGATTCCGGGCGGCTGCACCGTCTTCGGTTCGGGCCATCCGTGAGCGCTGGAGGCCGGCCGGACTGTCCGCTGCGCCGCTTCTCGCGCCTCAGCGATTCCCCCGCCGTTGAGGAGCCGCCGTTGCGCCCGCCTAGAATCGGTCACATGGCGCGCTCATTTCCCCGAAACCTGACGGCTGGCGCTCTGCTCGCGCTGGCTGGTGCCGCGATCGCCCAACAGGCGACCCCGCCGGCCGTCGCCGAGCCGGCCTCCGCTCGCACGCCCGAGCCGGCCGTGCAGCGCCAGGTTTCCGAAGACGACAACGTGCGCATCGAAGAACTCAAGGTCCGCGGCCAGACGCAGAGCATCACCGTGCGCAGCAAGCTGCCCGGCGTGAAGCCCTACGAGATCGTGCCGTCCAGCGGCGCGCGCGACCCGTCGCAGCCCGGCGACCCGTCGGGCCAGCGGGTCTGGCACATGCTGACGTTCTGAGCGTGAAGAGCTTGCGAGACACCCGCCCCGCAGCCGGGCGAGCGAGGCTTTAGGTGGCCGTCTACACCGAAGTCGGCTTCGCCGAAGCCGATGCCCTGCTCCGCAGCCTGGATCTGGGCGCGCTCGGCGACCTGCGCGGCATCCGCTCAGGCATCGAGAACACCAACTACTACGCGACCACGGCCCAGGGCCAGTGGGTCGTCACGCTGTTCGAGCGCCTGTCGCGCGCCGAACTGCCCTACTACCTGCAGCTGATGCAGCACCTGGCGCAGCACGGCATCCCGGTGCCGGCGCCGCAAGCCGACGCCGGCGGCGAACTGCTGCACACGCTGGCGCACAAGCCGGCCGCGGTCGTCACCCGGCTGCCCGGCAGCCACCGCCTGGCGCCCGAGGCCACGCACTGCGCCCAGGTGGGCGCGATGCTGGCGCGCGCCCACCTGGCAGTCGCCGACCTGGCGGTCGAACAGCCGCACCTGCGCGGGCTGGACTGGTGGCAGCGCACCGTGCCCGAGGTCCTTCCCTACGTCGACGCCGAACAGGCCGAACTGCTGCAAGACGAACTCGCCTTCCAGCAGCAGCTCGCGGCTTCGGCCGCCGGCCGTGCGCTGCCGCGCGGCGCGATCCACGCCGACCTGTTCCGCGACAACGTGATGTTCGACGAGACCGCCGGCGAAGACCGCCTCTGCGGCTTCTTCGACTACTACTTCGCCGGCACCGACACGCTGCTGTTCGACATCGCCGTCTGCCTCAACGACTGGTGCGCCGACCTGACGACCGCCAGCCTGGACGAGGCGCGTGCGCTCGCCTTCATGGCCGCCTACCAGACGGTGCGGCCGCTGTCGCACGGCGAGATCCGGCTGATGCCGGGGCTGCTGCGCGCCGCCGGCTTTCGTTTCTGGCTCTCGCGGCTGCGCGACTGGCACCAGCCGCGCGAGGCCGCGCTGCTGCAGCCCAAGGACCCGGTGCACTTCGAACGCCTGCTGCGCGACCGCATCGCCAACCCGTGGCACCCGCCGGCCACGACCTGATCCCGACCGACCCGATGCCGCTGCAACTGAAGAAGGTGGAACCGGCGCGCGGCGCGCGCTGGCTGGGCGACGCGTTCGCGCTGTTCGCACGCCGCCCGCTCGCCTTCACCGCGATGTTCGCGGTGTTCCTGTTCGCGGCGCTGGCCGTCTCGCTGCTGCCGCTGGTTGGCGGCGTGCTGCAGATGATGTCGCTGCCGCTGCTGTCGCTGGGTTTCATGGTGGCCTCGCAGTCGGCGCTGTTCGGCGGGCCGGTGACGCCGGCGCAGTTCATCGAGCCGCTGCGCGCCGACCCGGCGCGCCGGCGTTCGCTGCTGCTGCTGTGCCTGATCTACGGCCTCGCGGCGATCGCGATCCTGGTGATCTGCGACTGGGTCTCGGGCGGCGCGATGCAGCGCCTGCAGGAGCTGATGGCGCAGGGTACGGTCGACCAGGCGGAACTCGACGCGCTGATGGCCGAGCCCGGCGTGACGGCGGCGGCGATGCTCGCGCTGGTGCTGGGTTCGCTGCTGTCGGTGCCGTTCTGGCACGCGCCGGCGCTGGTGCACTGGGGCCGGCAGAGCGTCGCGCAGTCGCTGTTCTCCAGCACGCTGGCGGTGTGGCGATGCAAGGGCGCGTTCTTCGTCTACGGCCTGGCCTGGTTCGTCGTCGCCACCGTCTTCGGCATCGCCGCGGCGCTGGTGTTCTCGGTGCTGGGCGCGCACAGCGCGGCCTCGATGCTGGCGCTGCCGGCCGGGCTGCTGTTCTCGACCGTGTTCTACGTGTCGCTGCTGTTCACCTTCAACGACAGCTTTGGCGGCGCCCAGGGCCAGGCGGCGGACGGCGAACCGCCCGCGGCCTGACACCGCGGACGATCACTCGATCGGCGTCAGCTTGGCCATCGCCAGCAGCAGCCACTTGCTGCCGTGGCGGCCGAAGCGCACCTGGGCGCGGGCGTCCTCGCCCTGGCCTTCGAGCGTGACGACCACACCTTCGCCGAACTTGGTGTGGAACACCGCCTGGCCGGTGCGCAGCACCGGCTGACCCGGCGCCGCGGGCGGGGCCTTGGGCGTGAACGGCACCGGCTGCTGCCAGGGCTCGGCTCGCTCGACGCGGCCGGCGCCGACGATGCCCGACAGCCCCTGGCCGCGGTCCCAGGCCTCGCGGTACTCGCGCGCATAGCTGGAGCCGAAACCCGCCAGCCGCGGCGTCAGCCACTTCAGCGCGCCTTCGGGCAGTTCGTCGAAGAAGCGGCTCTTGACGTTGTAGCGCATCTGGCCGTGCAGCATGCGGGTCTGGCTGAAGCTCAGGTACAGGCGTTTGCGGGCACGCGTGATCGCGACGTACATCAGCCGCCGCTCCTCCTCGACGCCGTCGGCCTCGGACAGCGCCTGCTCGTGCGGGAACAGGCCTTCCTCGATGCCGGTGATGAAGACGGCGTCGAACTCCAGCCCCTTGGCCGAGTGCACCGTCATCAGCTGCACCGCGTCGCTGCCGGCCTGGGCCTGGTTGTCGCCGGCTTCCAGCGACGCGTGCGTCAGGAAGGCCGCCAGCGGCGAAACGATCTCGCCGGTCTCGGCATCGGGCGCGGGCAGCGCCGCCTCGCCGCCGCCGGCGAGCGCGCCGGGGCCGTGTTCGTCCAGCGGCAGCGCCACCGCGTCCTTGCCGAAACCTTCCTGGGTGACGAAGCTCTCGGCGGCGTTGACCAGTTCCTGCAGGTTCTCGATGCGGTCCTGGCCTTCCTTCTCGGTGCGGTAGAAGTCGAGCAGGCCGCTTTCGTGCACCACGTGCTCGATGATCTCGCGCAGCGTCAGGCCCTGGGTCGCGCTGCGCATCGCGCCCAGCTTGTGCACGAAGCCCTGCAGGTTGATGCCGGCCTTGCCCGCGACCGCGCCGACGCTCTGCGCCAGGCTGCGGCCGCTGGCGCGCGCAGCGTCCTGCAGTTGCTCGATCGAGCGTGCGCCGATGCCGCGCGCCGGGAAGTTGACGACCCGCAGGAAGCTGGTGTCGTCGTCGGCGTTCTCCAGCAACCGCAGGTAGGCCAGCGCATGCTTGACCTCGGCGCGCTCGAAGAAGCGCAGACCGCCGTAGACGCGGTAGGGAATGCCGGCGTTGAAGAGCGCGCTCTCGAGCACCCGGCTCTGGGCGTTGCTGCGGTAGAGCACGGCGATCTCGCTGCGTGCCACGCCGCTGCGGTGCAGCTCGCGCGCTTCGTCCAGCAGCCACTGGGCTTCGGCGTAGTCGCTGGCCGACTCCTGCACCCGGATCGGTTCGCCCGGCCCGGCGTCGGTGCGCAGGTTCTTGCCCAGGCGCTGCGAGTTGTGCGCGATCAGCGCGTTGGCGGCATCGAGGATGTTGCCGAAGGAGCGGTAGTTCTGCTCCAGCTTGATGACGCTTTTGACGCGGTACTCGCGCTCGAAGTCGGCCATGTTGCCGACACGCGCGCCGCGGAAAGCGTAGATGCTCTGGTCGTCGTCGCCGACGGCGAACACGCCCTGGCCCGCCTGCCCCGGCGGCGCGAACATCTTCAGCCAGGCGTACTGCAGCCGGTTGGTGTCCTGGAACTCGTCGACGAGCACATGGCGGAAGCGCCGGCGGTAGTGCTCGCGCAGGGCCTCGTCGTCGCGCAGCAGCTCGTAGCTGCGCAGCATCAGCTCGGCGAAGTCGACCACGCCTTCGCGCCGGCACTGCTCCTCGTAGGCCTCGTAGACCTGCACCAGCTTGCGCGTGTGCTCGTCGATGGCCTCGACGGCGTGCGGGCGCCGGCCCTCCTCCTTCTGCCCGGCGATGAACCAGGTGACCTGCTTCGGGACGAAACGCTCCTCGTCCAGGTTCATCGCCTTGACGACACGTTTGACGGCCGAGAGCTGGTCGCCGCTGTCCAGGATCTGGAAGCTCTGCGGCAGCCCGGCGGCCTTCCAGTGGGCACGCAGGAAGCGGTTGCACAGGCCGTGGAAGGTGCCGATCCACATGCCGCGCACGGGAATGGGCAACATCGCGCCCAGCCGCGTCAGCATCTCCTTGGCGGCCTTGTTGGTGAAGGTGACGGCGAGCACGCCGCCGGGCGACACCTGCCCGGTGGCGAGCAGCCAGGCGATGCGGGTGGTCAGCACGCGCG
Organism: Rubrivivax gelatinosus; assembly: GCF_016583785.1. Classification (GTDB taxonomy): domain Bacteria; phylum Pseudomonadota; class Gammaproteobacteria; order Burkholderiales; family Burkholderiaceae_C; genus Rubrivivax; species Rubrivivax gelatinosus_B. The sequence continues at coordinate 35,795 of NZ_NRRU01000018.1, read as the reverse complement.
TCTTGCCGGAGCCGGCGCCGGCGAGGATCAGCGCGGCTTCAGCCGGCAGCGTGACGGCGGCGTGCTGTTCCGGATTCAGGTTGCGCAGCAATTGCGCGTCTTGGAGATGCATCCGGCCGATTCTAGGAGCCGGCCTGAGCCGCCAGCAGCGCGGCCACCACCGGCACCAGGCGCTCGTGGCTCTCCTCCTTGGGCACGACGAAACGCACGCCGGCGGCGGCGGCGCGGGCGCGCAGCGCGTCGTCGACGAAACCCGAGCTCAGCACCACCGGCAGCGCCGGCGCCAGCGCCGCGATGCGGCGCGCCAGGTCCAGGCCCGAGGCGTCGGGCATGTTGTAGTCGGTGACGACGATGTCGAAGTCGGACGCCGCCGCCTGCAGCAGCGCCAGCGCCTCGGCGCCGCCGCTGCAGACCCGCACCCGCAGGCCGGCGCGGCGCAGCAGCTGGCCGTGGACCTCGGCCACGCTGGCGTCGTCGTCGACCAGCAGCACGCGGCCGCCACGCAACGGGGCCGCCGGAGCCGGCGGCGCACCGGCGGCCACGGCCGGTGCCGGCGCGGGCGGCTCGGGCGAGCGCAGGTAGACGTGGAAGCTGCTGCCGGCACCCGGCGTGCTGTCGACCCGGATCACGCCGTCGTGCGCCTGCACGATGCCGTGCACCACCGACAGCCCCAGGCCGGTGCCCTTGCCGACCTCCTTGGTGGTGAAGAACGGGTCGAATATGCGCGAGCGCAGCTCCGGCGCGATGCCGCTGCCGTCGTCGCGCACCCACAGGTGCGCCACCGCGGCGCCGGCCAGCGCCGGCTCGCCGAGCCCGTCGGCCGCGGCCGGGTCCAGGCGCTCGAGGCCGAACTCGACGTGGCCGCCCGACTCGGGCAGCGCATGCCAGGCGTTGGTCGCCAGGTTCATCAGCACCTGCTGCAGCTGGGTCGCGTCGACCTCGACGCACACCGGCTGCGCCGGCAGCCGCGCGTCCAGGCGCACGCCGGCTGGCACCATCGCGCGCAGCAGGTCCAGCGTCTCCTCGACGATGGCGGCGGCCGGCTGCAGCGCGCGGCTGCCGCTCTCGCCGCGGCTGAACTCGAGGATCTTGCGCACCAGCGCCACCGCACGCAGCCCGGCATGCATCGCCTGCTCGAGGTGCTCGTGCACCGGGCGGCCGGCGGCGGCGTCCTCCCGCGCCAGCGTCAGCCGGCCGAGGATGCCGGCGAGGATGTTGTTGAAGTCGTGGGCGATGCCGCCGGCCAGCGTGCCGATGGCCTCGAGCTTTTGCGCCTCGCGCTTGCGGCGCTCGAAACGGTCGGCCTCGCGGCGTGCGGTCATGTCGGCGAAGGTGACGACGACCGACTCGATCCGGCCGTCATCCCCGGTCAGCGGCACCGCATTGCACAGCGCCCACACCGTGCCGCCTTCGGGACGCTGCACGCCGACGACGAGGTCGGCGATGCGGCGCTGCTCGCGCCGGGCACGCGCCGCAGGGTAGCGCTCGGGCGCCAGCGGCATGTCGTCCTCGTCGACGAGGTTCCAGGACCCGGCTTCGTCGCACGCGCGCAGCGCCTCGAGGTCCTGCATGCCGAGCAGCCGCAGCGCCGCCGGGTTGGCGTCGCGCACCGCCAGGTCGGCGCCGTACACGACGACGCCGGTCATCAGGTTCTCGAGCAGCACGCGCAGCCGGCGCTCGCCGGCACGCAGCGCCTCCTCGGCGCGCTTGAGGTCGCCGATGTCGAAGGTGATCGCGAAGTGGCCGCGCACCGTGCCGTCGGCATCGCGGTCGGGCAGCAGCGTGACCAGTGCCTGGCGCACGACGCCGTCGACCGTCGTCAGCGGCACGTCGAAGCGCACCGTCTCGCCGCCGCGCACGCGCTGCAGATAGGTGTGGACTCGCTCGTGCAGCGGCGCGCCGATGATCTCGGCGATGCCACGGCCGACCATCGCCGCCGGGTCGGCGCCGAACCACTCGCGGTAGGCGGCGTTGGCGAACAGGTAGCGGCCCTGCAGGTCCAGGCGCGAGACCGGCCCGGGCAGCGCGTCGGTGATGCCGGCCAGCAGGCGCTCGCGCTCGCGCAGCGCCTGGCGCGCGACATAACGTTCGGTGACGTCGCTGAAGACCAGCACGACACCGTCGACGCTGCCGTCGGCGCCCGGGATCGGCGCCGCGCTGTCCTCGATGTACAGGCGGCGGCCGTCGCGCGCGATCAGCGCCGTGTCGTTGGCCAGCTCGACGATGCGGCCGGTGGCGAGCACGGTCTCGGCCGGGTTGGCCACCGGCTCGCCGCTGGTCTGGTTGAAGATGCGCAGCACCTCGGCCAGCGGCCGGCCGAAGGCCTCGGCGTCGGTCCAGCCGGTGAGGCGCTCGGCGGTGGTGTTCAGCCGCGTGATGCAGGCCCGACGGTCGGTGACGATGACACCGTCGCCGATCGACTGCAGCGTGATCGCCAGCCGCCGCTCGCTGCGTTCCAGCGCCTGGCGCTCGAGCATGCGTGCGTTGATGTCCAGCAGCGTGCCGGCCATGCGCAGCGGGCTGCCGTCGGCGGCGCGCTCGAGCACCTTGCCCCGGTCCAGCACCCAGACCCAGCGGCCGTCGGCATGGCGCAGCCGGTAGATGGCCTCGTAGGCTTCGTTGCCGCCGGCCAGGTGCAGGTCCTCGGCGGCGAGCACACGCTCGCGGTCCTCGGGGTGCAGGCGCTCGAGCCAGGCCGCACGCATGTCCTGGCCGGTACGCGGCGCCAGCCCCAGGATCTCGCACCAGCGGGCGTTGACGGTGCCGCCGCCGCGCACGAAGTCGTTGTCCCAGAGCCCGAGGTCGGCGCCGCGCAGCGCCAGCGCCAGGCGTTCGGACTGCTCGCGCTGGCTCTCGCTGGCGGCACGCTGGCGCCGGTGCATCAGCGCCAGGCCCACAGCGCTGATGGCCGACAGCAGCACGAAGAGCACGGTCGCGATGAAGGTCTGGCGCTTCCAGTCGCGCAGCACCGCCTCAACGCTGCGATTGGTACCGAACACCAGCTCGCCGTCCATCGGCACCAGCGGCGCGCGCAGCGTCGTGATCGCGAACAGGCGCTCGTCGCCCGACAGCGCGCTCAGCCCGCGCTGCACGCTGGTCTCGAGCCCGCTGGCGCGGTGGTTCATGAAAGGCTGGCTGCTGCGCGAGAGGTCGATCGCCGCCGAGCCCGGCCGCACCGGCTCGGACATCAGCACCCGGCCGCTGCCGTGCGACAGCGACACCAGCATGTCCGGCGCATAACGCACGGCGGCGAGCACGACACGTGCGTATTCGGTGTCGAGCGCGGCGCCGAGCCAGCCGCCGTCGTCCAGCGGCAGCAGCATCAGCAGGCGCCAGCTGTCCGGGCGCTCGCGGTCGGGCGCGAGCAGCAGGTGCAGCCGGTCGCGCGCGCGCACCGCCGGCAGCCCGCCGAACGCAGCCGGTTGCGACCCGGGCCGCCCGGCCGCGATCACCCGGCCGTCGGCATCGACCCGGAACACGTCGTCGACGCCGAGCATGGCTTCACCGACGGCGCTGAGCGGCAGCTGGATGGCGGCGGGACGCGCCGGCGCCATGCCGGCACGCAGCGCCGCCAGCACCGACTGGGTCGACTGGATCTGCTGCGCGAGCACGGAACGCACCGCGGTGGCCTGGCCGGCCAGACGCGCGGTCTCGGTCGCGAGCAGATCGTCGCGCGCCCGGAACCGCACCAGCGCGAGCGTCAGGCCGACGACCAGCAGCAGCACGGCAAGAGCCAACCGCTCCTGGTGATGTCGCGGTCCCAACGGGTCTCTGCGGCTCTTGTTGGCCATGAAAACGGGGCGGTCTGTCTCGGCCTTCTGTGCTGCCAGCGTAGCACGCGGACCTGCCGCCGACGCGCCGGCCGTACGCGCCCGCGCACCGGCCCGCGGCACGACGCCAAGGGGGACAAGTGCCGCGCCCCGGTCGCTGCGTAGAATCGGTCACCGGACTCGAAAACTGTGTCCGGCCAGAAAGCCGCCCCGTCGGGGCCGCCCGTAGCCGGCGTCCACGCAGCCGGGTCCATCGCCTCTCACGGTTTGCGAAAGCCCCGGCCATGGAAATCTTCGACTACGACAACATCCTGCTGCTGCCGCGCAAGTGCCGCGTGCAAAGCCGCAGCGAGTGCGACACCTCCATCACCTTCGGCGCCCGCCGCTTCACGCTGCCGGTGGTGCCGGCGAACATGAAGACGGTGATCGACGAGCCCATCGCCGAGATGCTGGCCGCCGGCGGCCACTTCTACGTGATGCACCGCTTCGACCTGGACGGCGTCGCTTTCGCCCGGCGCATGCGCGACAAGGGCCTGTTCGTCTCGATCAGCTCGGGCGTCAAGCCGCAGGACCACGAGACGATAGACCGGCTCGCGGCCGACGGCGTCGGGGCCGACTACATCACGATCGACATCGCCCACGGCCACGCCGACAGCGTGCGCGAGACCATCGAGCACATCAAGAAGCGCCTGCCGCAGGCCTTCGTCATCGCCGGCAACGTCGCCACGCCCGAGGCCGTCATCGACCTCGAGAACTGGGGCGCCGACGCGACCAAGGTCGGCGTCGGCCCGGGCAAGGTCTGCATCACCAAGCTGAAGACCGGCTTCGGCACCGGCGGCTGGCAGCTGTCGGCGCTGAAGTGGTGCGCGCGCGTCGCGACCAAGCCGATCATCGCCGACGGCGGCATCCGCCACCACGGCGACATCGCCAAGAGCGTGCGCTTCGGCGCCGCGATGGTGATGGTCGGCTCGCTGTTCGCCGGCCACGAGGAGAGCCCGGGCCAGACCGTCGAGGTCGACGGCAAGCGCTACAAGGAGTACTACGGCTCGGCCAGCGACTTCAACAAGGGCGAGTACAAACACGTCGAGGGCAAGCGCATCCTCGAGCCGATCAAGGGCCGGCTGGGCGACACGCTGCGCGAGATGCGCGAGGACCTGCAGAGCTCGATCAGCTACGCCGGCGGGCGCGCGCTGGCCGACCTGAAGAAGGTCAACTACGTGATCCTCGGCGGCGAGAACGCCGGCGAACACCTGTTCATGTGAACACGCTGTCCGGCCCCGACGCCCCGACCGCGGACGCTGCCGCCGACGAAGCGGCGGCGGCCGAGGGCGAGCGGCTGCTCGACCAGGCCGAGACGCACTACTACACCCGCCCCGGCGAGGCCCTGCGCCTGGCCGAACAGGCGCTGGCGGGTGGCGCGCTGGGAATGCGGGGGCTGGCGCGCGCGCGCCGCGTGCGCGGCGTCGCGCTCGCGTTCTGCGGCCGCCACGCCGACGCGCTGGCCGAACTGGAAGCCGCGCTCGAACTCGTGGCCGAGGACGACCTGCTGCCGCGCTGCAAGGCGCTGCGGGCGCTGGCCATCGCCGCCGAGGAAGCCGGCGCGCTGGACACGGCGCTGGACTGGGGCGTGCGCGCGGCCGAGGTCGCACGCGCGCTCGGCGACCCGGTGCAGCTGGGCAACACGCTGCTGAGCATCGCCGTCGTGCGCTCGCGCAGCGGCGAGCCCGAGGCCGGGCTGCAGCAGTACCACGAGGTGCTCGCGCTCTACGAGCAGGCCGGCGAGCAGGCGGGCTGCGCCAATGTGCTCAACAACATGGGCATCAACTGCAAGAACCTGGGCCGCCACGCCCAGGCGCTCGAGTACCTGGACCGTGCGATCGCCATCGGCGAGACCGAAGCCGCCGCCGCCGGCGCCTGCATCATCGCGGCGCTGAACCGGGTCGAGCCGCTGGTGGCACTCGGCCGCCGCGACGAGGCGCTGGCGACGCTGCGCCAGGCGATCGAGCGCACCGTCGGCACCGGCTACCGCAGCGCCGAGTGCCACGGCCACGTGCTGCTGGGCGAACTGCTCGCTGCCGCCGGCGACGATGCGGCAGCGCTGGCGGCGCTGGAACGTGCGGTCGACCTCGCCACCCGGCTCGGCGGCCGCAACCACGTCGCGCGTGCGCACAAGGCGCTGTGGGCGCTGCACAAGGCCGCGGGCCGCTTCGAGGCCGCGCTCGTCCACCACGAAGCCTTCCACGAGGCCGAACGCTCCCAGTTCAACGCCGAGTCCGACCGCAAGCTGCGTTCGCTGCAGGTGCGTTTCGACCTCGCGCGTGCACAGCACGACGCGGCGATGGCACGCATGGAGTCGGCGCGGCTCACGGCGCAGACCCGCACCGACGCGCTCACCGGCGTCGCCAACCGGCGCCATCTCGAGGAACGGCTGCGCGACGAATACGCGCGCGCGCTGCGCAACGGCCACCCGCTGGCGGTGGCGATGATCGACATCGACGACTTCAAGCGCATCAACGACCGCTACGGCCACGCCACCGGCGACGTCGTGCTGCGCGAGGTCGCATCGCTGCTGCGCCGCCACTGCCGCGACATCGACCTCGTCGCGCGCTACGGCGGCGAGGAGTTCTGCGTCGTCTTCGTCGAAGCCGCCGCCGACGACGCGCTGCGCGTCTGCGAGGCGATGCGCGCCGCGGTCGAGGCCCACGGCTGGCCGGCGATCGCGCCCGGGCTGCAGGTCACGCTGTCGCTCGGCCTGGCCGAACGCGACGGCGCCGACGGCCGTCAGGCGCTGGTGGCCGCCGCCGACGCCCGGCTCTACGAAGCCAAGCGCCACGGCAAGAACCGCGTCGTGCCCGAGGTCCGGCCGGCGGCCTGAACCGCCCGCCGGGCGCTTCAGCGCGCGATCATGCCGCGGCGTTCACCGGGTTCCGGTTTCCGCCAGCCGCTGCGCGGCACGGACAGCGCGCGCACGCCGGCCACGGCCGGGCAGGCACCGCTGTCGGCGTAGTTCGCCGCGGCGGCCAGCAGCGGCTCGCTGGCGGCACCCAGCGGCTGGGTGAAGTCCTCGGCGACGGCACAGGTCGGCGCGAAGCCGTCGAAGTAGCGGCCCTCGTAGCGCGCGTTCACCGACTCGAAGTTGACGACGCTGTAGGTGCGGCCGCAGCCGTCGTCCTGGGGCAGGAACCCCACCGGCTTGCCGCAGCTGGTGTCGCCGATCGCGATGACCTCGACGCCGACGCCGCGCAGCCCGTTGATGACCTGCTCGCTGGCCGAGCAGGTGCGCGGGCCGACGAGCACGAAGACGCGCGCGACACCGGCTGCCGACGCCGGGCTCTGGAAGCGGAAGCTCTGGTTCTGGTCGCTGTGGCGGTCGTTGTAGAGCAGCGAGGCGAAGGTCTGCCCCGACTTGGCGCTGCCGGCGACGTAGGAGCCGACCGTCGTCGCCACCGACACCAGGCCGCCGCCGTTGTAGCGCAGGTCGAGCACGACCTCGTCGACGCCGGCGCTGGCGAAACCGGCGAAGGCCTGCGCCAGCGGCGTGCCCACCTGCGAGATCATGTCCTTGACGACGACGTAGCCGAGCTTGCGGCCGCCGGCGGTGGTGACGACGCTGCTCGTCGGCACCGGCGTCAGCGCGTATTCGGTGGCGGTGACGGTCACCGTGCGCGTGGCGCCGTCGCGGCGCAGCACCAGCGTCATCGTCTGGCCGGCGTTGGCGGCGGTCAGCACCGAAAAGCTGCCGTCGTTGATCAACGCGGCGGCAGCGACGCCGTTGATCGAGACGATCTCGTCGCCGCGCACGACCCAGCGGGCGGCGGCGTCGGACTGGGGCTCGACGGCGCGCACGTACAGCGGCTGATCGGGAGCGCCCTCGACCTCGAAGCCGGCGACCGAGACGCCGTAGCCCAGCGTGCGGCCTTCGCCGTAGAAGCGGTTGAAGTCCTCGGTGCTGTCGAAGTAGCTCCAGCGGTCGGCGGGGAAGTCGGCGCTGGTGCCGGTGTAGAGCAGTGCGTCGAAGTAGCTGTCCAGGCTGGCATAGCCCGACGGGTCGGGGCGCGGCGAGATCCGGTACCAGAAGTACCAGTCGGCCATGTAGTCGCGCAGCCAGACCTGGCGCGAGGCCACGCTGCAGTCTGCGGCGCCGCCGCCCTCGTCGTCGCCGCTGCCACCGCAGGCGGCGAGCACGACGGGCAGCAAGACGAGGGCGGCGCGGCGCAGGGCACGCGCCAGAGGCGAGGCGGTCAAGGTCATGGGGCGGTCTCCCGGCCGGGGGTGGCAACCTACAATCCCGATCTTCTCCGATTCGTCTGCCGGGTGTGCCTCACGGGCGCACGCAGATCCCCCACGCGCCTCATGTCCGAACTCGCCAAGTCCTTCGAACCTGCCGCCATCGAAGCCCGCTGGGCCCCGGTCTGGGAGTCCAGCGGCGCGCACGCGCCGACGCTGGACGTTGCCAAGGCCTCGTTCTGCATCCAGCTGCCGCCGCCCAACGTCACCGGCACGCTGCACATGGGGCACGCGTTCAACCAGACGATCATGGACTCGCTGACGCGCTACCACCGGATGCGCGGCGACAACACGCTCTGGGTGCCCGGCACCGACCACGCCGGCATCGCCACGCAGATCGTCGTCGAGCGCCAGCTGCAGGAAGCCGGCCAGTCGCGCCACGAACTCGGCCGCAAGAACTTCGTCGCCCGCGTCTGGGACTGGAAGAAGAGCTCGGGCGCGACGATCACGCGCCAGATGCGCCGCCTGGGCGACAGCGTCAGCTGGGACCACGAGTACTTCACGATGGACGACAAGCTCTCGCGCGTCGTCACCGAGACCTTCGTGCGCCTTTATGACGAAGGCCTGATCTACCGCGGCCAGCGCCTGGTCAGCTGGGACCCGGTGCTGCAGTCGGCGGTCTCGGACCTGGAAGTCGCCAGCGAAGAGGAAGACGGTTTCCTCTGGCACATCCGCTACCCGCTGGAAGACGGCTCGGGCAGCCTGGTCGTCGCGACGACGCGGCCCGAGACCATGCTCGGCGACACCGCGGTGATGGTGCACCCGGAGGACGAGCGCTACACGGCGCTGATCGGCAAGCGCGTCAAGCTGCCGCTCGCCGAACGCACGATTCCCGTCATCGCCGACGCCTACGTCGACCGCGAGTTCGGCACCGGCGTCGTCAAGGTGACGCCGGCGCACGACGCCAACGACTACGCCGTCGGCCAGCGCCACGGCCTGCCCTCGATCGGCGTGCTGACGCTCCAGGCGACGATCAACGACAACGCCCCCGAGGCCTACCGCGGCCTGGACCGCTTCGAGGCGCGCAAACGCATCGTCGCCGACCTCGACGCGCTCGGCCTGCTGGTCGAGACCAAGAAGCACCGCCTGATGGTGCCGCGCTGCGAACGCACCGGCCAGATCGTCGAGCCGATGCTGACCGACCAGTGGTTCGTCGCCGTCAACAAGCCCGGCGCCGACGGCAAGAGCATCGCCGCCAAGGCGATCGACGCCGTGTCCTCGGGCCAGGTGCGTTTCGTGCCGGAACAGTGGGTCAACACCTACAACCACTGGATGAACAACATCCAGGACTGGTGCATCAGCCGCCAGCTCTGGTGGGGCCACCAGATCCCGGCCTGGTACGGCACGGGCGGCGAACTCTTCGTTGCACGCAGCGAGGACGAAGCGCGCGCGCGCGCCGCAGCCGCCGGCTACACCGGTGAACTGAAGCGCGACGAAGACGTGCTCGACACCTGGTACTCGTCGGCGCTGGTGCCGTTCTCGACGCTGGGCTGGCCCGAGAAGACCGTCGAGCAGGACCTGTTCCTGCCGTCGTCGGTGCTCGTGACCGGCTTCGACATCATCTTCTTCTGGGTCGCCCGGATGATCATGATGACGACGCACTTCACCGGCAAGGTGCCGTTCCGCGACGTCTACATCCACGGCCTGGTGCGCGACGCGCAGGGCAAGAAGATGAGCAAGAGCGAAGGCAACGTGCTCGACCCGGTCGACCTGATCGACGGCATCGAGCTGCCGGCGCTGCTGGACAAACGCACCACCGGCCTGCGCCGCCCCGAGACCGCGCCGCGCGTGCGCAAGGAGACCGAGAAGGAGTTCCCGGCCGGCATCCCCGGCTTCGGCGCCGACGCGCTGCGTTTCACGATGGCGAGCTACGCCAGCCTGGGGCGCAACATCAACTTCGACTCCAAGCGCTGCGAGGGTTACCGCAACTTCTGCAACAAGCTCTGGAACGCCACGCGTTTCGTGCTGATGAACTGCGAAGGCCAGGACTGCGGCCTGGACGCCGCCGCCGATGCCGCCTGTGCCAGCGGCGACTGCAGCACGCACATGGTGTTCTCGCCGGCCGACCGCTGGATCACGAGCCAGCTGCAGCGTGTCGAGCAGGCCGTCGCCCAGGGCTTCGCCGAGTACCGGCTGGACAACGTCGCGAACACGATCTACGCCTTCGTCTGGGACGAGTACTGCGACTGGTACCTCGAGATCGCCAAGGTGCAGATCGCCCAGGGCGACGCGGCCGCGCAGCGCGCGACGCGGCGCACGCTGATCCGCGTGCTCGAGACCGTGCTGCGCCTGCTGCACCCGCTCGCGCCCTTCATCACCGCCGAACTCTGGGAGACGGTGGCGCCGGTGGCCCGGCGCAAGGTCGCCGAGACCATCGTCACCGCGCCCTACCCGGTCGCGCAGCCGGAGAAGATCGACGCCGCCGCCGAGGACTGGGTCGGCCGGCTCAAGGCCGTGGTCGGTGTCGTGCGCAACCTGCGCAGCGAGATGAACCTGTCAGCTTCGGAACGCGTGCCGCTCATCGCCTTCGGCGACGCCGCTTTCGTCGAGCAGGCCGCGCCGCTGCTGAAGGCTCTGGCGCGCGTGGCCGAGGTGCGCGCCCCGGCCGACGACGCCGCCTTCGCCGCCGCGACCCAGACCGCGCCGGTGGCGCTGGGCGGCGGGCTGCGGCTGGCGCTGCACGTCGAGATCGACGTCGAGGCCGAACTCGCGCGCCTGGGCAAGGAGATCGCGCGCCTGGAAGGCGAGATCACGAAGGCGCGCGCCAAGCTCGCCAACGAGAGCTTCGTCGCGCGCGCGCCGGCAGCCGTGGTGCAGCAGGAGCAGGCGCGGCTGGACGGCTTCACGCAAGCTCTGGATCGCCTCCAGGACCAAAGAGCGCGCTTGGCACCGTCTCGGTGAACGCGGCGTCGGCGGGCGGCGCGCCGAGCAGCGCGTCCAGCCGGCGCACCAGCGCCCAGGCGCCGCGCGCACGCGACTCGCGTGTCGACGGCGCCAGCCGCGGCGTCACGTGCAGCGTGTCGATGCCGCACAGCGCACGCCCGGGGTCCAGCCAGCCGGGCTCGATGCGGTCGAACCAGGCCGCTGCGAGGCGCCCGCTGCCGAGCGCGGCAGCCAGCGCCTCCTCGTCGAAGACCGAGGACGGCGACAGGCAGACCAGCACCTGGTCGGCCTTGCAGGCTTCGAGCAGGCGTTCGCCCAGCAGGCCGTGGTAACGCGAGTAGTAGGCCAGCAGCACGACGACGACGTCGCAGGACTCGAAGAGTTCAGCCAGCGGCACCGGGCGGATGCCGGTCTGGCGCCAGCCGCTGTCCGAGGCGTGCAGCGCCGGGTCGTAGCCGACGACCCGGGCGCCGAACCCGCCGGCCAGCTGCGCCAGCAGCCGGGCCGTCGGCGACATGCCGACGATGCCCACGGTCGATGCCGACAGCTCGCGCCCGACGTAGACGCCCTCGCCTTCGTGCACCGGCACGCGGCGCAGCAGCTGCAGCATCGCGGCGGTCGCGAACTCGGCTTCGGCCACGGCACCGGCTCCGGCCGGCTGCACCACGGCGATGCCGGCACTTTCGCAAGCGAGCAGGTCGATGTTGCCGGGCCCGCCCTCGAGCCGGCAGACGGCGCGCAGCGCCGGTGCCGCGAGCAGCATGCGCGCATCCAGCCGCATCGTCGGCGGCACGACGATGCCACGCGCGTTCGCCAGCAGCGCCTCGAAACGGCGCGGGTCGCTCGCGAGGCTGGGGTCGACGTGGATGGCACGCCGCTTGCCGAGCCAGTCGAGCGCACGCGGTTCCAGCGGCTCGACGATCAGCACTTCCATGCGGAAACAGGCACTGACATCACGCCATCTGACGCATGGGATCGCGTGCCACAATGAATTCGAATCAACCCATTCTATGTAACTAAATGTTGGTCCAAAAGGCAATATTCCCGGTCGCAGGTCTCGGCACTCGCTTCCTGCCGGCGACCAAGGCGCAGCCCAAGGAGATGCTGCCGGTCGTCGACAAGCCGCTGATCCAGTACGCCGTCGAGGAAGCCTACGCCGCCGGCGTGCGCGAGATGATCTTCGTCACCGGCCGCCACAAGCGCCCGATCGAAGACCATTTCGACATGACCTTCGAGCTCGAGGTCGCGCTCGAGCAGGCCCACAAGAAGGACCTGCTGGACGTCGTGCACAGCGTCAAGCCCGACGACATGGAGTGCATCTACGTGCGCCAGCCGCAGGCGCTGGGCCTGGGGCACGCGGTGCTGTGCGGCCGCCGCCTGGTCGGCAACGAACCGTTCGCAGTGCTGCTGGCCGACGACCTGATGGTCGGCGAGCCGCCGGTTCTCAAGCAGATGGTCGAGCAGTACGACGAGTGGCGCGCGTCCATCCTGGCAGTGCAGGAAGTGCCGGCCGAACAGACGCGGCGCTACGGCATCGTCGACGGCACCGTGATCAACGACCGCATCGTCGACGTCACCCGCATCGTCGAGAAACCGGCGCCCGAGGACGCACCGTCGCGCCTGGGTGTCGCCGGCCGCTACATCCTGACGCCGGGCGTGTTCCACGAGATCATGAGCCAGCCGCGTGGCGTCGGCGGCGAGATCCAGCTCACCGACGGCATCGCCAGCCTGCTGCGGCGTGAGAAGGTCTTCGCCTACCGCTACGAAGGCAAACGTTTCGACTGCGGCAGCAAGGAAGGTTTCCTGCAGGCCAACGTCGAACTCGCGCTCGCCCACCCGCAGCTGGGCCCGGGCTTCCGCGACTACCTGCGCAGCCTGGAGCTCTGAAGACCCGGCGGCCTCAGCGCCGCCGCAGCCAGTGCACGAACTCGGCGCCGTCGGCGTGCTGGTCGACGAGTTCGTTGCCGGTCTGGCGCGAGAAGGCCTGGAAGTCGCGCATCGAACCCGGGTCGGTCGCGACCACCTTCAGAACCTCGCCGCTGGTCATCAGGGCCAGCGCCTTCTTGGCCTTCAGGATGGGCAGCGGGCAGTTCAAGCCGCGGGTGTCGAGTTCCTTGTCGAAAGGCAGGGCGTCCATCGTGGCGGATTCTAGGCGGCGGGAGCCGCCGGCTCGCGCGGCGGCCAATCGATGAAGACCGGCTCGTGGCCGCGCGAACGCAGCCAGTCGGCCAGCGCGTAACCCGTCCCGGCCGGCCAGCAGCGCACTTCGGACGGTTCGAACAGCCGGTATTCGGCCAGTTCGGGCGACAGCCGGATCTCCCCGCGCGCCAGCGCATGCCAGGCGATGATGACCTGGTTCATGCGCTGAAAGTCGTAGACACCGACCAGGTCCAGGCTCTGCACTTCGAGGCCAGTCTCTTCGGCGACCTCGCGCCGGATGCCGTCCTGGGCGCTCTCGCCGGCTTCCATGAAACCGGTGATCAGCGCGAACAGGCGCCCGGACCAGGCGGCGTTGCGCGCCAGCAGCAGGCGCCCGCCGCGGTCGGCACATTCGACGATCGCCGCCAGCACCGGCGTCGGGTTGTTCCAATGCGTCCAGCCGCAGGCCGGGCAGCGGCGGCGGCTCTTGGGGCCGCCGTCCTCGTCCAGCGTCAGCCAGGCGAGCGCGCTGCCGCAGCGCAGGCAGAAACAGGCCTCTTCGTCCACGGCCGGGTTCAGGCGGGGAAGACGCCGGTGGACAGGTAGCGGTCGCCGCGGTCGCAGACGACGAAGACGATCGTCGCGTTCTCGACCGTGCGCGCGATCTGCAGCGCGACCCAGCAGGCGCCGGCCGCGGAGATGCCGGCGAACAGCCCTTCCTCGCGCGCCAGACGCCGCGCCATGTCCTCGGCGTCGGCCTGGCTGACGAGCACGGTCTCGTCGACGGCGCGCGGGTCGTAGATCTTGGGCATGTAGGCCTCGGGCCACTTGCGGATGCCGGGGATGCGCGAGCCTTCGGCCGGCTGCGCGCCGACGATGCGCACCGCCGGGTTGCGCTCCTTCAGATAGCGCGAGACGCCAGTGATCGTGCCGGTGGTGCCCATCGCGCTGACGAAATGGGTGATGCGCCCGCCGGTCTGCTCCCACAGTTCGGGGCCGGTGCTCTCGTAGTGCACGCGCGGGTTGTCGGCGTTGGCGAACTGGTCGAGGACCCTGCCCTTGCCGTCGCGCTGCAGGCGTTCGGCCAGGTCGCGGGCGTACTCCATGCCGCCGGAGCGCGGCGTCAGGATGAGTTCGGCGCCGAAGGCCTTCATCGTCTGCGCACGTTCGATCGACAGGTCCTCCGGCATGATCAGCACGAGGCGGTAGCCGCGGATCGCCGCGGCCATCGCCAGCGCGATGCCGGTGTTGCCCGAGGTCGCCTCGATCAGCGTGTCGCCGGGCTTGATCTCGCCACGCTCCTCGGCGCGGCGGATCATGCTGATCGCCGGGCGGTCCTTGACCGAGCCGGCGGGGTTGTTGCCTTCGAGCTTGCCGAGCACGAGGTTGCCGCGGGCGGCGTTGTCGGCGCCGGGCAGGCGCTGCAGGCGCACGAGCGGCGTGCGGCCGATCGTTTCCTCGAGTGTCGGGTAGGCCGGTGCGGCCGCTTGATCCATCGTCATCGCTCCTCGTACGGCATTGTGGCAGCGCCGGCAGGAGGCCGCGCGGAAGTCGCATGACATAATCGTTTGGACCTCCGGGCGTGCCTGACGGCCGTCCGTCACCGCCCGCGTGACGAAATCGGTAGACGTAGCGGATTCAAAATCCGCCGCCGCAAGGCGTGCCAGTTCGAGTCTGGCCGCGGGCACCATCCCTCCCGACAGCATTGCCGGGCTACCCGCGCCTCGGCCCGATCCATGCCGCCGCTTCCACCGGTCACCAAGACGCTGATGCTGATCTGCACGGCGGTCTTCTGCCTGCAGTTCTTCGTGCCCTTGACGCTGTGGTTCGCGCTCTGGCCGCCGGGCAGCGGGATGTTCTGGCCCTGGCAGCTCGTGACCTACGCCTTCCTGCACGGCGGGCTGTTCCACCTGTTCTTCAACATGCTGGGGCTGTGGATGTTCGGCGCCG
The DNA here is from genome assembly GCF_016583785.1 of Rubrivivax gelatinosus. GTDB lineage: Bacteria > Pseudomonadota > Gammaproteobacteria > Burkholderiales > Burkholderiaceae_C > Rubrivivax > Rubrivivax gelatinosus_B. The sequence continues at coordinate 20,766 of NZ_NRRU01000018.1, read as the reverse complement.
AGCTCGAACGCCTGTGGGGCCAGCGCCGCTACCTGCAGTTCCTGCTCGCCGGCGCGCTGGCGGCGGCGGCGGCGCAGATGGCGATGACCGCGCTCACCGGCTCGAACAACCCGACGCTGGGCGCGTCGGGTGCGCTGTTCGCGCTGCTGCTGGCCTTCGGCATGCTGTTCCCGAACCGGCAGGTGATGCTGCTGATCCCGCCGATCCCGATGAAGGCGCGCACCTTCGTCATCGTCTTCGGCGCGCTCGAACTGCTGCTGGGTTTCATGGACCGCGGCGACATCGCCCACTTCGCCCACCTGGGCGGCATGGTCGGCGGCTTCCTGATGATCCGCTACTGGCGGCGCCAGCCGCCCTTCGGCAGCCGCCGGCGCTAGGGGGCCGGCCGCCAGGGGGCCAGACCCTCGACGACGCTCGGATAGCGCAGCACGAGACGCAGCTCGCGCTTGAGCCGCGTGTTCACCAGCCGGCGCGACTCGCCCATGAAGCTCAGCGTCATCGGCCCCAGCGTGCGCCGCGCCTCCTCGATCGACACACGCGGCGGCGGCGGCAGGCCGGCGAGACTGGCAACCAGTTCGTAGTACGCCCCCATCGTCAGCTCGGTGTCGTCGCAGACGTGGTAGCAGCGCTGCGGCGCGGCACGCATGAGCGCGGCGACGCAGGCGCGCGCCAGATCGTCGGCGTGGATATGGTTGGTGTAGGGGTCGTGCGGCGCCGCCAGCACCGGGCTGCCGCGGCGCACGCGCTCGCGCGGGTCGCCGCCGGCACGGTCGGCCGCGTAGATGCCGGGCACACGCAGGATGGCGACCCGCACGCCGTGACGCCGCCCATAACGCCTGATCTGCTGCTCGGCGTCGACGCGGCGACGGGCACGGTCGGTGGCCGGCGCGACGGCGCGCGTCTCGTCGAAACGCGCGCCACCGGCGTCGCCGTAGACGCCCGTGGTGCTGGCGTAGACCAGCGTGTGCACCCGGCCGGAACGCGCCAGCGCCTGCAGCAGCGCACGGGTGCGCGGGTCGTCGTCGCCCTGCCCCGGCGGCGGCGCCAGATGCAGCACCCTGTCGGCCAGGCCCGCGAGCCGGCCCAGCGTCGCCGGCCGGTCGAGGTCGCCGACCAGCGGCACGGCACCGAGCGCGCGCAAGGCCGCGCGCCGTTCGGGGGAAGAGGTCAGCGCCAGCACGCGCCAGCGGCCGCCGAGCTGCTCGAGCACGCGGACGCCGACATCGCCGCAGCCGACGATCAGCAAGGTGGGAGGGGGCACAATGGCGGGTTAGTTTACGTGCCGTCCGATGCCATGAGTTTCAGAGTCCAGGTCAACCCCGCCGGGGTCGAGTTCGAGGTCCAGCGCGACGAGACGGTGCTCGCGGCGGCCATCCGCCAGGGTGTGGGCCTGCCCTACGGCTGCCGCGACGGCGCCTGCGGCGCCTGCAAGTGCCGCCTGGTCGACGGCCGCGTCACCCACGGCGCGCACCAGCTGAAGGCGCTGTCGCCCGAGGACGAAGCCGCCGGGCTGATGCTGAGCTGCTGCGCGGTGCCGCTGACCGACTGCAGCATCGAGGCCCGCGGCGTGCCCGCGGCCGGCCAGTTCCCGGTGCTGAAGATGCCGGTGCGCGTGCTCACGATCGAACGCGCCGCGGCCGACGTCGCGGTGCTGAGGCTGCAGCTGCCGGCCAACCAGAACCTGCAGTACCGCGCCGGCCAGTACGTCGAGTTCATCCTGCGCGACGGCCTGCGCCGCGCCTACAGCATCGCCAACGCGCCGCAGCGCCTGGGCGAGCCGGCGGCGATCGAGCTGCACATCCGCCACATGCCCGGCGGCCGCTTCACCGACCACGTCTTCGGCGCGATGAAGGAGCGCGAGATCCTGCGCCTGGAAGGGCCGCTGGGCAGCTTCTTCCTGCGCACCGACAGCGCCAAGCCCATCGTGCTGCTGGCCAGCGGGACCGGGTTTGCGCCGGTGAAGGCGATCGTCGAGCAGATGCGCGACGAGAAGATCGAGCGCCCGGTGCTGCTGTACTGGGGCTGCCGCCGCCGCGCCGACCTGTACCGCCACGACTGGTGCCTGGAAGCCGCCGGCGCGCTGCCCCATCTGCGCTACGTGCCGGTGCTGTCCGAGCCCGCGGCCGAGGACGGCTGGAGTGGCCGCACCGGCTTCGTGCACCAGGCGGTGATGGCCGACTGGCCGGACCTGTCGGGCCACCAGGTCTATGCCTGCGGCACGCCGGCGATGGTCGAAGCCGCGCAGCGCGACTTCGTCGAACGCTGCGGCCTGCCGGCCGACGAGTTCTACGCCGACTCCTTCACCTCCGAGGCCGACAAACACGGCGCCGCCGCGTGATGCCGAGCCGCCGCCACCTGCTGGTCGCCGCCGCACTGGCTGCCGCCGGCGCCCAGGCCTTCGCCGCCGATTCGCGGCCGATCCGCCTGGTCGTGCCCTACCCGCCCGGCGGCCCGCTGGACACGATCGCGCGCGCGCTGGCCGAACGTGTCAAGGACAGCCTCGGTCTGGTCGTCGTCGAGAACAGACCCGGCGCCGGCGGCAACCTCGGCGCCGACATTGCCGCCAGGAGTGCGCCCGACGGCCACACCATCGTGATGGGCGCGGTTGCGACGCACGCGATCAACCCCTGGCTGTACGCCCGGATGCCTTACGACCCGATCCGCGACTTCACGCCGATCACGCTGGTGGCCCAGGTGCCCAACGTGCTGGTGATGAACGCGCAGACCGCGGCGCGGCTGAAGATCGCGACCCTCGCCGACCTCGTCGCCTACGCCAGGCGCAACCCGGGCAAGCTGAACTACGGCTCGGGCGGCAACGGCAGCGCCGGGCATCTGGCCGGCGAGATGTTCGAGGCCAGCGCCGGCCTGTTCATCGTGCACATCCCCTATGCCGGCGCGGCCCCGGCGCAGCTGGCGCTGCTGGGCGGCCAGGTCGACTTCAACTTCGACAACCTCGCCGCCGCCTCGGCCAACATCCGCAGCGGCCGGCTGAAGGCGCTGGCGGTGACGACGGCGCGGCGCTCGAGCGTGATGCCCGAGCTGCCGACGGCGATCGAGGCCGGCCTGCCCGGCTTCGACATCAGTACCTGGTTCGGCCTCTTCGGCCCGGCCGGGCTGCCGCGCGAGACCACGCTGCGCCTGAACAAGGCCTTCACCGACGCGCTCGCGACGCCCGAGCTGAAGGCGCGCATGGCGACGCTGATGGTCGAACCGGCGCCGACGACGCCCGAGCAGTTCGCTGGCTTCGTCAAGAGCGAGCTCGCCAAGTACCGCCAGGTCGTCAAGCTCGCGGGGGCGAAGATCGACTGACGCGCTGCCCGCCGAAACGACGAAGGGCCGCCCCTCGGGACGGCCCTTCGTTTTGCTGCCGGCGGTTTATTCGCCGAGGTAGGCGGCGCGCACCTTGGGGTCGTTCAGCAGCGCCTTGGCCTCGCCGGTCATCGTGACCTCGCCCGAGTCCATCACGTAGCCGCGGTCGGCCAGGCCGAGCGCGCGGCTGGCGTTCTGCTCGACCAGCAGCACCGTGGTGCCGCGGCTGTGGATGTCGTGCACGACCTCGAAGATCTTGTCGACCATGATCGGCGACAGCCCCATCGAGGGCTCGTCGAGCAGCAGCACCTTGGGCCGGGCCATCAGCGCGCGGCCCATCGCCAGCATCTGCTGTTCGCCGCCGGACATCGTGCCGGCGAGCTGGTTGCGGCGCTCCTTCAGACGAGGGAAAAGCGCGAACACCTTGTCGATGTCGGCGTCGATCTCCTTGTCGTTGCGGATGAACGCGCCCATCTGCAGGTTCTCGACGATGCTCATGCGGGTGAAGGTGCCACGACCTTCCGGGACCATCACCAGGCCCTGCTTGACCAGGTCCCAGGCGCCCTGGCCGCTGATGTTGCGGCCCAGGTACTCGATGGTGCCCTCGGCCACCGGCTGGGTGCCGGTGATCGCCTTCAGCGTCGTCGTCTTGCCGGCGCCGTTGGCGCCGATCAAGCTCACGAGTTCGCCTTCCTTGACCTCGAAACTCACACCCTTGACGGCCTGGATGCCGCCGTAGGCCACCTTCAGGCCGGTGACCTTCAACATCGTCGTCGTCATGTTCTGCGCGCCGCTCATCAATGGCCACCCGTGCCCAGATAGGCCTCGATGACCTTCTCGTTCTTCTGCACGTCGGCCGGTGTGCCTTCGGCGATCTGCTTGCCGTAGTCCAGCACCGTCACGCGGTCGCACAGCCCCATCACCAGCTTCACGTCGTGCTCGATCAGCAGGATCGTGCGGCCGTCGCGGCGGATGCGGTCGATCAGCTCGCGCAGCACGACCTTCTCGGTCGCGTTCATGCCGGCGGCCGGTTCGTCGAGCGCGATCAGCTTCGGGTCGGTCGCCAGGGCGCGCGCGATCTCGAGCCGGCGCTGGTCGCCGTAGGACAGCGTGCGCGCCTTGTAGTCGGCGTACTTGCCGATGCCGACGTACTCGAGCAGCTGGCGCGCGCGTTCGGTGATCTCGATCTCTTCGCGCTTGAAGCCACCGGTGCGCAGCACCGCGCCGATCAGCCCCGAATGGGTGCGCACGTGGCGCCCGACCATCACGTTCTCCAGCGCCGTCATCTCGGCGAAGAGGCGAATGTTCTGGAAGGTGCGCGCGATGCCGGCCTTGGCGACCAGGTGCACCGCACTCGGCTTGTAGGGCTGGCCGCCGAGCTCGAAGCTGCCGGCGTCGGGAATGTAGAGCCCGGTGATGACGTTGAAGAAGGTCGTCTTGCCGGCGCCGTTGGGGCCGATCAGGCCGTAGACCTGGCCCTTGCGGATCTCGATGCCGACATCCGACAGCGCCTGCAGACCACCGAAGCGCTTGGAGACGCCCTGAACCTTGAGAATCGTTTCCGACATGTCGCGTGCGTCCCTTCAGCGCATCAGCTTGGTGACCGGCCGCGGTGCGGCCTTGCCGTGTTCGGGCGAGGGCCACAGGCCGCGCGGGCGCAGCAACATGATGGAGATCATCGCGCTGGCGATCAGCAGCTGGCGCAGGATGGCTGCGTCCAGGCGCCCGCCGGTCATGTCCTGCAGCGGGCCGGCGACGTAGCGCAGCACCTCGGGCAGAGCCGCCAGCATCACCGCGCCGAGGATGACGCCGGGGATGTGGCCGAGACCGCCGAGCACGATCATCGCCACGATCATCACGCTCTCCTGCAGCGAGAACGACTCGGGCGAGACGAAGCCCTGGAAGGCCGCGAACATCGAACCCGAGACGCCGCCGAAGGTGGCGCCCATGCCGAAGGCCAGCAGCTTCATGTTGCGGGTGTTGATGCCCATCGCCTTGGCGGCGATCTCGTCCTCGCGGATGGCCATCCAGGCGCGGCCGATGCGCGAGCGCTCGAGCCGGTAGCAGATCAGCACGCTGAAGATGACGAGCGCGAGGAACAGGTAGTAGTACAGCGTGACCGACGGCAGCGCGAAGCCGCCGATGTAGTGGGTCTCGCCGAAGCTGAAGCCGAACAGGTTCATCGAGTCGATGCGGTCCAGCCCGCGCGGCCCGTTGGTGATGTTCAGCGGGTACTCCATGTTGTTCATGAAGACCCGGATGATCTCGCCGAAGCCCAGCGTGACGATCGCCAGGTAGTCGCCGCGCAGCTTGAGCACCGGGGTGCCGAGCAGCACGCCGGCCAGTGCGGCGAGGCCCGCCGCCAGCGGTATCACCGCCCAGATCGGCGTGTGCATCCCTCCCGGCAAGGCCCGAGCGATCCACTCGAAGTTCTCGGCCAGGTGCGGCGACGCCAGCAGCGCGTACATGTAGGCGCCGACGGCGTAGAAGGCGACGTAGCCCAGGTCGAGCAGGCCGGCGTAGCCGACGACGATGTTCAGGCCCAGCGCCAGCAGCACGTACAGCAGCGCCAGCGCCAGGATGCGGACCCAGCCCTGGCCGAACTGCTGCGCCAGGATCGGCAGCGCCAGCAGGGCCACCGCCGCGAGGAGGAAGAGGAAGAGCTTGTTCTTCATGGGAGCGGCCAGGACGTCAGGCGCGGTCTGCGACGCGTTCGCCGAGCAGGCCGGCGGGGCGCAGCGTGAGCACCAGGATCAGCGCGACGAAGGCGAAGATGTCGGCGTAATGGCTGCCGAGCACGCCGCCGGTGAGGTCACCGAGGTATCCCGCACCGATGGCCTCGACCAGCCCCAGCAGGATGCCGCCGACGACGGCACCGGCCAGGTTGCCGATGCCACCCAGCACCGCAGCGGTGAAGGCCTTGAGCCCCGGCAGGAAACCCATCGAGTGCTGCACCGTGCCGTAGTTGGCGGCCCACATCACGCCAGCGACGGCGGCCAGCGCCGCGCCGATGATGAAGGTGGCCGAGATCACCATGTCGGGGCGCACGCCCATCAGCGCGGCCACGCGCGGGTTCTCGGCGGTGGCGCGCATCGCGCGGCCGAGCTTGGTGCGGTTCACCAGGTACATCAGCGAGGCCAGGATCACCGCCGTCAGCCCCAGGATCAGGCACTGCGTGACGCTGATCACCGGGCCACCGAGGTCGATCGGGTCGGTCGGCAGCAGCAGCGGATAAGGCTTGGGGTTGGGCTTCCAGATGATCATCGCGATGGTCTGCAGCAGCAGACTCATGCCCATCGCGGTGATCAGCGGAGCCAGCCGCGGCGCGCTGCGCAGCGGCCTGTAGGCCAGCTTCTCGATCGTGAAGTTGAGCGCGGCGCAGACGATGATGGCCGCGATCAGCGATATCAGCATCATCAGCCAGCCGGGCAGGCCGGAGTCGGCCAGCAGCGTGACGACGGTCCAGCTCGTCAGCGCGCCCACCATCAACACCTCGCCGTGCGCGAAGTTGATCAGGTTGATGATGCCGTAGACCATCGTGTAGCCCAGTGCCACCAGCGCGTACATGCTGCCGAGCACCAGACCATTGATGATCTGCTGGAAGAAAGTTTCCATCGAAAGAAAGTCTCCGGGGTGAGCCGCGCGGGTGCTCCGCGCGCCGTGTCGTAGCTAGCAAGAAGCCGGCCGGATCGTTTCGAGTTGTATGTAAAGCAGGGCCCGACTCCCCGCTGGCACAAGCTGGTGGCCGCGCTTGGGGCGCGATTCTCGCCTGAAACGCAACTGTCACCGCGGCGTAGTCACCGCATCGTCGAGAGTGCGAAGTTCTGCTAGGCGTTCGGCGATGCGGGCCTCGAGCCCGCGCTTGACCGGTTCGTAGAAGCGCTGGCCGCCGAGCCCGTCGGGCAGGTAATGCTCGCCGGCGGCATAAGCTTCGGGCTCGTCATGGGCATAGCGGTAGCCCTCGCCGTGGCCGAGCGACTTCATCAGCTTGGTGGGTGCGTTGCGCAGGCGGTCCGGCACCGGCCGGCTGATGTCGCGGCGCACCAGGTCGCGCACCTGGTTCCACGCTTTGTATACCGCGTTCGACTTGGGCGCGATCGCCAGATAGACCACGGCCTCGGCCAGGGCCAGCTCGCCCTCGGGTGACCCCAGGCGCTCGTAGACCTCGGCCGCGTCCAGCGCCAGGCGCAGCGCACGCGGGTCGGCCAGGCCGATGTCCTCGGCCGCCATGCGCACGATGCGGCGCGCGGCATAACGCGGGTCGGCACCACCGTCGAGCAGGCGCGCGAGCCAGTAGATCGCGGCGTCGGGGTTCGAACCGCGCACCGACTTGTGCAGCGCCGAGATCGTGTCGTAGAACTGGTCGCCGCCCTTGTCGTAGCGGCGCAGCATCTCGCCCAGGGCACGCTCGAGCGTCGCCTCGTCGAACTCGGCGACATCGCCGGCGGTGGCGACCAGGTTCTCGTAGGCGTTGAGCAGGCGGCGCGCGTCGCCGTCGGCATGAGCCACCAGACGCAGCTGCGCGGCGGCGCTGAGCGGCGGCGCCTGCAGCAGCGTGCAGGCACGGTCCAGCAGCACTGTCAAGTCCTCGTCGCCGAGCGACTTCAGCACGTGCACGGTGGCGCGCGACAGCAGCGCCGAGTTGACCTCGAACGACGGGTTCTCGGTCGTCGCGCCGATGAAGGTGAACAGCCCCGACTCGACGTGCGGCAGGAAGGCGTCCTGCTGCGCCTTGTTGAAGCGGTGCACCTCGTCGACGAAGACGATGGTGGCGCGGCCGCGGCGGCGCGCGTCCTTGGCCTGCTCGACCGCGTCGCGGATGTCCTTGACGCCGGCGAGCACCGCCGACAGCACGATGAACTGCGCCTGCACCGAGCCGGCGACCAGCCGCGCCAGCGTCGTCTTGCCGACGCCGGGCGGGCCCCACAGGATCATCGACGGGATGCGGCCGCTCTCGAAGGCCACGCGCAAGGCGCGGCCCGGGCCCAGCAGGTGCTGCTGGCCGATGACCTCGGCCAGCGTCTGCGGGCGCAGGCGCTCGGCCAGCGGCACGCCTGCCAGCGGCGCGGCATCGGCCGGCACCGCGGGCGGCGGCGGGTCTTCGGCGAACAGGCTGTCCTGGGCGTCCATGGCCGATTGTCGCCGAGCCGGAATTGGGGCCGGTCGACAGCGTTTTTTGAGCTTTGACGCGCCGCCTGCCCGACCAGAATCGCCGCCACGGCCGCCGACCGCAGGCGGGACCGCGCAACAGAACCACGCAAGGAGCCCGCATGAGCACCGCCCTCGCCAGCCCTGCCGCCGCTCAGGCGGCCGCGATCGCCGCCGCGGCGCGCGAGTACCTCTCGTTCAAGCTCGGTGCCGAGGAATACGGCATCGACATCCTGAAGGTGCAGGAAATCCGCGGCTACGAGCCGCCGACCCGCATCGCCAACGCGCCGGTGTTCATCAAGGGCGTGGTCAACCTGCGCGGCGTGATCGTGCCGATCGTCGACCTGCGCGTGCGTTTCGGCCTGGCCGACGCCGAGTACAACAGCTTCACCGTCGTCATCATCCTGAACATCGGCGGGCGCACCGTCGGCATGGTGGTCGACTCGGTCAGCGACGTGCTCGAACTCGGCGGCGAGCAGATCAAGCCCTCGCCCGAGTTCAACGGCGCGATCGACGCGACCTACATCACCGGCCTGGGCACGCTGAAGTCGGGCGACGACGAACGCATGCTGATCCTGCTGGACATCGAGTCGCTGGTGCGCAGCCCCGACATGGGGCTGATGGACGCCGAGACCTTCTGAAAACCGGCCGCGCCGGCTACTGCTCGAGCACGTCGGCGCCGGCCGGCACCGTGAAGCGGAAGCGCTCGGCCGGCAGCGCGACGCCGGCCTCGAAGCGCGTGAAGTCCAGCCGCGAGCGCTGACCGAAACCGTCGACGATCTCGACGGCCGCCAGTTCGCTGCCGCGGAAACCCACCTTCATCGAGCGGAAGGCGCCGTCCTTGGTGCGCGGTGTCGCCTGAGCCCAGTCGAGCCCGCCCTGGCTGCCGGCGTCGCTGAGCGTGAAGTCGCCATCGAGCGAGCCGCCGGCCAGCAGCGCCGCCGGCGTCGCGCCCAGCGCCTGGGCGAGCTTGCGCGAACTCACCTGGTTCAGGTCGGGGTCGTAGATCCACACCTTCTGACCGTCGGCGACGATGGTCTGCTGGAAGGGTTTCTCGTAGCCGAAGCGGAAGCGGTCGGGGCGCAGGAACTCGAAGCGACCGCTGGAGGTTTTTTTCCTCGCGCCGTCGGGCGAGGTGACGGTCTGGGTAAATTCGGCACGGCCGCTCTTCACGTCGCGCACGAAGGCACGCAGCGTCTGCACGGCGTCGGCATGCGCTGCCGCGGCGGCCGCGACGAGCGCGGCGGCAATCAGGTACTTCTTCATTCTTCGCGTTTCGGGACCAGCAGGTCGCGGTTGCCGTTGTGGCCCATGGCCGAGACGATGCCGGACTTCTCCATCTGTTCCAGCAGGCGTGCGGCGCGGTTGTAGCCGATGCGCAGGTGGCGCTGAACGAGCGAGATCGACGCCCGCCGGTGCTGCAGCACGACCTGCACCGCCTGGTCGTACATCGAGTCGTCTTCGCCGCCGCCGCTGGGGCCGCCTTCGGGCATCGCGTCGGCGTCGCCTTCGAGCGTGCCGCCTTCGAGGATGCCTTCGACGTAGTTGGCCTCGCCCTGGGTCTTGAGGTATTCGACGACGCGGTGCACCTCGTCGTCGCTGACGAAGGCGCCGTGCACGCGCACCGGCATGCCGCTGCCCGGCGGCAGGTAGAGCATGTCGCCCTGCCCCAGCAGCGCCTCGGCGCCCATCTGGTCGAGGATGGTGCGGCTGTCGATCTTGCTCGAGACCTGGAACGACAGCCGCGTCGGGATGTTGGCCTTGATGAGGCCGGTGATGACGTCGACGCTGGGGCGCTGCGTCGCCAGGATCAGGTGGATGCCGGCGGCACGCGCCTTCTGCGCCAGGCGCGCGATCAGCTCCTCGATCTTCTTGCCGACGACCATCATCAGGTCGGCCAGTTCGTCGATGACGACGACCACGTGCGGCAGCCGCTCCAGCGGCTCGGGCTGCTCGGGCGTCAGGCTGAACGGGTTGCCCAGGCTCTCGCCCCGGGCCTGGGCTTCGGCGATCTTCTTGTTGTAGCCGGCGAGGTTGCGCACGCCCAGCTTGCTCATCAGCTTGTAGCGCCGCTCCATCTCGCCGACGCACCAGTTGAGCGCGTTGGCCGCCTGCTTCATGTCGGTGACGACCGGCGCCAGCAGGTGCGGGATGCCCTCGTAGACGCTCATCTCGAGCATCTTCGGGTCGATCAGGATGAGCCGCACGTCGCGCGCCTCGGCCTTGTAGAGCAGGCTGAGGATCATCGCGTTGATGCCCACCGACTTGCCCGAGCCGGTGGTGCCGGCGACCAGGCAGTGAGGCATCTTGGCCAGGTCGGCGACGACCGGGTTGCCGATGATGTCCTTGCCCAGGCCCATCGTCAGCAGCGAGGCGGCGTCGTGATAGATCTGCGAGCCCAGGATCTCGGCCAGGCGGATGGTCTGGCGGCGCGCGTTCGGCAGCTCCAGCGCCATGTAGTTCTTGCCCGGGATGACCTCGACGACGCGGATCGAGATCAGCGACAGCGAACGCGCCAGGTCGCGCGCGAGGTTGACGACCTGCGCACCCTTGACGCCGGTGGCCGGCTCGATCTCGTAGCGCGTGATCACAGGGCCCGGCGACGCGGCGACGACGCGCACCTCGACACCGAAGTCCTTGAGCTTCTTCTCGATCAGCCGGCTGGTCATCTCCAGCGACTCGGGCGTCACGCTCTCCTGGCGCCCGGGCGCGGCGTCGAGCAGGTCGACCTGCGGCAGCTTGGTGTCGGCGAGCTCGACGAACAGCGGCTTCTGGCGCTCCTTGGCGACACGTTCGGACTTGGGCACCTCGACGACCGGCGGCTCGATGACGATCGGCACGTGCTCCTCGACGATCTGGCGCTCGACCTCGACGACGTGTTCACGTTCGCGCGTCGCCTGCTCGCCGATGCGGCGGTCCTCGGCCTGCTCGCGCACCTCGGCGCGGCGTTCGCGCAGGCCTTCGACCCGTTCGCCGATCCTGTCCGCCAGCTTCAGCCACGAAAAACCCAGCGCCAGCGACATGCCGGCGACCAGCATCACGATCCAGAGCACGCCCGAGCCGGCGAAACCCAGCCAGCGCATCGACAGCGGGCCGAGCGCGTATCCGAGCACGCCGCCGGAATGCCCCGGCAGCAGCGCCTCCAGCCGGTACAGCCGCGTCCATTCGAGCGCGGCTGCGGACATCATCAGCAGCACGAAACCGAGCCAGAAGCTCCATGCCGGGCGCGGCGGCTCGGCCGGCGCGTCGTCACCCGAACGCAGCACCTGGGCCAGCGTCGCCAGCCAGACGCGCAGACCCACCGGCAGCAGCCACCAGGCCGAGAAGCCGAACAGGAAATAGGCGAGATCGGCAACCCAGGCGCCGAGCAGCCCGGCGCGGTTGTGCACCGGCTCGCCGCTGCCGGAAGTGGTGAAGGCGGGATCGGCCGGGTGGTAGGTCGCCAGCGCCAGCACCAGCAGCAGCCAGGCGACGGCTCCGAGGGCCAGCAGCGCCTGCTGGCGCCAGCGGGCCGGAGCTTCGATCGTGCGCGGCGAACGGGCCGCGGCCGTGCCGGCGCCCAGGGATCCGAGCGGGAACGTCATGCGGCCATTGTGGCCGATCGCCCCGACCCGAGGGGTGTCAGTCGGTCTGCAGCCGTTCCTTGATGATCACCGAGCCGTTCTCCTGGGTCTCGATGACGCCGCGGTCCTCCAGGTCCTTCATGACCCGGCTGACCATCTCGCGCGAGGCGCCGACGACCTTGGCCATGTCCTGGCGCGAGACCTTGTGGCGGATGATTTTCGTGCCCTTGTCGTCCTCGGCCATGTCGAGCAGCGTGCGCGCGACGCGGCCGTAGACGTCCAGCAGCGCCAGCGACTCGATCTGGCGGTCGGCGTTGCGCAGCCGGCGCACCAGGCCGCGCAGGATGGCGTAGGCCAGCGTCGAGCCTTCGGGCAGGCAGCGCGCGAAGTCGGCACGCTGCAGCACCAGCATGTCGGTCTGGATCTCGGCACGCACGGTGGCCGAGTGCGGCTCGCCGTCGATCAGGCTCATCTCGCCGACATAGTCGCCGGACTCCAGCACCGCGAGGATGACCTCGCGGCCGCGCGTGTCCGACGTGAGCACGCGGGCCCGGCCATTGAGCAGGATGAACAGCGCATTGCTCTTGCGCCCCTGTTCGACGACCAGTTCACCGCGGCGGAAGCGGCGCTTGACGACGCTGTCGGCGATCGCCTGGGCCTGTTCGGCCGTCAGCATCGAGAACAACGGCACGCGCCGGATCAGATCCAGATTCGACAGCATCGACACGACGGGAACCTCCTCTGGTAGTTCTGCGCCGCACGGCGCGGTGCGTAGGCGGCGATAAGAAATGATCTATTGTGCCCATTGAGCGCGCACGGCTGCGGCCGAGCCTCCGGGGCGCTATCCTCCGGCGTCGGATCGGCGCGACGTTAGGCGCCCACGCGAGCAGGGGTCTTGCACCCCGCAGCGACATTCTCGAACTCCCATGACCCAGACCAACACCCACGCCCGCGTGCTGATCCTCGGCTCCGGCCCGGCAGGCTACACCGCCGCGATCTACGCCGCCCGCGCCAACCTCGAGCCCTTGCTCGTCACCGGCATCGCCCAGGGCGGCCAGCTGATGACGACGACCGAGGTCGACAACTGGCCCGCCGACGTCAACGGCGTCATGGGCCCCGACCTGATGCAGCGCTTCCAGCAGCACGCCGAGCGCTTCAACACCAAGATGGTGTTCGACCACATCAACGCGGTCGACTTCTCCAGGCGCCCGTTCGTGCTCACCGGCGACTCCGGCAGCTACAGCTGCGACACACTGATCGTCGCCACCGGCGCCAGCGCCAAGTACCTGGGCCTGCCCAGCGAGCAGGCCTTCATGGGCCGCGGCGTCAGCGGCTGCGCCACCTGCGACGGCTTCTTCTACCGCGACCAGGCGGTCGGCGTCGTCGGCGGCGGCAACACCGCGGTCGAGGAGGCGCTGTACCTGTCGAACATCGCGAGCACCGTGCACCTGATCCACCGCCGCGACAAGTTCCGCGCCGAGCCGATCATGGTCGACAAGCTGATGGCCAAGGTGCAGGCCGGCAAGATCGTGCTGCACCTGTGGCAGACGCTGGACGAGGTGCTGGGCGACGCCAGCGGCGTCACCGGCGTGCGCCTGAAGTCGACCCAGGACGGCTCGACCGAGGACCTGAAGGTCAACGGCTGCTTCATCGCCATCGGCCACCAACCCAACACCGACATCTTCAAGGGCCAGCTCGAGATGAAGGACGGCTACGTGCTGACCAAGGGCGGCGCTGAGGGTTTCGCGACCATGACCAGCGTTCCCGGCGTCTTCGCCGCGGGCGACGTGCAGGACCATGTCTACCGCCAGGCGATCACCAGCGCAGGCACCGGTTGCATGGCCGCACTCGATGCACAGCGGTACCTGGAGCAATCTGGGCTATAATTTTCGGCTTTGCTGCCTTTGATGGCCCGGGTCCGCTGGGACCTCGGTATCTTTCGCAGGCGGCCATCACCCTCGAACCTTTCCGGAGAAGCGTCATGGCACGCGTCTGTCAAGTCACGGGCAAGCGCCCGATGGTGGGAAACAATGTTTCCCATGCGAACAACAAAACGAAGCGGCGCTTCCTGCCCAACCTGCACTACCGCCGCTTCTGGATCGAAAGCGAAAACCGCTGGCTGCGCCTTCGCGTGTCCAATGCGGCTCTGCGCCTGATCGACAAGAAGGGCATCGAGCAGGTCGTCGCCGACCTGCGTGCCCGCGGCGAAATCTGACAGCCCGTTAGGAGATCGATATGGCCAGCAAAGGCGGACGCGAAAAGATCAAGCTGGAGTCCACGGCGGGCACCGGCCACTTCTACACCACGAGCAAGAACAAGAAGACGACGCCCGAAAAGCTCGAATTCCTGAAGTTCGACCCGAAGGCTCGCAAGCACGTCCTGTACAAGGAAGTGAAGCTGAAGTGATCGTCGGCCGCCCGCAAGGCGGCCACGCACGATTGACACGGGGCCCGCGGGCCCCGTTGCCATTTGTGCCGCGGGCTCGGCAGCCCGATCGCAAGCCGGCACACGGCAGAAAGACAAACGGGGCCCATCGAGGCCCCGTTCTTCGTGCTCGGCCCGCGGGCCGCAGCCGTTCTCAGATGCGCGCCGCGCGCAGCTTCAGCGAGAAGTCGTGCAGTGCAGCGATGCCGCTGCCCTCGGCCCGCCGGCACCAGGCCTGCAGGTCGACGACGAGCTGTTCGGCCGAGACGTTGGTGCGTGTCCACAGCGCACGCAGCTCCTCGCGCATCGCCACCAGCTGAGCCAGCTTCGGGCTCTCGCTCAGGGCATCGGCCAGGCGCGTCTTCACGCCGCTCGGGATCTTGTCTTCATCGCGGTGCAGCCAGGCCTTGGCCAGCACCAGATCGCGCCAGTGCGCACTGTTCTGGGCACCTTGTTCCTTCAGGCGCGCCAGCTCGCCGCGCACCGCGCGCCGCATCTCGACCGCGTACTTGGCCATCACCTCGTAGCGGTTGGCGATGACGGCTTCCAGCGTCTGGCTGTCGGCCACCGGCCTGACCGCGCCCAGCGCCAGCCGCGGCGGCGTCTTGCGCACCCGGGCCAGGCCGATGCTCTCGAGCGCGCGGATGTAGACCCAGCCGATGTCGAACTCGTAGCGCTTGACCGAGAACTTGGCCGAGGTCGGATAGGTGTGGTGGTTGTTGTGCAGCTCCTCGCCGCCGATGACGATGCCCCAGGGCGAGATGTTGGTCGAAGCGTCGGCCGCCTCGAAGTTGCGGTAGCCCCAGTAGTGGCCCAGGCCGTTGATGATGCCGGCCGCGTTGATCGGGATCCAGGCCATCTGCACCGCCCAGACCGTCGCGCCGATGGCACCGAACAGCGCCATGTTGACGATCAGCATCAGCGCCACGCCCTGCCAGCTGAAGCGGCTGTAGAGATGGCGCTCGATCCAGTCGTCCGGCGTGCCGTGGCCGTACTTGGACAGCGTCTCGCCGACCTTGGCCTCGGCGCGGTAGAGCTCGCTGCCGGTCAGCAGCACCGTCTTGATGCCGCGTGTCACCGGGCTGTGCGGGTCGTCGACGGTCTCGCATTTCGCGTGGTGCTTGCGGTGGATGGCGACCCATTCCTTGGTCACCATGCCGGTCGTCAGCCACAGCCAGAAGCGGAAGAAGTGCGAGACCACCGGATGCAGGTCCAGCGAACGGTGCGCCTGCGACCGGTGCAGATAGATCGTCACCGCCGCGATCGTGATGTGCGTGAACACCAGCGCGGTGAGCAGGATCTGCCACCACGACGCGTCGAGCAGCCCGTTGGAAAGCCACTCGACCAGGCCGTCGTGCAGTGTCGTCAGGTAAATCATCCGGTTCACTAGCCTTGCGTTACATCAACAACCCCGATTGTAGGGGCCGTGATTTCGCAAGGTCTTTGCGAATCGACCGGGATTTCAGGCGCGACTTGTGAGATCCGCCACCGCCAGAGCGCTGCGCGACGAATGCCGGAAGAGCTTCAGCGGCGCTGCCAGACGGCAGCGAAGAAACCGTCGGTGCCATGCCGGTGCGGCCACAGCCGCAGGCATTCGGCGCTCACCAGTTCGTCGGCGCGTTCGACTCCCTGCTCGCGCATCAGCTCGGCCGGTGAGAGGCGCACGAAGTCGCGGCCATGTTCGGCGTCGAATGCGGCGACGACTTCCTCGTTCTCGGCGTTCAGCAGGCTGCAGGTCGCGTAGACCAGGCGGCCGCCGGACTTGGGCAGGCGTGCCGCGCTGGCGAGGATGGCCTGCTGCTTGGCCTGCAGTTCCTGCACCGCCTTGGGCGACTGGCGCCACTTCAGGTCGGGGTTGCGGCGCAGCGTGCCCAGGCCCGAGCACGGCGCGTCGATCAGCACGCGGTCGATCTTGCCGGCCAGGCGCTTGACGCGTTCGTCGCGTTCGTGCGCGATCTGCGCCGGGTAGACGTTGGACAGCCCGCTGCGCGCCAGCCGCGGCTTCAGGTTGTCCAGGCGGTGGCCGGAGACGTCGAAGGCATAGAGCCGGCCGGTGTTGCGCATCATCGCGCCCAGCGCCAGCGTCTTGCCGCCGGCGCCGGCGCAGAAGTCGACGACCATCTCGCCGCGTTTGGCACCGGTGAGCAGCGCCAGCAGCTGGCTGCCTTCGTCCTGGACCTCGATGCTGCCGCCGGTGAAGAGCTCGAGCTTGTTCAGCGCCGGCTTGCCGTCGACACGCAGGCCCCAGGGCGAAAACGGCGTCGGCTCGGCCTTGATGCCGGCGTCGGCCAGCGCCTTCAGCACGTCCTCGCGTTTGGCCTTCAGCGCGTTGACGCGCAGGTCCAGCGGCGCACCGGCGTCCAGTGCCTGCACCAGCGGCCAGAACTCCTCGCCCAGTTGCGCCTGCAGCGCCCCGGCCAGCCAGTCGGGCAGGTTGTGGCGCAGCTTCTCGCCCAGCGTCGTGCGGTCGACCGTCTTCACCTGGGCCAGCCACTGCTGTTCGTGCGGGCCGAGGGCGCCGCGCAGGAAGCTGTCGCTGCCCTGCCAGGCGAGGATGGCCAGGCGGCGTTCGAGCGCGCCGCTGCCGCTTTGTGCCAGGTGCGCGAGCAGCAGGCGCTGACGCAGCACGGCGTAGGCGGTTTCGGCCATCGCATGGCGTTCGCGGTTGCCGAGCGCGCGGTGCTGGCGGAAGAACGCGGAAACGACGGCGTCGGCCGGCTGGTCCAGGCGCAGCACGCTGCGCAGCAGATCGGTGGCGAGGTCGAGCAGGGCGTTCGGATGCATAGGGGCGCGATTATCCCGTGAGCGCGCACCGCGCCCCGAGTCGGGGCGTGCACGCACCGGCCGGGGCCGCCTCAGACGAGCAGTTGTGCCTGGCCGTCGCGCTGGTGCACGACGCCGTTTTCGACGCTGAGCGCACCTTCGACGAACCAGCGCACCGCCTGCGGGTAGATGACGTGTTCGGCGGCGAGCACACGCTCGGCCAGCGCCGCCTCGTCGTCACCCGGCAGCACCGGCACCACGGCCTGCATCACGATCGGGCCGTGGTCGAGTTCGGGCGTCACGAAGTGCACGGTGGCGCCGGCGGCCTTGCAGCCGGCTTCGAGCGCGCGCCGGTGCGTGTGCAGCCCCGGGAAGGCCGGCAGCAGCGACGGATGCACGTTGAGCAAAAGCCCGGCGTAGCGGCGCACGAAGGCGTCGCCGAGGATGCGCATGAACCCGGCGAGCACGATCAGCTCGGGCTCGTGGCGGTCGATCTCGGCAGCCAGCGCGGCGTCGAAGGCCTCGCGCTCGCCGGCGAAGGCGCGGTGGTCGACCACCGCCGTCGGCACGCCGTGCGCGGCGGCGAAGGCCAGTCCCGATGCGTCCGGCCGATTGGACACGACGGCTGCGACACGCGCCGGCCAGCCCTCGGCGGCACAGCGCTGGACGATCGCCTCCATGTTCGAGCCGCGGCCGGAGATCAGGATGACGATGCGTTTCATGGGCCGCGCAGTGTAGCGATCGGGCCACGACGACCTGAGACAATCGACGCTTTCGTTGTCCCGGCAAAACTCCATGCGACCCCGCGTTCTTTCGGGCATGCGCCCGACCGGCTCCCTGCACCTCGGCCACTACCACGGCGCCCTGAAGAACTGGGTGCGGCTGCAGGACCAGTACGACTGCTTCTTCTTCGTCGCCGACTGGCACGCGCTGACCACGCACTACGAAGAGCGCGACGTCATCGAGAAGAACGTCTACGAGATGGTGATCGACTGGCTCGCCGCCGGCCTGGACCCGGAGAAGAGCACGATCTTCATCCAGAGCCGCCTGCCCGAGCACGCCGAGCTGTTCACGCTGCTGGCGATGGGCACGCCGCTGGGCTGGCTCGAGCGCGTGCCGACCTACAAGGACCAGATCGAGAAGCTCAAGGACCGCGACCTCGCGACCTACGGCTTCCTCGGCTATCCGCTGCTGCAGGCGGCCGACATCCTGATCTACAAGGCCGCCTACGTGCCGGTCGGCGAGGACCAGGCCTCGCACGTCGAGCTGACGCGCGAAGTCGCGCGCCGCTTCAACAGCCTGTACGGCCGCGCGCCCGACTTCACCGAGCAGGTGGCGGCGGCGCTGGCCAAGCTGCCCAAGGACGACCAGCGCTACTTCGAGAAGCAGCGCAAGGCCTTCGGCGAGACCGGTGCCGCCGAGGCGCTGGCCAAGGGCGAAGGCATCCTGAAGAAGGCCGCCGCCAGCGTCGAAGGCTGGACGGCGCACGACGGCGAACTGCTCGCCGGCCACCTGAAGGGCAGTGGCAAGACCATCCTCGTCGAGCCGCAGGCGCTGTACACCGAGAACGCGCGCCTGCCCGGCCTGGACGGCGCGAAGATGAGCAAGAGCTACGGCAACGCGGTGCTGATGCGCGACGAGCCGGACACGGTCGCGAAGAAGATCCGCGGCATGGTCACCGACCCGGCGCGTGTGCGCCGCACCGACCCGGGAACGC
Source organism: Rubrivivax gelatinosus (assembly GCF_016583785.1). Lineage (GTDB taxonomy): Bacteria > Pseudomonadota > Gammaproteobacteria > Burkholderiales > Burkholderiaceae_C > Rubrivivax > Rubrivivax gelatinosus_B. The sequence goes on along the minus strand of NZ_NRRU01000018.1, from coordinate 1,842 downwards.
CCGAGAAGTGCCCCGTCTGGGCCCTGCACCAGGTCTACAGCGACGCGGCGACCCAGGACTGGGTCTGCAAGGGCTGCACGACGGCCGGCATCGGCTGCCTGGAGTGCAAGCAGCCGGTGATCGACGCCATCGTCACCGAGCAGAAGCCCTGGTTCGAACGCGCCGCCGCCTTCACCGCCAACCCCAAGCAGGTGCACTGGATCGTCGAGATGGGCACCGAGCGCGCACGCACGGTGGCGCGGCAGACGATGAAGGACGTGCGCGAGGCGATGGGCATTTCGTATTGACCCCCCCGGAGCGCTCGCGCGCTCCCCCCCAGGGGGGCGACGCCAGTGGACCGGCAGAGCCGGATCCACGGAGTCTGCTGGGGGTGCTGTGGGCATGCAAGCAGGGGCGCGTGGTGCCTGCTCTGGCGCCCAGGTCGCCGACTGAGTAGGCGGCGAAGGCTCACCGCGGCACACGATGCCGGCGGACTGGACTGACCGAGGAGACACGATGGTGCTGCAGACGATCGAACTCGACCCGGGCGTGACGCCGGCGGCCACGGTGATCGTGCTGCACGGGCTCGGGGCCGACGGAACCGACTTCCTGGCGATGGCAGACGAACTGCACCTGGATGCGGTCGGCCCGGTGCGCTGGGTGCTGCCGCGGGCGCCGGTGCGGCCGGTGACGATCAACGGCGGCTACCGCATGCGGGCCTGGTACGACATCCTCGTCACCGACCTGCAGCGGCGCGAGGACGAGGCCGGGCTGCGCGAGTCTTTCGCCGCGGTGCTGGCGCTGATCGACCGTGAGATCGCGCGCGGCACGCCGGCTTCGCGCATCGTGCTCGCCGGCTTTTCGCAAGGCTGCGCGGTGACGCTTGGTGCCGGCTTGCGCTCGCCGCACCGCCTGGCCGGGCTGGCGGGGCTCTCGGGTTACCTGCCGCTGCCCGAGACGAGCGCGGCCGAGCGCCATCCGGCCAGCGCCGGCGTGCCGGTGTTCATGGCCCATGGGCGCGACGACGGCGTCGTGCCGATCGCCCGCGGGCTGGCGGCACGCGATGCCTTGCAGCGCCAAGGCATCGACGTCGAATGGCACGAGTACCCGATGGAGCACTCGGTCTGCCTCGAGGAACTGCAGGCGCTCGAACGCTGGCTGATCGAGCGGCTCGGCTGAGGCGCGCTGCGGCCACCCCCAGGTGGCCCCGACTGCGGCGACGCCCTCTGTCCAGGGAGCGAAGGCGGCAACCGGTGTACTTCGTGGTCGAACGAAAGCACATCGTGACCGGCCTGGCCGCCAACTGGCGGCGCCGTGCGGCCTGATGGCGGGTGCCGGTTGCATCAGCCGAACCAGCCCTGCAGGAACCAGCCTTCGACCGCCTCGTCGTCGGGCAGCCGGGCGCGGTAGATCCAGACCAGTGCGCCGTCCTCGGCCTGGGCGACGAAATAGTCGCGCGCCGCCAGCGCCCCGTCCCACCAGCCCGACTCGATGCGTTCCGGCCCGGCGAGCACACGCAGCGCCCGGCCCTGCCACAGCGGGCGCTCGCCGCGTTCGGCCAGCGGCTGGGGCGCGGCCAGCAGCCAGACCGGCCGACGCACCGCCGCACGCCGGCTGCGGGCACCCGGCGTGACGAAGGCGGCGCGCGCCAGCAGCGCAGCCGTGAAGGCGGCCGCGGCCTGTTCGGCAGCCGGGTCGGGCGCGCCGGGTGCCGCTGCGGCACCGGCACGGGCACGGGCGGCTGACGCACGGCCACCGCCACGGACCCCAGCACCGCCACGGACCCCAGCACCGCCACGGACCCCAGCACCAGCACCAGCACCAGCACCAGCACCAGCACCAGCACCAGCACCAGCACCAGCA
>NZ_NRRU01000017.1 GCF_016583785.1 Rubrivivax gelatinosus | reverse complement strand
CAGCGCACCGCACCCGCCGTGCCGCCCACCCAGCCCAGCAAGGAGCTGCAGGTCTTCCCGAACCCGGCGCCCGAACGCGACTACGTGATCCGTTTCGACGTGCCCGAGTTCACCTGTTTGTGCCCGCTGACCGGCCAGCCCGACTTCGCGCACTTCGGAATCGAGATCGTCGCCGACAAGCTCTGCGTCGAGCTGAAGAGCCTGAAGCTGTACTTCTGGAGCTATCGCAACGAAGGCGCGTTCCACGAGAAGGTGACCAACACCATCCTCGAAGACATCGTCAAGGCGATCCAGCCGCGTTTCGTGCGCATCCACGCTGACTGGTTCGTGCGCGGCGGCATCCGCACCTACGTCACCGCCGAACACCGCAAGCGCGGCTGGAAGCCGGCCGACCCGGTCGTGCTGCCGGCGCCGCAAGGCCAGGCGTGAGCGCGGCCGAGGCCGCACCGCCGCCGGTGACACGCCGGCCGTACCAGAAGTACGCCGTCGACGTCGCGCCCAGCACGATAGACGGCCACGGCGTCTTCGCCGCCGAGGCCATTCCCGAGCGCGTGAAGATCGGCGAGATCCGCGGCGAGGCGATCAGCGTCGACGAAGCGCGCATCCGCGCGACGCGGCACGAACGCATCATGATCGTCGAGCTGTCGCCGCGGCGCGCGATCGATTTCACGCGCTCGGACGACCCGATGCGCTACACCAACCACAGCTGCCGCCCGAACGCGCGCCTGGTGCTGGACAACGGCCGCGTCGAGTTCTTCTCGCTGCGCGCCGTCGCGCCGGGCGAGGAGATCACCGTCGACTACGGCGAGACCCACCACGCCGGCACGCTGCCCTGCCGCTGCGGCGCGCCCGGCTGCCGCGGGGCGCTGTAAGGGCCGCATGGCCCCCTCTCCTGCACGCGGGAGAGGGTCGGGGTGAGGGTGGCCGCGTGCCAAGGCCCCTCACCCCCCGCCCTCTCCCGCCAGCGGGAGAGGGAGCAGGACGCCCCTACACCCTTTCGAACGCCGCAGCGATGCCCTGGCCGCCGCCGATGCACATCGTCACCAGCGCGTAGCGGCCGGCTATGCGCTGCAGTTCGTAAATCGCCTTGGTCGTGATGACCGCGCCGGTGGCGCCGATCGGGTGACCCAGCGAGATGCCCGAGCCATTCGGGTTGACCTTGGCCGGATCCAGGTCGAGTTCCTTGGACACCGCGCAGGCCTGGGCGGCGAAGGCTTCGTTGGCTTCGATGACGTCGAAGTCGCCGATGCGCAGGCCCGTGCGCGCCAGCAGCGCGCGGGTCGCCGGCACCGGGCCTATGCCCATCAGCGCCGGGTCGACGCCGGCGTGGGCGTAACCGACCAGGCGCGCCAGCGGCTTCAGGCCGTGGGCCTTGACGGCGTCGGCGCTGGCCAGCACGACGGCAGACGCGCCGTCGTTGATGCCCGAGGCGTTGCCGGCGGTCACCGCGCCGTCCTTCTTGAACGCCGGCTTCATCTTCGCCAGCGCTTCCAGCGTCGTGCCCGGCTTGACGTGTTCGTCGGTGTCGAAGACGACGTCGCCCTTGCGCGTCTGCTGCACCACCGGGACGATCTGCGAGCGGAAGTAGCCGGCTTCTATGGCCGCGCTGGCACGGCGCTGGCTCTCGACCGCGAGCGCGTCCATCTGCGCACGCGTGATGTCGTAGCGCTCGGCGACGTTCTCGGCCGTCAGGCCCATGTGGATCTTGTGGAACGGGTCGTTCAGCACGCCGATCATGAAGTCCAGGATCTGGGCGTCGCCCATGCGTGTGCCCCAGCGTGCGCCCGGCATCAGGTAGGAGCCGCGCGACATGTTCTCGGCGCCGGCACCGATGGCGATCTCGCAGTCGCCCAGCGTGATCGCCTGCGCCGCCGAGATGATGGCCTGCAGCCCCGAGCCGCAGAGCCGGCTGACGTTGAAGGCCGGCACCGCGTAGGGCAGCCCGGCGCCGACGGCGGCCACCCGGCTCAGGTAGGCGTCGCGCGGCTCGGTCGGGATGACCGTGCCCATCGCCAGGTGGCCGACGGCGTCGGCCGGGACGCCGCTGCGCTCGAGCGCGGCTTTCACGGCCAGCGTCGCCAGGTCGGCGAGCGGCAAGTCCTTCAGGCTGCCGCCGAAGGTGCCGATGGCGGTACGGGCGGCTGACACGACGAACAGTTCGCGGGGAAGGCTCATGAGGGTCTCCTGGCTCTGGCGGACGTTGGGTGCGTGCAGTCCGGCACGCGCGGGTCTGCGGCCGATTGTGGCCGCCGGCCGCGCCAAAACCCTCCGGGATAATCCGTGCCATGAACCCCTTGCTCGCCCGCCTGCACCCCTACCCTTTCGAGCGCTGGCGCGAGCTGACGCGCGGCATCACGCCGAACGCGGGCTTGAGCGCGATCAATCTGGGCATAGGCGAGCCCAAACATCCGGCGCCGGCGCTGCTCGAAGAGGCGCTGGTCGCCAACCTGAAGGCGCTGTCGGCCTATCCGGCGACCCTGGGCGAGGCGGCGCTGCGCCAGGCCTGCGCCGACTGGCTGGGGCGGCGCTACGGCATCGCGGTGGACGCCGCGACCCAGGTGCTGCCGGTGCTGGGTTCGCGCGAGGCGCTGTTCTCGTTCGCACAGACGGTGATAGACCCGACGCAGCCCGGCGCCACTGTCGTCTGCCCGAACCCGTTCTATCAAATCTATGAGGGCGCGGCGCTGCTGGCCGGCGCCGACACCGCGTTCGCGCCCAGCGACCCGGCACGCAACTTCGCCGTCGACTGGTCGGCGATAGACGAGGCCACCTGGGCGAAGACGCAGCTGCTCTACGTCTGCTCGCCCGGCAACCCGACCGGCGCGGTGATGCCGCTGGACGAGTGGGCGCGGCTGTTCGAGCTGTCCGACCGCCACGGTTTCGTCATCGCCAGCGACGAGTGTTACTCGGAGATCTACTTCCGCGACGAGCCCCCGCTGGGCGGGCTGGAGGCGGCGGCGAAACTCGGCCGCACCGATTTCCGCAACCTGGTCGCCTTCACCAGCCTGTCCAAACGCAGCAACGTGCCCGGGCTGCGCTCGGGTTTCGTCGCTGGCGACGCCGCGCTGCTGAAGGCCTTCCTGCTCTACCGCACCTACCACGGCAGCGCGATGAGCACGATGGTGCAGCGCGCCAGCGCCGCAGCCTGGGGCGACGAGGCGCACGTGGCCGCCAACCGCGAGCAGTACCGGCGCAAGTTCGCCGCGGTGACGCCGCGGCTGGCGCAGGTGCTGGACGTCGCGCTGCCCGACGCGGGCTTCTATCTCTGGGCCGCCGCCCCGGGTGGCGACGACATCGCCTACGCCCGGGGCCTGCTCGCTCAATACAATGTGACCGTCCTGCCGGGCAGCCTGCTCGCCCGCAGCGCGCAGGGCCGCAACCCGGGCGCCGGCCGCATCCGCATGGCGCTCGTCGCACCGCTCGAAGAATGCCTCGAAGCCGCCGAGCGCATCGTCTCCTACACCGAAAGCCTCACCCGATGACCACGCAGCTCCAGTCCACCATCGAAATCGCCTGGGAACGGCGCGCCGAGATCACCGCCGTCAACGCACCCGAGGTGCGCGAAGCGGTCGAGCACGTGATCGACGAGCTCGACGCCGGCCGGCTGCGTGTCGCCGAACGCCAGGGCGTGGGCCAGTGGACCGTCAACCAGTGGGTCAAGAAGGCGGTGCTGCTGAGCTTCCGCCTCAACGACAACCGCCTGATGCAGGCCGGCGAGCTGAGCTTCTTCGACAAGGTGCAGACCAAATACGGTGGCGCCGACGCCGAAGCCATCCGCGCCACCGGCGTGCGCGTGGTGCCGCCGGCCGTCGCTCGCCGCGGCAGCTTCCAGGCGAAGAACGTCGTGCTGATGCCCAGCTACGTCAACATCGGCGCCTACGTCGACGAAGGCACGATGGTCGACACCTGGGCGACGGTGGGTTCGTGCGCGCAGATCGGCAAGAACGTGCACCTGTCGGGCGGCGTCGGCATCGGCGGCGTGCTCGAGCCGCTGCAGGCCAACCCGACGATCATCGAGGACAACTGCTTCGTCGGCGCGCGCTCGGAGGTCGTCGAAGGCGTGATCGTCGAGGAGAACTCGGTGATCTCGATGGGCGTGTTCATCAGCCAGAGCACCAAGATCTACAACCGCATGACCGGCGAGATCAGCTACGGCCGCGTGCCGGCGGGCTCGGTCGTCGTCAGCGGCTCGCTGCCGGCAGCCGATGGCAGCCACAGCCTGTACTGCGCGGTGATCGTCAAGCAGGTCACCGCCGCCACCCGCGCCAAGACCAGCATCAACGACCTGCTCAGGGCCTGAGCCGCAGCAGGATCGACGAAAGGAACGGCATGTCGGGCAACATGGAACGGGTCCTCCGCTTGATGGCGGAGAAGAACGCATCCGACGTCTACATGTCGGCGAACACGCCGATCCTGATCAAGATCCACGGCCAGATCCTGCAGCTGTCGGACCAGCTGCTGAGCCCGACGCAGACGCGCCAGCTGCTGGCCGAACTGCTGACGCCGCAGCAGCTCGAGGAGCTGGACGACACCGGCGAGTTGAACGTCGGCATCGGCATCCCTCGGGTCGGCAGCTTCCGGCTCTCGGCCTTCAAGCAGCGCGGCACCGTCGCCGCGGTCTTCCGCTGCATCCCGCACCAGATCCCGGCGCTCGACACGCTGGGGCTGCCGCCGCTGCTGTCGCAGCTGGTGGTCGAAAAGCGCGGCCTGATCCTGATGGTCGGCGCCACCGGCACCGGCAAGAGCACGACGCTGGCGTCGATGCTGGAGTGGCGCAACCAGCAGGTCACCGGCCACATCCTGACGATCGAGGACCCGATCGAATTCCTGTTCTCGAACAAGAAATCCATCGTCAACCAGCGCGAGGTCGGCCGCGACACGCAGAGCCTGCAGATCGCGCTGAAGAACGCACTGCGCCAGGCGCCCGACTGCATCATGATCGGCGAGATCCGCGACCGCGAGACGATGACGGCCGCGACCTCGTACGCGCTGTCGGGCCACCTGGTGCTGGCGACGCTGCACGCGAACAACAGCTACCACGCGCTCGGCCGCATCCTGTCCTTCTACACGCCCGAGGCGCGGCCGACGCTGCTGTCGGACCTGTCCTCGGGGCTGCGCGCGGTGATCTCGCAGCGCCTGCTGCGCGCCAACACCGGCGGCCGGGTGCCGGCGGTCGAAGTGCTGCTGAACACCAAGCTGGTCTCCGAGCTCATCGAAAAGGGCGACCTCGGCGGCGTCAAGGAAGCGGTCGAGAAGTCGCTGGCCGAGGGCTCGATGACCTTCGAGCAGGACCTGGCGCGGCTGATCAACGAAGGCGTGATCTCGCGCGAGGAAGGCCTGGCCAACGCCGACTCGCCGACCAACCTGCTGTGGCGGCTGCAGAACGCGCCGATGGGCGGCGCGACGTCCAAACCCGCGGCACCCAAACCCGCCGAGGAGATGGAAGCCGCGAGCTTCACCGAGATCACGATCGACGTGCGCCCCGACGACAGCCGCAACCCCGGCACCCCCTGGAGCGTGCGATGACCGAAGCCTTGCGGCTGGCCGAACGGCTGATCGCCCGCCGCTCCGTGACGCCGGAGGACGCCGGCTGCCAGGCGCTGATCGCATCGCGGCTGCAGGCGCTGGGTTTTGGCTGCGAGACCGTCACCTGCGGCCCGGAAGACTTCCGCGTCACCAACCTTTGGGCGATGCGAGACGGCGGCCAGAGCGGCCCGGTGCTGGCCTTCGCCGGCCACACCGACGTCGTGCCGACCGGCCCGCTGGAGCGCTGGACCAGCGACCCCTTCGTGCCCAGCCACCGCGACGGCCGGCTCTACGGCCGCGGCGCGGCCGACATGAAGAGTTCGCTGGCGGCGATGGTCGTTGCGGTCGAGGAGTTCGTCGCCGCGCACCCGCAACACCCGGGCGCCATCGCCTTCCTGCTGACCAGCGACGAAGAAGGCCCGTCGGTCGACGGCACCGTGCGCCTGGTGGAACTGCTGCAGCAGCGCGGCCAGCGCCTGGACGCCTGCATCGTCGGCGAGCCGACCTCCGTCTCGCGCCTGGGCGACACGATCAAGAACGGGCGTCGCGGCTCCTTGTCGGCGCGCCTGGTCGTGCACGGCGTGCAGGGCCACATCGCCTACCCGCAACTGGCGAAAAACCCGATCCACGCCTTCGCGCCGGCGCTGGCCGAACTGGCGGCGATCCGCTGGGACGAAGGCAACAGCTTCTTCCCGCCGACCAGCTGGCAGGTCAGCAACATCCACGCCGGCACCGGCGCCGGCAACGTGATCCCGGGCGAACTGGTCGTCGACTTCAACTTCCGCTTCAGCACCGAATCGACGCCCGAGTCGCTGCAGGCGCGTGTCGCCGACCTGCTGCAGCGCCACGGCGTCGACCACAGCGTCAGCTGGACGCTGTCGGGCCGCCCCTTTCTGACGACGCCGGGGCCGCTGATCGGCGCGCTCTCGGCGGCCATCGCCGCCGAATGCGGCGTCGAGCCCGAACTCAGCACCACCGGCGGCACCTCCGACGGCCGCTTCATCGCCGCGATCTGCCCGCAGGTCGTCGAGTTCGGCCCGGTCAACGCCACCATTCACCAGATCGACGAACACATCGAAGCGGCCTCGGTCCAGACGCTGAAGAACGTCTACCGCGCCACGCTCGAAACCTATTTCCGATGACCCTGATCGAACTGATCGAATCCTCCAGCGCCCGCCTCGCCGAGGCGGGCGTTTCATTTGGGCACGGCACCCGCAACGCCTTCGACGAAGCCGCCTGGCTGGTGCTGTGGAAGCTGGGGCTGCCGCTGGACGCGCTGGACGAAAACGCCGGGCGTGACCTGGCCGATGCCGAGATCGCCGCCTGCGAAACCCTCGTCGCCGAACGCATCGCGACGCGCAAACCCGCTGCCTACCTGACCGGCGAGGCCTGGCTGCAGGGCGTGCCGTTCACGGTCGACGAACGGGTCATCGTGCCGCGTTCGCTGATCGCCGAGGTGCTGGCCGAAGGCAGCGTCGACGCCTGGCTGAGCGAAGACACCCGGCGTGTGCTCGACCTGTGCACCGGCAACGGCAGCCTGGCGGTGCTGGCGGCGCTGGCCTGGCCCGAGGTCGAAGTCGACGCCGCCGACATCGACACCGACGCGCTGGCGGTGGCGGCGCTCAACGTGCAGCGCCACGGCCTGGGCGCGCGCATCCGCCTGCTGCAGGGCGACGGCCTGGCGGCAGCCGACGGCCGCTACGACCTCGTGCTCTGCAACCCGCCCTACGTCAACCGCGAGTCGATGGCGGCGCTGCCGCCCGAGTACCGCGCCGAGCCGGCGCTGGCGCTGGACGGCGGCGACGACGGCATGGACTTCGTCCGCCGCCTGCTGGCCGCACTGCCCGACAAGCTGTCGCCGCACGGCGTGCTGGTGCTGGAGATCGGCCACGAACGTGCGCATTTCGAAGCCGCCTTCCCGCGCCTGGAAGCCGTCTGGCTGGAGACCAGCGCCGGCGAGGACCAGGTGCTGCTGCTGAGCGCCGACGCGCTGGGGGTGCGGGCATGATCACGCTGCGCAACATCACGCTGCGCCGCGGCGTCAAGGTCGTGCTGCAGAACGCCAGCGTCGTGCTGCAGCCGGGCGAGAAGGTCGGCCTGATCGGGCGCAACGGCGCCGGCAAGTCCAGCCTGTTCGCGCTGCTGACCAACCGGCTGCAGGCCGACAACGGCGACGTCGAGATCCCGCCGCGCTGGCGCGTCGGCGAGGTCGCGCAGAACATGCCCGAGACCGAGGACGGCGCGACCGACTTCGTGCTCCAGGGCGACACGCCGCTGATGGCGGCGCATGCGGCGCTGGCCGCGGCCGAAGCCAGCGGCGACGGCCATGCGATCGCCGACGCCCACCTGATGCTCGACGAAGCCGGCGGCTTCGACGCCCGTTCGCGCGCCCAGGCGCTGCTGCTGGGGCTGGGCTTTCGCAACGAACAGCTGGACGCCCCGGTCAACAGCTTCTCCGGCGGCTGGCGCATGCGGCTGCAGCTGGCGCGGGCGCTGATGTGCCCGGCCGAGCTGCTGCTGCTCGACGAGCCGACCAACCACCTGGACCTGGACGCGCTCGTCTGGCTGGAGTCCTGGCTCAAACGTTTCGACGGCCTGATGGTCGTCATCAGCCACGACCGCGAGTTCCTGGACGCGATCACGCGTGTCACCGTGCACCTGGACGAGTGCACGCTGACGCGTTACGGCGGCAACTACAGCGCCTTCGAGGAGATGCGCGCCGAACGCATGTCGCTGCAGCAGGCGGCCTACTCCAAGCAGCAGGACCGCATCGCCCACCTGCAGCGTTTCATCGACCGCTTCAAGGCCAAGGCGAGCAAGGCGCGCCAGGCGCAGAGCCGCGTCAAGGCGCTGGCGCGCATGGAAAAGCTCGCGCCGGTGCTGACCGCCAGCGACTTCGAGTTCGAGTTCCGCGAACCCGCCAGCCTGCCGAACCCGATGCTGACGCTGGACGGCCTGGTCTGCGGCTACGGCAGCACGGCCATCGTGCAGGGTGTCAGCCGCTCGGTGCTGGCCGGCCAGCGCATCGGCATCCTGGGCGCCAACGGCCAGGGCAAGTCGACGCTGGTGAAGACGATCGCACATTCGCTGGCGCCGCTGTCGGGCCAGATGACCGAGGGCAAGGGCCTGGTCATCGGCTACTTCGCGCAGCAGGAACTCGACGTGCTGCAGCTCGACGACGGCCCGCTGATGCACATGGTGCGGCTGGCGCGCGACGTCGGCCCGGCGGCACGCGAGCAGGAGCTGCGCGACTTCCTCGGCCGCTTCCGCTTCACCGGCGACATGGTGACGCAGGCGGTCGGCTCGCTGTCGGGCGGCGAGAAGGCGCGCCTGGTGCTGGCGATGCTGGTCTGGCAGCGCCCCAACCTGCTGCTGCTGGACGAACCGACCAACCACCTGGACCTGACGACACGCGAGGCGCTGTCGATCGCGCTCAACGAGTTCGAAGGCACGGTGATGCTGGTCAGCCACGACCGCGCGCTGCTGCGCGAGACCTGCGACGAGTTCTGGCTCGTCAGCCGTGGCGGCGTCGAGCCTTTCGACGGCGACCTCGACGACTACCAGCGCTGGCTGCTCGACGTCTCGCGCGCCGCCGCCCGCGGCACCGAGCCGCCGCCCGTGCCCAAGGCCGTGGTCGCGGCACCGGCCACGGTGGCCGTCGCCGCGACACCGAAACCCGCGGCCAAGGCCGCCTCGGGTGACCGGCGCGACGACCGCAAGCAGTCCGCCCAGGCACGCCAGGCGGTCGCCAACCGCACCCGGCCGCTGCGCAACGAACTGGCGCAGATCGACGCCCGGCTCGAGAAGCTGGGCGCCGAACGCGCCGCACTCGAGGCGCGGCTGGCGGCCGGCACGATGTCGGGCGCCGACATCGCCGAAGCCGGCCGGCAACTGAACCACGCCGCCGCCGAAGTCGCGATGCTCGAGGAACGCTGGCTCGATCTGCAGACCCGGATCGAGGCGATCCAGACCGAAGGCTGAGCGCGGCGCCGCGGGCGCCGCCGGAGACCCTGCCGGGCTCCGGCGTATTAAGTTGTACGCAATCGACTTGCGTGCAACTCGCATACAGTGCGCCCATGCCTGCCGCCACCGCCCCCGCCCTGCTGCCGCTGGAACGCCAGCTGTGCTTCGCGCTGTACGCGGGTTCGCTGGCGATGACGCGGCTGTACCGGCCGCTGCTCGAGCCGCTGAAGCTGACCTATCCGCAGTACCTGGTGATGCTGGTGCTGTGGCACGAAGGCCGCCAGACCGTCTCCGGTGTCGGCGAGCGCCTGGGCCTGGACTCGGGCACGCTGACGCCGCTGCTGCGCCGGCTCGAACGTGCCGGCCTCGTCGTGCGCGAACGCGACGAGCAGGACCAGCGCCGCGTGCACGTCGAAACCACCGCCGACGGCCGGGCGCTGCAGGCCCGCGCCGCCGAATTGCAGCGTTCGCTGCTGGCCGGCATCGACTGCGACGCCGCCGAACTCGAAGCCCTGACCGCACGCGTGCAGGCGCTGCGCCGACAGATCAACGACAGCGTTTCCCGAGCGGGTTGACCCGCCACCTTCCCAGCCACCCGACGAAAGGACCCCCCATGGCCATCGAAAAAGCCCTCTACACCGCCCGCGCCACCGCCACCGGCGGCCGCACCGGCAGCGCCAAGGCCGACGACGGCCGGCTCGACATCCAGCTGTCCACGCCCAAGGCGCTGGGTGGCGACGACGGCGCCGGCACCAACCCCGAGCAGCTTTTCGCCGCCGGTTATGCCGCGTGTTTCATCGGCGCGCTGAAGGCCGTCGGCGCGCGCGAGAAGAAGGCGATTCCCGCCGACGTCTCCATCCACGCCGAAGTCTCGATCGGCCCGCACGCCGGCAAGCCGGGTGCGTTCGGCATCGCGGTCGCGCTGACCGTGAAGCTGCCGGGTTTCGAGCGCAGCGAAGCCGAGGCGCTGATCGCCGCGGCGCACGAGGTCTGCCCGTATTCGAACGCGACGCGCGGCAACGTCGACGTCGCGCTGGCGCTGGCCTGACAGCGGCTCAGCGGCGACGAGCCATCAGGTCCAGCATCAGCTCGATGCGGGCCTGGGCCGGCGTCGCCGTGCCGTGCTGCGGCAGGCTGCCTTCGGCACGGCCGACCACGCCGCCGGCCAGGCAGCGCGACGCGCGCACGACGGCAACCCCTGCCGCCTGCGCCCGCGCTGCCGCATCACGCAGCGTGTGATGCAGCGTGCCATTGCCGGTGCCGGCGATGACGAGGCCGTGCACACCGTCGGCGACGAGCGCGTCGACGATGCGCCCGCTGGCGCCGGCATGGCTGGTGACGATCTCGACCCGCGGCCAGGCCGCGGGTGCGACATCGCCCACCGGCGCCGCATGCAGCGCCAGCGCCGGCCAGTCGCGAAAACGCCGCAGCCCACCGTCCTCGAACACCGCCACCGGCCCGGCATCCCCGGCCGAGAAGGCGTCGACACGCCAGCCGTGCAGCTTGCGCAGGTCGGCGCCGGCGAAGACCTGGCCGCCGAACGCGACCAGCACACCGCGCGCGCCGGGTTCACGCGCCAGACGCACGGCGTCGAGCAGGTTCTGCGGACCGTCGGGCGAAGGCGCGCTCGCCGGGCGCATCGCCGCGGTCAGCACCACCGGTTTGGCGGCGTCCAGCGTGCGCTGCAGGAACCAGGAGGTCTCCTCGAGCGTGTCGGTGCCGTGGGTGACGACGACGCCAGCGACATCAGGCCGCGCCAGCCGCGCCTGCAGCTCGCGCCGCAGCAGCGCCCAGGTCGCGTGGTCCATGTCGCAGCTGTCCAGGCGCGCCAGCGTCCAGGTCTCCAGCGCCTGCCCGGCCAGCGCCGGCAGCGCCGCGATCAGCTGTTCGGCCGAGAGCGCGCCGGCGTCGTAGCCGACCAGGTCATCCGCCCGCGCGGCGGTGCCGGCGATGGTGCCGCCGGTGGCGATCAGCGCGACGACGCGCGATTCGCTTTGCATTCCATGGTCCTCTGGATGAAAATACAGTGATCTGGATGAATCTCCAGGTCTTACCGGACACGCGATGGACGACAGCCCCAAGCTCACGCCGCGACAGCAGCAGATCCTCGACCTCGTGCAAAGCGCGATCGAGCGCACCGGCGCCCCGCCCACCCGGGCCGAGATCGCCGCCGAACTGGGTTTTCGTTCCGCCAACGCGGCCGAGGAGCACCTGCAGGCGCTCGCGCGCAAAGGTGTCATCGAGCTCGTCGGCAACACCTCGCGCGGCATCCGGCTGAAGTCTGACACATTGCGTGCGCTGGCCGAGGCGCGGCTGTCGCAGCATGGCAAGCAGTTCAGCCTGCCCTTGCCCAGCCTGGCGCAGCTGACGCTGCCGCTGGTCGGGCGTGTCGCGGCCGGCAGCCCGATCCTGGCGCAAGAGCACATCGACCAGAGCTACGTCGTCGAGTCCTCGCTGTTCCAGCGCCGGCCCGACTACCTGCTGAAGGTGCGCGGCATGAGCATGCGCGACGCCGGCATCATGGACGGCGACCTGCTCGCGGTGCAGAAGGCCCACGACGCCAAGAACGGCCAGATCGTCGTCGCACGCCTGGGCGACGACGTCACCGTCAAGCGCCTGCGGCGCACCAAGACCACGATCGAGCTGATCCCCGAGAACCCCGAGTTCCAGACCATCGTCGTGCCGCTGGAAGGCAGCGACATGGGTTTCGAGCTCGAAGGCATCGCCGTCGGGCTGATCCGCAACACGATGCTGATGTGACGGCGATGGACGCCCCGTACGCACGCCGCACGCTGCCGTCCACACCGCCGGCACGCACGACGACCAGCCCGCCGCCGCTGCCGCCGAAGGCGCCGCGGCCGCTGAAGGCACGCCGCGCCGACGAATGCGAGCAGCTCGAGCAGTTGCCCAACATCGGCCCGTCGATCGCCGGCGACCTGCGCCAGCTCGGCATCGTGCACCCGCGCGAACTGGCCGAGCGCGACGCCTTCGTGCTCTACCGCCAGCTCTGCGAAGCCACCGGCAAGCGCCAGGACCCTTGCGTGCTCGACACCTTCCTGGCGGCCATCGCCTTCATGCGCGGCGCCGAGGCGCGCCCCTGGTGGACCTATACCGCCGAGCGCAAGGCGGTCTACGGCGTCGTCTGACGCCGGGGGCCGAGCGCCCCTCCCCGCACTTCCAACACACCGCATCAGGTGTGACAGCCGACGAACTGGCGGGTTTTGCCGCCGCTTCTCGGCCCCTATCGCGTCGCCGGGCTGACCACAATGGACTTAAGCATCGCCAATCGTGGCCGATATCACGTTCATGAGCAGCTCGCGCATGTTGCAACAGAATGTCTCCCGCCCCGCCGACAGCATCGGTCTCGGCCGCACGCCGGTGCCGCCGCCCTCGCTGCGCACCGCGCCGGCAGCACGCTGGGACCGCTTCGTCTTCTGGCTCACCGCGCCCGCATCGCTGGACGCGGCGCCGCCGCTCAGCCGCCTGCCGGCGGCGCGCGACGACTTCCGCGAGACGCTGCTCGACCTGCAGGGCCACGAGGTGAACGCGCTGTCCGAGCGCATCGGCCAGGCGCGCACGCTGCGTGAACTCTGGCATCTGCGCGCCGAGGTCTACCGCGTCGTCGCGCTGCATCACAGCCAGTCCGAAGCCGAGCGCCGCGTCGCGCAGCTGAGCCGCCACTTCCCCACCCGTGGCGCACGTTCGCGCTTCGCGCCGCTATGAGTTCCGGGCTGCACGTCGTCGGGCGCCAACCGCTCACCTTGCGCGCCGTCGTCGGCGCGGTCGGACTGGCCGGCCCGCGCCTGGCGCGGCTGACCGCACGCCGCGCCTTCGTGCGCACCAAACACGATTTCCTGGTCGCCGTCGACGACCTGCCCGGTGCCCGCGGCGATTGGGTGCTGCGTCAGGTGCGCGCGGCCGAACAGCCGTCAGACCTGTGGCTGCTGCGGGGTGCCGTCTTCGATGCGCTCGCCGAGGCCGGCAAGCCCGAACTGGAGCCGCTGCTGCGATCCAGCCTCGACACGCTCTTCCCTTACGGCATGCCGGCGACCGACTTCCTGTGCACCTCGGCGCTGGCGCGCTGAGCCCGGCTCAGGCGCGCACCCGGGCGCGGAAGGTGCGCCTGAACTTCTCCACCTTGGGCGCGACGACGGCAGCGCAGTAACCCTGGCCCGGGTGATTCGCGAAGTAGTGCTGGTGATAGGCCTCGGCCGGCCAATAGTTGTCTTCACGCCCGACCTGGGTCACGACACGGCCGCCGTGTTCGCGGTTGGCCTCGGCCAGCACTTCGCGCACCACCGCCTCCTGCTCCGGCTGCTGCCAGTAGATCGCCGAGCGGTACTGCGGCCCGACGTCGTTGCCCTGGCGGTCAGGCGTGGTCGGGTCGTGCACGACGAAGAAGATCTCCAGGATCTCGCGCAGCGTGATGCGTTCGTCGTCGAAGCTGACGCGCACCACTTCCGCGTGGCCGGTATTGCCCTCGCAGACCTGGGCGTAGCTCGGCTGGCGGACATGGCCGTTGCTGTAGCCCGACTCGACCGCGAGCACGCCGTCGACCAGTTCGTACACCGCCTCGACGCACCAGAAGCAGCCGCCGCCCAGCGTGATGGTTTCGCGCGCCATGTCCGTCCTCTTGTTGTCGCCGTGGAGACCGGCCGCGGCGGCCGGATCCTTACACTCGGGGGCGATTATCCGAACGACGAGGATCCATGCAGCGCTTCCAGTGGGATGACCCTTTTCTGCTCGAACAGCAACTCGGCGAGGACGAACGTGCAGTGCGCGACGCCGCCCAGGCCTACTGCCAGGAGAAGCTGCAGCCGCGCGTGCTGATGGCCGCGCGCCACGAGCACTTCGACCGCGAGATCCTGTCCGAGATGGGCGCGCTCGGCCTGCTCGGCTGCACCATCGAGGGCTACGGCTGCGCCGGCCTCAACCACGTCAGCTACGGCCTGGTGGCGCGTGAAGTCGAGCGTGTCGACTCCGGCTACCGCAGCGCGATGAGCGTGCAGAGCTCTCTCGTCATGCACCCGATCCACGCCTACGGCAGCGAGCAGCAGCGCCAGAAGTACCTGCCCAAACTCGCGACCGGCGAATGGGTCGGCTGCTTCGGCCTGACCGAGCCCGACCACGGCAGCGACCCGGCGAGCATGGCCACGCGTGCGCGCCCGGTCGACGGCGGCTACGTGCTCACCGGCGCGAAGATGTGGATCACGAACAGCCCGATCGCCGACGTCTTCGTCGTCTGGGCCAAGGAGACCGACGCCGACGGTCACGCCGGCGGCCAGGAGGCGATCCGCGGCTACATCCTCGACAAGGGCATGAAGGGCCTGTCGGCGCCCAAGATCGAAGGCAAGATGAGCCTGCGCGCCTCGATCACCGGCGAGATCGTGATGGACGAGGTCTTCGTGCCGGCCGAGAACAAGCTGCCCGGCGTCGCGGGTCTCAAGGGCCCGTTCGGCTGCCTGAACAAGGCGCGCTACGGCATCGCCTGGGGCGCGCTGGGCGCGGCCGAGTTCTGCTGGCACGCCGCGCGCCGCTACACGCTGGAGCGCAAGCAGTTCGGCCGGCCGCTGGCGCAGAACCAGCTGATCCAGAAGAAGCTGGCCGACATGCAGACCGAGATCACGCTGGGCCTGCAGGGCTGCCTGCGTGTTGGCCGATTGATCGACGAGGGCCAGGCGGCGCCGGAGATGATCAGCCTGATCAAGCGCAACAGCTGCGGCAAGGCGCTGGACGTCGCCCGCATGGCGCGCGACATGCATGGCGGCAACGGCATCCACGACGAGTTCCACGTCATCCGCCACATGATCAACCTCGAGACGGTGAACACCTACGAGGGCACGCACGACGTGCATGCGCTGATCCTGGGCCGCGCGCAGACGGGGCTGCAGGCCTTCTTCTGAGTCAGCGGCGGACGTGGATGCCCAGGCCCGACTCGCCCGGCGCGAGTTCGGGCCGCAGTTCCAGCTCGGGGATGCGGTAGTCGCCGAAGTTCTGGCGCCGGAAGGCGATCGGCTCCGTCGTCCACAGCGCATCCAGGCGTTCGCCCAGCGCCTGGCTGGCGCGCGCGAAGCCGGCCTCGTCGATGCGGCCGCTGCGGTAGATGACGTGCGGCGGCAGCACCTCGAAGCCGGGGTAGAAGAGGATGCCGTGCTGGATCGGGAACAGGATGTCGTCGATCGGCCCGTTGATGCCACGCGGCGCGTAGTGCGAGGCCCAGCCGCCGGTCGTCACGACCAGCATCGCGCGTTTGCCGGCGAGCAGGCCTTCGCCATAGCGGTCGCCCCAGTGCGTGTCCGAGTGCTCGCCGACGCCGTAGGCAAAACCGCAGGCGTAGACCCGGTCGACCCAGCCCTTGAGGATCGCCGGCATCGAGAACCACCACAGCGGGAACTGCAGGATCAGCGCGTCGGCCCAGCGCAGCTTGGCTTGCTCGGCCGCGATGTCGGCGCTCTGGGTGCCGGTCTCGAAAGCACGTTTGGAGTTGGCCGAGGCGTCGAAACGTGCGCCGGGCGGGTGGGCGCGGTCGTCGTCGGCGTCGAGCGCCGCTTTCCAGTGCATCGTGTACAGGTCGGAGACCTGCACCTCGTGGCCGGCGCGCTCCAGGCGCTGCACGGCGAAATCCTTCAGCGCGCCGTTCAGCGAACGCGGCTCGGGGTGGGCGTAGACGATCAGGACTTTCATGCGTCGCTTTCCATCGGGAGATGCGACGCACGATAGGCAGGCTGGGCGTATATTGGAAATGAATTGCACTGACGCCTGGTATAGCCGTGGAAGATAGCCTGAGGCGCCTGGACCTGAACCTGCTGGTCACGCTCGACGCCCTGCTCGCCGAGCAGAACGTGACGCGCGCCGCCGCCCGCCTGCACCTGTCGCAGCCGGCGGTCAGCGTTCAGCTCGCCAGGCTGCGCGAGGCCTTCGCCGACCCGCTGCTGCTGCCCGGCCCGCGCGGCATGCGGCCGACGGCACGCGCGCTGGAGTTGCGCCAGCCGCTGCACGAGGCGCTGGCCGCGCTCGGCCAGGCGATCGCGCCGTCGGCGGCCTTCGACCCGGCGCGCGCGACCCACACCTGGCGCGTCGCGGCCACCGACTACGGCGCCTCGACGATCCTGCTGCCGGCGCTGGCCCGGCTGCGCGCCGCGGCGCCGGGCACGCGGCTCGCGGTGCTGGAACTGAAGCCGCCGGTGCTCGCCCGCCAGCTGGAACAAGGCGAACTCGAGCTCGCCTTCCACGCCGCGGAGCTGGCGCCGGCGGACCTGCGCCGCCGGCCGCTGTTCCGTGAGCGTTACGTGCTCGTCGCCCGTGCCGGCCACCCGAGCTTGAAGCGGCAGCCGACGCTGGCCGAGTTCTGCACGCTGGAACACGCGATCGTCTCGCCCGACGGCGGCGGCTTCCTGGGCGCGACCGACCAGGTGCTGGCGGCGCAAGGCCTGGCGCGGCGCGTCGTGCTGTCGGTACCGCACTTCCTGTTTCTGGAGGCGGCGCTGGCGGCCAGCGATCTGGTGGCGATGCTGCCGGCGCGCCAGCTGCGCCCGGGCAGCGCGTTGCAGGTCGTGGCGCCGCCGCTGGAGCTGCCCGGCTTCGAGATGCTGATGCTCTGGCACGAGCGCCTGCACCGCGACCCGGCGCACCAGTGGCTTCGCGAGCAGGTCGCGTCGGCGGTGGCGGCTTAAGGCATCTCCAGCGACAGCTCGACCCTCGGCGTCCAGCCGGCCTGCCCGTCGGCGGCGTCGAGCCTGGGCGCGGCGAGGAACAGGCGCTCGGCCGGCAGGCCGCGCGCCACCAGCGCCGCGCGCACCGCGACGCCGCGGCGCAGCGCCAGGTCTCGCGCGACGTCGGCGTCGACCGACACCGCGGCCTTCAGCAGCGCCTCCATCTCCGCCGGCGCAATGTCTTTGGCCAGGCCGATCAGGTTTCGCGGCTTGTTCGGCAGCCGCGTATCGGCGTAGACGCGGCGCAGCGTGCGTTCGCGCTCCTCGGTGGCCGGAACCGCGGCGCCGGGGCCGACCCCGCGCGCACGGGCACGCTCCCGCGCCTGTTCGCTGCGCAGCCGCTCTTCCAGCGTCGCGGCCTGGATCGCGTCGTGCTCGGCCGTCGCGTCGGCGGCCCCGGCCACCGTGGTCTGCAGCGCCGGGCGATCCTTCAGCGCCTGGGCGACGCGGTCCAGCGCAGCTTCGGCCGACGGCGCCAGCGCCGCCGTGCCGGGCAGGAACTCGACCGTGCCGGTCTCGTCGCCACCACCGCCGGACAGCAGCGCGAACGGCGAGGTCACGGCCTTGACCAGCAGGTTGCCGATGACCTTCAACACCAGGCCGAAGACGCTGAACTCGGGGTCGTTGATCGAGCCGCTGATCGGCAGGTCGACGTCGATGACGCCGTTGCGGTCGGCCAGCAGCGCCAGCGCCAGCCGTACCGGCAGCTGGGTCGCCAGGGGGCTGTCGACCGGGTCGCCGAAGCTCAGCTGGTTCAGCACGATGCGGTTGCGGGCTTCCAGCCGGCCGTCGGCGTCGACGCGGTAGGCGACGTCCATGCTGAGCTTGCCGCGTTCGATCGCATAGCCGGCGTACTTGCCGGCGTAAGGCGACAGCGGCGCCAGCTCCAGGCCGCTGGCCTTGGCGGCGATGTCCAGCGCCAGCGGGTCGGCGGTCGGGTTCAGCGCGCCGCGCACCTCCAGCGTCGCGGTGTCGGCGGCGCGGCCGCTGATCTCCAGCGTCGCCATCTCGCGCGTGCCCGAACGCAGCCGGCCGAGCTTGCCGCTCAGCTCGCTCAGCGAAGCCGAATAGTTGGGCTTGATGAAACGGTCGCGGAAGTCCACACGCCCGTCGACGAACTCGACGCCGGCGATGTCGAGTTCCAGTGGCGCGGAGGGTGATGACGGCGCGGCGGCCGGCGCGGGCGCATCGCCGCCGCGCACGTCGCGCAGGTTCAGCCGGCCTTCGGGCGTGACGACCAGGCGCGAGAAGAAACGCGACAGCCGCACCGGGCCGGTGGCCAGACGCGTCGGCTGGCCCGGGGCCATAGCCGCCGCCAGCGACTCGATGCGCAGCGACTGCCAGGCCAGCAGTTCGTCGCCGGCTTCGTCGTCGTCGCCACGCGCCAGCACGCGCAGGTCGGCGAGCATCGCGTTGCCGCGCAGGCTGATCGTCGGTCCGGCGGCAGCGAGCTGGAACGCGGTGTCGCCGCGCCAGCCCAGTTCGGCACGGCGCAGCAGCACCGGCAGACGGTCGCGCAGATAGGGTTCACCGACCTGCAGCGGCAGCCGGGCCGCGCTGACGCGCCCGCGCCAGGCCAGCGGCTGCAGCGCCAGCGTGCCCTGGGCTTCGAGGCGCCCGGCGACAGGGGCCGGTGCGCCGGGCAGCGCGTCGGGCACGAGCTGCAGCGCGAGTTCCAGCGGCGCCGGCTGCGGGCCGGCGGGCCAGCGCAGGTCCTGCGCACGCAGCCGCAGCCCGCGCAGCGCAAAAGCCACCGGTGCCGGCGCGGCCGCGTCGGCCAGGTGCACCGCGCCGTCGGCCAGCACCAGGCTCTTGAGCAGCGCCTGCCAGCCCGGTCCAGCCGCTGGCGCGGCAGCCGCCTGCGCCTCGGTCGGCACCAGCATCTCCAGCAGGTTCCAGCGGCCCTGGGCGTCGCGCGCCAGGTCGATCTGCGGCCGCTCGAGCTGCAGCCGGCCGACCTCGACCCGCTTGGCCCTCAGGTCGGCCTGCAGTTCGCCCAACTCGACGGCGGCCAGCCGCTGCGCACCCCAGCGCAAGTCCTGCAGCCGCGCCGCCGGCACCGCCAGCGCCAGCCGCCCGGGCTCGCCCGCGGCCCAGTCCAGCTCGGCGCGGCCGGACAAGCGGCCGCTGGGCGTCACACGCAGCAGCGACCGCAGATAGGGGCCGGCCGCGCCCAGTTCCACGGCCTCCAGCTCGGCAGCCAGCCGCGCCTGGCGTGCCGACACCTGCCCGTCCAGGCTCAGCCGGCCCAGGCCGTGGCCGCCCGCGTCGTGCAGGTCGACGCTGCCCGACAGCGCCGTCGGCTTGGCGTCGTCCGGGCCGGCGAGCCGGCCCGCGCGCAGGTTCAGCCCGGCATCCAGCACCAGGCCCGGGCGCAGCGAGGCGTCGTCCCAGCGCAGCGTCGTTGCCGCGAGCTCCGTGCTGCCGACGCTCCAGCGCCACGCGTCCGCCGGCGGCTGCGCCGGCGTCGCCGCGGCGGCGGCCCAGCGCGCCGGCTCGAGCTGGCCGTCGGCACCGCGGCGCAGGTGCAGCATCGCGCCCTCCAGGCGCAGGCTGCGCAGCGCGAGTTGCCGCTGCAACGGGCGCAGGTCCTCCAGTTCGAGCGCCAGCGTCTTCCAGGCCGCCAGCGGCGCGCCGTCGGGGCGCTTCAGCGCGATGCTGGACAGGCTCAGGCCGCCGCCGATCGAGAGCTGCGGCGCGCTGCCCGGCGGCTGCTTGAAGCGCAGGTCCAGCTTGCCGGCGAGCACGCCGCCCTGGCCGCGCAGCGGCAGCGTGCGCGGCAGATAAGGCCACAGCGGGTCGAGCGCCAGCGCGGGCAGCTCCAGCGTCAGCGTGCTCTCGCGGTCGGCGGCGAAGGGCCGCGTCTGCCCGTGCAGCAGCAGCGGGCTGCCGTCCAGGCGCAGCGCCAGCCGCGGCTGCACGTGCACGTCCAGCCGCTCGGGCAGGTTGGAGACGAAGGGCACGTCCAGCTCGACCGCCGTCAGCTCGTGCCGGCGGCCGTTGGGCCGGTCCTCGAACCGCAGCTCGCCGCCTTGCAGCCGCAGGTTGTAAAGCGCGAACCGCGCCGGAGCGTCGCCGGCATCGCCCGGCGCCGAGAAACGCTGCAGCAGGTCGTCGACGTCGTAGCGGCCGTCGCCGGTGCGGGCCAGGCGCAGCCGGGGCGCGTCGACCTGCACCGCCTCGACCACCGGCGCGCCGGCCAGCAGCGTGCGCAGCGACAGGTTCAGCACGAGGCGGCCGATGGTGGCCTGCGGCGAACGGTCGCCGTCGCCGGGTGCCGGCCCGAGCACGAGGTCGTGAAGTTCGACCGTCAGCGTCAGCGGCGAGAAGTCCAGCTCGCCGACCTGCACCGGCCGCCCGAGCAGCGCACTGCCGCGCTCCTCGATCTGCGTGCGCAGCACACGCGGCACCAGGATCCAGCTCGCCACCACCAACAGCGCGGCCATCGCGGCCAGCGCCGCCGCCACGCGCGGCCAGCGTCTCTTCTTCTGCTTCGTCACCGCCATGGGGCGATGATGCCGCAGCGGCGCACGGCGACAATCGCGCGCCCTCCTCCGATCCGTCCCGCATGAACGAGTTATTCGTGACGCTCGGCATCGAGTCGTGGAAGCCGATGCTGACGACGCTCGTGCTGCCCCCGGTGCCGATGCTGCTGCTGATCCTGGCCGGCGCGGCGCTGCTGCGCCGGCGCGCGCTCGGCTGGCTGCCCCTGCTGCTCGGCGTCGCCGGCCTGTGGGCGGTGAGCACGTTCGCCTGCGCCTACGCGCTGGTGGCCTGGCTGACCGTGCCACCGCCGGCGCTGACCCAGCAGCAGGTGATGGCGCTGCGGGGCGCGCCGAAGACGGCCATCGTCGTGCTCGGTGCCGGGCGTTACCCGCTGGCACCGGAGTACGGCGCGCCCGCGCTGAAACCGCTTTCGGTCGAGCGCCTGCGCTACGGCCTGTGGCTGGCGCGCCAGACCGGGCTGCCGCTGGGCTTCAGCGGCGGCCGGGGGCACGGCGCCGAAGACGGCCCGAGCGAAGCCGAGGTCGCGATGTCGATGGCGAACCGCGAGTACCGGCAGCCGCTGCGCTGGGCCGAGGGCCGCTCGCGCGACACCAATGAAAACGCGATCTACACCGTCGCCATGCTGCGCCGCGACGGCATCGAACGCATCGTGCTCGTCACCCACGACTTCCACATGCGGCGCGCGCAGGTGGCCTTCGAACGCGCCATTGCCCGCGAAGGCCCCGCCATCGCCGTGCTGCCCGCGCCGACCGGCATGCGCCAGCCGCGCCCGCCGACGGTCGTCGACCTGATGCCCGGCGGCGACGGTTTTCGCCTGAGCTGGCTCGCGCTGCACGAGTGGCTGGGCCGGCTGGCTGGCGCCTGAGCGCCCTGTCCGCGCTCAGACCAGCCAGGCGACGATGAAGACGCCGACCATCGCGAACGCGATCGCGATCTTGGCGACCATGCCCAGCAGCAGGCCGACGCCGGTGGCCAGGCCGACGTGCAGCGCACGCTGCTCGTCGCGGCGCGCGAGGTATTCGCCGAGGGCGGCGCCGACGAAGGGCATGAAGAGCACGCCGACAAAACCCGCCAGCAGCCCGGCGACGGTGCCGATGGCGGCGCCCACCAGCGCCTGCGGGCTGGCGCCAGCGCGGCTGGCGCCCATCAGCCCGGCCAGATAGTCCAGCGCCCAGGCCAGCAGCGCCATCACGCCGAGCACGACGACGGTGTAGACGCCGACACGCTCGTAGCCGTCTATCCAGGCGCCGAGCCAGGCGCCGGCGAAGACGAGCGCGGTGCCGGGCAGCAGCGGCAGCACGGTGCCGGCTATGCCGCCGGCCATCAGCAGCACGGCCAGGCTCCAGAGCAGCGGCGTGGACATGGAATCGATCCGACGGGTTGCGACCGGCGTCACATGGGGACGCCGGCCGGCGCTTCAAGCGCCGCCTACAGGATCTGGGGGATTGACGATCGGGCTTGGGCCGGAGCCCGCCATCGCGGACACTTGGCGTCCCGATCTGTTTTATCCAAGGACACACTCCGATGAAATCCGGCTGGCTCGTCGCGCTTGCAGCGTCGCTGGCGCTCACGCTGGCTCCCGACTTCAGCGAGGCCAAGCGCATGGGTGGAGGCAAGTCCTCCGGCATGCAGCGCAGCATGCCTGAACGCACCGCACCGGCGCCGACGCCGGCCAAGCCGGCGCAGGCGGCCCCCAATCAGGCGGGTGCACCCGCTGCCGCCGGCGCCGCCGCGGCGGCCGGCAAACGTTCGTGGCTGGGCCCGATCGCCGGCCTCGCCGCCGGCCTGGGCATCGCCGCGCTGATGAGCCACCTCGGCATGGGCGCCGGTTTCGCCAACTTCCTGACGCTGCTGCTGATTGGCGTGGTCGCGTTCTTCGCGATCCGCTTCCTGCTGCGCCGCTTCGGCCCGCGCCCGGCGACGCCGGTGCCGGCGGCTGCCGGTGTCGGCGCGCTGCGCAGTGCCAACAGCGACTGGACCCCGCCGCCGGCTCCGGCCAGCACCGGCTCGTCCTACACGCCGGCCGCCAGCGTCGAGCCGATCGCGCCGCAGCGTCCGGCCGTGGCACCGGCCTTCGTGCCGGCAGCTTTCGACAGCGAGTCGTTCGCACGCACCGCGAAGACGATCTTCGTGCGCCTGCAGGCGGCCAACGACAGCGCCGACCTCGACGACCTGCGCCGCTTCACGACGCCGGAGATGTTCGCCGAGCTGAAGATGGACATCCAGGAACGTGCCGGCGCGGCGCAGACAACCGACGTGCTGCACGTCGATGCCGACGTCGTCGACGTCGCCGAGGACGACGGCCGCCAGATCGTCAGCGTGCGCTACCGCGGCCAGGTGCGCGAGGAAGCCGGCGCCGCCCCGGTGCAGATCGACGAGGTCTGGCACCTGGTCAAGCCGCTGGCCGACGACGGCCGCGGCTGGGCCATCGCCGGCATCGAGCAGATGCCCGCCAAGGCCTGAGCTCGCTGCCAGCAGCCTGAACCGGCGCCTTCGGGCGCCGGTTTTGTTTTCAGCTCCGACACCAGCCCTGCGGCGTCGCCTCCAGCCGCTCGTGCAACGCGAGCGCAGCGAGAAACGCCTCGTCGTGCGAGACGACGACGAGCGCGCCGCGCCAGCCGCGCAGCATCGCCTCCAGCGCCTGCAGTGTCGCCAGGTCGAGGTGGTTGCCGGGTTCGTCCAGCAGCAGCAGGCGCGCCGGCTCGTCGGCCAGCAGCGCGCGGGCCAGCGCGAGCTTCAGCCGTTCGCCACCGCTGAGCGCGCCGCAGACGCTGCCGAGCGTCGCCGCAGCCAGGCCGAGCTGGGCCAGCCGGGTGTGCAGCTCGGCTTCGGGTCGCTGGCGGCAGGCGGCGCGCAGCCACTCGATCGCCGGTTGCGACGGCTCCAGGTCGGCCAGGCGCTGGTCCAGCCAGGCGCATGCGACGCGGCGTTCGCAGCGCCCGGCGGCCGGCGCCAGGCGCCCGGCGAGCACACGCAGCAGCGTCGACTTGCCGCAGCCGTTGGGGCCCGTCACCGCCAGCCGGGTCGCGCCCTGCAGCACGAGCGACAGCCGCGCCAGCGGCGGGGCAACGAAGGGCAGCTCGCCGTCGAACACCAGCACCTCGTTCGGCAGCACCGCCGGCGGCAGCGGCGGCACGACGATGGCCGTGTCCTCGACCACACGCGCGGCAGCGGCGCGCACCTGGGCCTCGAGTTCGGCCCGGCGTGTGTCGTGGCGGCGCTGCAGGCGCCCGGTGGTGGCTTCGCTGCGCTCCTGGCGCGCGTCGAGCACGAGCTTGGGCTGGCTGCCGTCGGCGCGCTCGCGCCGGCCGCGTGCCTGGCGCTGCTGCTGGCGCTCGTGTTCGCGCTGCAGCGCCGCGGTTTCGCGCCGGCGCTCCAGCTGGCGCCGCGCCAGCTCGTCGGCGGCGTCGCAGCGCTGCTGCGCCTGCTGTTCGGCATGGAAACTCCAGCCGCCGCCATAGCGCCGCAGGCCCAGCGGGGAGAGTTCGACGATGGCCTGCATCGTCTCCAGCAGCTCGCGGTCATGGCTGATGACGAGCAGCCCGCCCTGCCAGCGGGCCAGCTGCGCCAGCAAGGCCTGGCGCCCGGCGCGGTCGAGGTGGTTGCTGGGTTCGTCCAGGATCAGAAAGTCGGCGTCGGCCAGCCAGGCGCCGGCGAGTGCGACCCGCATCGCCTGGCCGCCGCTCAGCCGCGCCGCCGGCGTCTCGGGCGCCAGCGGCGGCAGCCCGGCACGCTGCAGCTCGGCCTGCAGCCGCGCGCGCAGGTCCCAGCGCTCGGCCAGGATCTCGAAATCGTGTTCGCCGCCGGCGCCGGCTTCGATGCGGTCCAGCGCCTGCAAAGCCTCGTGCACGCCGGCCAGCTGCGCCAGCGTCGTGCCCTCGGGCGCGAGCTGCTGCGCCAGGCGGTACACCCGCCCCTGGCGCAGCACGCGGCCGGCCGAAGGCGCCAGCTCGCCGGCCAGCAGCCGGCCGAGCACGGTCTTGCCGATGCCGTTGCGGCCGACCAGGCCGGTGCGGCGGCGGTCGAAGGTTTCGCTGAGGCCGGCGAACAGCGGCCGGCCGTCGGCAAGGGAGAAAGCGACGCCGTCCAGCGTCAGCAGAGTTTGTGTCATTGCATGCGTCTCGATGCCCCAGGTCCTCCGAGCGGTAGGAGGGACGAAGGCCGTCACGGGGACGGCGGCATCAATGGCGCATGGGCAGAAACTCCGGACTAGGGCCGGCGCGAGCCGGCGGTGGCGTGCAGTGCAGAAGCGTGGTCGGGCCCGGCGCGGCGGCCGGGCCCGGGGGGCGTCAGCCCAGCGAACGACGCGCGTTGCGGAACATGCGCATCCAGGGGCTGAAGGCGCTCTTGTCGCCCGAAGTCCAGCTCATCTGGATGTTGCGGAACACCCGCTCCGGGTGCGGCATCAGCGCGGTGAAGCGGCCGTCGGCGGTGGTCACCGAGGTGAGCCCGTCGGGGCTGCCGTTCGGGTTCGCCGGGTAGGCTTCGGTCGGCCGGCCGTGGTGGTCGACGAAACGCATCGCGCGCAGCACCTGGGCCGCGTCGCCACGCTGCGAGAAGTCGGCAAAACCTTCGCCGTGCGCAACCGCGATCGGGATGCGGCTGCCAGCCATGCCCTCGAAGAACACGCTGGGGCTGGCCAGCACCTCGACCAGCGACAGCCGGGCCTCGAACTGCTCGCTCCTGTTGCGCGTGAAGGTCGGCCAGTGCTCGGCGCCCGGGATCATCGGCGACAGCGCCGCCAGCATCTGGCAGCCGTTGCAGACGCCCAGGGCGATCGTGTCGGGCCGGGCGAAGAAGGCGGCGAACTGCTGCTCCAGCACCGGGTTGAAGCGGATCGAACGCGCCCAGCCTTCGCCGGCGCCCAGCGTGTCGCCGTAGCTGAAACCGCCGCAGGCGACGAAGGCCTGGAAGGCGTCCAGGCGCGCGCGCCCGGCCTGCAGGTCGCTCATGTGCACGTCGTAGGTGTCGAAGCCCGCCTGGTGCATCGCGTAGCTCATCTCGACATGCGAGTTGACGCCCTGCTCGCGCAGGATCGCGACCTTGGGCCGCGCGACATGCACGTAGGGCGCGGCCACGTCCTCGGCCGGGTCGAAGCTCAGGTGCAGATGCAGGCCCGGGTCGTCGGCAAGGCCGGCGGCGGCATGTTCGCCGTCGGCACTCTCGGGGTTGTCGCGTTCGCGCGCGATGCGCCAGCTGACTTCGTCCCACTGCTGGTGCAGCTCGCGCAGCGGGGCGCCGAACTGCAGCTGGGTGTCGCGCCAGACCTCGACCGCGCCGCGTTCGTTGGTCTTGCCGACGACGTGGGTGTGCGCCGACAGCCCGTGCGTGCGCAGCACCGCGATCGCGGCGTCGCGCTGCGCGCGCGGCACCTGCAGCACCACGCCCAGTTCCTCGGTGAACAAGGCCTTGAGCGTCAGCTCCTTGCGGCGCTCGGCGACCTGGGTCGCCCAGTTCTTCGAGTCGCCGAAGTCGGCGCGGCTGTCGGCGATGCCGTCGCCTTCGGTGACGAGAATGTCGACGTTCAGGCTGACGCCGACGTGGCCGGCGAAGGCCATCTCGCAGACCGTCGCCCAGAGGCCGCCGTCGCTGCGGTCGTGGTAGGCCAGCAGCGTGCCGGCGGCGCGCAGTTCGTTGACGGCGGCGACCAGCGCCTTCAGGCGCTGCGGGTCGTCCAGGTCCGGCACCTCGTCGCCGAAGCCGCCCAGCACCTGGGCCAGCATCGAGCCGCCCATGCGGTTGCGGCCGGCGCCCAGGTCGACCAGCAGCAGCGCCGTGTCGCCGGGCTGCAACTGCGGCGTCAGCGTGCCGCGCACGTCGGCCAGCGTGGCAAAGGCGGTGGCGATCAGCGACACCGGCGCAGTGACCTGGCGCGTTTCGCCGCCTTCGCTCCAGCGCGTCTTCATCGACAAGGAGTCCTTGCCGACCGGGATGCCGACGCCCAGCGCCGGGCACAGCTCCAGGCCGACGGCCTTGACGGTGTCGTACAGCGCCGCGTCTTCGCCCGGCTCGCCGCAGGCGGCCATCCAGTTGGCGCTGAGCTTGACACGCGGCAGCTCGATCGGAGCGGCCAGCAGGTTCAGGATGGCTTCGGCCACCGCCATGCGGCCCGAGGCCGGCGCGTTCAGCGAGGCCAGCGGGGTGCGTTCGCCCATGGCAAAAGCCTCGCCGCGGAAACCGGCGTAGTCGGCCAGCGTCACCGCGCAGTCGGCCACCGGCACCTGCCAGGGGCCGACCATCGGGTCGCGGTGGTTCAGTCCGCCGACCGTGCGGTCGCCGATCGTGATCAGGAAACGTTTGCTCGCCACCGTCGGGTGGCGCAGCACGTCGAGTGCCACCTGCTCCAGCTTCACGCCGGTCAGGTCCAGGGGCGCCTCGGTGCGTTCGATGCGGGCGACGTCGCGGTGCATCTTGGGCGGCTTGCCCAGCAGCACGTCCATCGGCATGTCGATCACGGCTTGCTCGCCGTCCTCGACGACGAGCTCACGGTCGGAGGTGGCGACGCCGACAACGGCGTAGGGGCAGCGCTCGCGCGCGCACATCGCCTCGAAGGCCGCCAGGCCTTCGGGCGCGATCGCCAGCACGTAGCGCTCCTGGCTCTCGTTGCACCAGATTTCCTTCGGTGCCAGGCCGGTCTCTTCCAGCGGCACCTTGCGCAGGTCGAAACGGGCGCCCTGCCCGGCGCCATCGACCAGCTCCGGGAAGGCGTTGCTGATGCCGCCGGCGCCGACGTCGTGGATCGCGACGACGGGGTTGGCCTCTCCCAATGCCCAGCAGTGGTTGATGACCTCCTGCGCGCGGCGCTGGATCTCGGGGTTGCCGCGCTGTACCGAGTCGAAGTCCAGGGCCGCGGCATTGGTGCCGGCGGCCATCGAGCTGGCGGCGCCGCCGCCCATGCCGATGCGCATGCCCGGGCCGCCCAGCTGCACCAGCAGCGTGCCGGCGCCGAAAGGCAGCTTGTGCGTCTGGCTGTCGCTGATCGAGCCGATGCCGCCGGCGATCATGATCGGCTTGTGGTAGCCGCGGCGCACGCCGGCGACCGTCTGCTCGTAGACACGGAAGTAGCCGCCCAGGTTGGGCCGGCCGAACTCGTTGTTGAAGGCTGCGCCGCCGAGCGGGCCCTCGGTCATGATCTGCAGGGCGCTGGCGATGTGGCCGGGGCGGCCGATGTCGTCGCGCTCCCAGGGCTCGTTCGTTCCCGGCAGGTGCAGGTTGCCGACCGAGAAGCCGGTCAGGCCCGCCTTGGGCTTGGCGCCGCGGCCGGTCGCGCCTTCGTCGCGGATCTCGCCGCCGGCACCGGTGGCCGCACCCGGGAAGGGCGAGATCGCCGTCGGGTGGTTGTGCGTCTCGACCTTCATCAGCACGTGCGCGGTCTCGGCGCGCGCGCCGTAGATCGGCGCGTCGGTCCAGCCCTGCGGCAGCCAGCGCTCGAGCGGGCCGCCTTCCATCACTGCGGCGTTGTCGCTGTAGGCGACGATGCTGTGCTGGGGCGAGGTCTTCTCGGTGTGGCGGATCATGCCGAACATCGACAGCGGCTGCTTCTGGCCGTCGATCGTGAACTCGGCGTTGAAGATCTTGTGCCGGCAGTGCTCGCTGTTGGCCTGCGCGAACATCATCAGCTCGACGTCGCTGGGGTTGCGGCCGAGCTTGCCGAAGGCCTCGACGAGGTAGTCGATCTCGTCGCCCGACAGCGCCAGGCCGAACTCGACGTTGGCCTGCACCAGCGCCTCGCGGCCGTGGCCCAGCACGTCGACGTGGGCCAGCGGCTCGGCCGCCTGGGCGTCGAACAGGTGGGCTGCCGAGCCGCGTTCGAAGGCCACGCTCTCGGTCATGCGGTCGTGCAGCACGGCGGCGAGCGCGGCGCGCTCGTCGGCGGCCAGCGCCTTGGCGCCGCCGAACAGCCCCGTCTTCAACGTCAGCCGGTACTCGGTGACACGCTCGACGCGGTGCAGCTTCAGGCCGCAGTTGTGCGCGATGTCGGTGGCCTTGCTCGCCCACGGGCTGACGGTGCCCAGGCGCGGCATGACGACGAAGAGTTCACCGTCGCCCGGGCCGGCATACGGATCGCCGACCTCGAGCAGCGCCGCCAGGCGCTCACGCGTGGCGGCGTCGGGCGCGGCGTCGAAGGCCGCCCAGTGCACGTGGCGGGCGGCGACGGCGGCGACGCGGGGACAGGCCGACTGCAGCCGCGCGAGCAGCGAGCGGGTGCGGAAGGGGGAGAGCGCGTTGCCGCCCTCGTAGTGCAGTAGTTGCGGGGCGGAAGAAGCCATGCGCCGGGATTTTACGGGGCCCGATGGGATAATCCCGGGATGACGATTGCGATCAAGAACGCCGAGGAGATCGAGGCGATGCGCCTCGCGTGCCGCCTGGCGTCGGAAGTGCTGGACATGCTGACCCCGTACGTGCGTGCGGGCGTCACGACCAAAGAGATCGACCGCCTGGCGCACGAGCACATGGTCGAAGTCCAGGGGGGCGTTCCGGCGACGCTGAACTACCAGCCGCCGGGCTACCCGCCCTACCCGGCTTCGCTGTGCACCTCGCTCAACGACGTCGTCTGCCACGGCATCCCGGACGAGCGCCCGCTGAAGAACGGCGACATCCTGAACATCGACGTCACGATCATCAAGGACGGCTTCCACGGCGACAACAGCCGCATGTTCGTCGTCGGCGAAGGCTCGATCGCCGCGCGCCGGCTGTGCCAGATCACCTATGAAGCGATGTGGAAGGGCATCGTCAAGGTGCGCCCGGGCGCGCGCCTGGGCGACATCGGCCACGCGATCCAGACCTTCGCCGAGAACGCCGGCTTCTCGATCGTGCGCGAGTTCTGCGGCCATGGCGTCGGCCGCCGCTTCCACGAGGAACCGCAGGTGCTGCACTACGGCCGCCCGGGCACGCTCGAGGAGCTGGTGCCGGGCATGATCTTCACGATCGAGCCGATGATCAACGCCGGCCGGCGCGAGATCAAGGAAGACCGCAAGGGCAACCGCCCCTACGACGGCTGGACCATCGTCACGCGCGACCGCTCGCTGTCGGCGCAGTGGGAGCACACGGTGCTCGTCACCGACACCGGCTACGAGGTGCTGACGCTGTCGGCCGGCAGCCCGCCGCCGCCGGCCTTCGTCGGCAGCGCCGCCGTCGCCGCTTCCTGAGCCATGTCGGCGCTGCTGGAGGCCGCCCACCGGGCACCGGGCAGCGTCGCGGCGCTGCGCTCGCGTTTCCGCGACGGCAAGGCCGCGATCGTCGGCCATTTCCGCTCGGCGCGGTCGACCACGACGCTGGCCAAGCAGATGCTCAGGGCGCTGGCGCGCCACGTCGACGCGACGCTGGCCGACCTGTGGACACATGCCGGCATGCCGCCGGGGGCGGCGCTGGTGGCCGTCGGCGGCTACGGCCGCGGTGAACTCTTCCCCTACTCCGACGTCGACGTGCTGGTGCTGCTGCCGGCCGACGTCGACGGCGGCGACGCGCTGCGCGCCTCGGTCGAGGGCTTCATCACCGCCTGCTGGGACATCGGTCTGGAGATCGGCTCGTCGGTGCGCACGCTCGACGAATGCCAGCTGGAGGCGGCGCGCGACATCACGGTGCAGACGGCGCTGCTCGAGTCGCGGCTGATCTGCGGCGCGCGCAAGCTCTACGCCACCTTCCGCGACACGACGATGCAGGCGGTCGACCCGGCCGCCTTCCTGCGCGCCAAGACGCTGGAGATGCAGCAGCGCCACGTCAAGTACGAGGGCACGCCGTATTCGCTCGAGCCCAACTGCAAGGAAAGCCCGGGTGGCCTGCGCGACCTGCAGGTCGTCATCTGGGTGGCACGCGCCGCCGGCCTGGGCCGCACCTGGAGCGAGCTCGCCGCCAAGGGGCTGGTGACGCCGTTCGAAGCCGGCCAGCTGGCGCGCCACGAAGGCACCTTGAAGCTGATCCGCGCCCGGCTGCACGTGGTCGCCGGACGGCGCGAGGACCGCCTCGTCTTCGACCTGCAGACCGCCGTCGCCGAGAGCTTCGGCTACCACCCGACCAAGGGCCAGCGCAGCTCCGAGGTGCTGATGCACCGCTACTACTGGGCGGCCAAGGCGGTGGCGCAGTTGAACCAGATCCTGATGATGAACATCGAGGAGCGCGTCAACGGGTCGGAGGCCGCGCCGGCGCGCCCGATCAGCGAGCGTTTCCTCGACCGCGCCGGCATGCTCGAGGTCGCCAGCGACGACCTCTACCTGCAGCACCCCGACGCCATCCTCGAGACCTTCCTCGTCTTCGCGCAGGAAACCGGCATCCAGGGCTTGTCGTCGCGCACGCTGCGTGCGCTCTACAACTCGCGCAGCGTGATGGACGGCAAGTTCCGCCGCGATCCGAAGAACCGGACGCTGTTCATGGAGATCCTGCGCCAGCCCACCGGCCTGACGCACGCCTTCCGGCTGCTGAACTCGACCTCGGTGCTGGGGCGCTACCTCTGGGTCTTCCGACGCATCGTCGGGCGCATGCAGCACGACCTGTTCCACGTCTACACCGTGGACCAGCACATCCTGATGGTGCTGCGCAACGTGCGCCGCTTCTTCATCCCCGAGCATGCGCACGAGTACACCTTCTGCAGCCAGCTCGCGGCGCAGTGGGACCACCCCGAGCTGCTCTACATCGCGGCGCTGTTCCACGACGTCGCCAAGGGCCGCGGCGGCGACCACTCCGAACTCGGCGCCGCCGAGGTGCGGCGTTTCTGCCGCGACCACGGCCTGGCGCGTGCCGACAGCCAGTTGGTCGAGTTCCTGGTGCGGCATCACCTGACGATGAGCCGCATCGCGCAGAAGGAGGACCTGTCGGACACCGAGGTCATCGCCGATTTCGCGCGCCTGGTCGGCGACGAGCGCCGGCTGATCGGCCTGTACCTGCTGACGGTGGCCGACATCCGCGGCACCAGCCCACGCGTCTGGAACGCCTGGAAGGGCAAGCTGCTGGAAGACCTGTTCCGGCTGACGCTGCGTGCGCTCGGCGGTTCGCACCCCAACGTCGACGCCGAGATCGAGGCGCGCAAACACGACGCGCGCCAGATCCTGGCGCTGCACACCGCCCTGCCCGGCACCGAGCTGCCGCTGTGGAAGACGCTGGAAGTCAGCTACTTCGCGCGCCACGAAGCCGCCGACATCGCCTGGCACGCACGTTCGCTATGGCGCCACATCGAGAGCGCGGTGCCGGTGGTGCGGGCGCGGCCGTCCTCGGTCGGCGACGGGCTGCAGGTGCTGGTCTATTCGCCCGACCGGCCCGACCTGTTCGCACGCATCTGCGGCTACTTCGACGGCGCCGGCTTCAGCATCCTGGACGCCAAGATCCACACCACGCGTGCCGGCTACGCCCTGGACACCTTCCAGGTCATCAGCACCCGGCTTGCCGACACCAGCCCGGCGGCCTACCGCGACCTGATCGCGCTGGTCGAGAACCAGGCGGCGGCGGCGCTGGCCTCGTCGGGGCCGCTGCCGCAGCCCAGCCAGGGCCGGGTTTCGCGCCGGGTGCGCTCGTTCCCGGTGGTGCCGCGCGTGACGCTGGCGCCCGACGAACGCGCCCAGCGCTGGCTGCTGACGGTGACCGCCAGCGACCGCTCGGGCCTGCTGTACGCGATCGCCCGCGTGCTCGCGCGCCACCGCATCAACCTGCAGCTGGCCAAGGTCACGACGCTGGGCGAGCGTGTCGAGGACACCTTCCTCGTCGACGGCCCGGCGCTGCAGCAGCCGCGCGCGCAGTTGCAGGTCGAGAGCGAACTGCTCGACGCCGTCGCGGCTCCGAAATGAGCGCCCGGGACTCGTACCGGGCGGCTGGGCCGGCCGCAGGCCCCGGGATGCGCCGATGAGCCTGCGCCGCATCAGCGCCGCCGACGCCATCGCCCGCCTGGGCGAGTTCAGCGCCGTCATCGACGCACGCAGCGAAAGCGAGTTCGCCGAGGACCGCCTGCCCGGAGCCGTCAACTGGCCCTCGCTGAACGACGCCGAACGCGCCAGCATCGGCACCGAGTACAAGCAGGTCTCGCCGTTCGCGGCCCGCAAACGCGGCGCGATCCTGGTCGCACGCAACATCGCGAGCCATGTCGAGCGCGAGCTGCTGACGCTGGAGCGCGACTGGCGCCCGCTGATCTACTGCTGGCGTGGTGGCCACCGCTCGGGCGCGCTGTCGCTGGTGCTGGACCAGATCGGCTTCTCGGTGCAGGTGCTCGACGGCGGCTACCGCGAGTTCCGGCGTGCCGTCGTCGCCGAGCTGGAAACCCTGCCCGACGCGCTGGACCTGCACGTGGTCTGCGGTGCCACCGGCAGCGGCAAGAGCCGGCTGCTGGGCGCACTCGCGGCCGCCGGAGCCCAGGTGCTGGACCTCGAAGGCCTGGCCTGCCACCGCGGCTCGGTGCTGGGGCCGGTGCCGGGCATGCCGCAGCCTTCGCAAAAAGGTTTCGAGACCCGGCTCTGGCAGGTGCTGCGCGGTTTCGACGCCACGCGCCCGGTCTTCGTCGAAGGCGAAAGCCGCACCATCGGCCGGCTGCGTGTGCCCGAACACCTGGTCGATCGCCTGCGTGACGCCCCCTGCCTGGCGGTGGAGATGCCGCTGGACGCGCGCGTGGCGCTGCTGATCGAGGACTACGCGCACCTGGTCGCCGACGCCGAGGCGCTGTGTGCGCTGCTGGCGCGGCTGCGCGAACTGCGCGGCGCCGCCACCGTCGAGCGCTGGCAGCAGCTGGCGCGCGGCGGCGACTTCCCGACACTGGTGCGGGAGCTGCTGGCCGAGCACTACGACCCGATCTACGCGCGCTCGACGGCGCGCCACTACCAGCGCTTCGGCCAGGCGCAGCAGCTCACGCTGGCCGACGGTGGCGCCGCGACGCTGGCCGCGGCGGCGCAGGTGCTCGCCGGCGCGCCGGCGGCGCCAGGGGACGACCGGTGAATCGGCCGACGGCAATTCCCCGCTTGTCTGGGGTCAAGGGAGACCGCTATACCGGGGAGCATCGCCACCCCACTCCCCTCCGCCATGCGCCACTCCACCGCTCTCGAGGAATCGCGCCGTTTCGGCGTGCGGCACATCCCGCTGCTGCGGCCGCTGGGCTGGCTGGCCCGCGGCTGGGCCGACCTGATGCGCAATCCGGCCCCCGGGCTCGTTCACGGGCTGGCCACGGCCGCTTTCGGCGCGCTGCTGCTGGCGCTGGTCGAGCAGCGCTTCTGGCTCATCGCCGGCGCCTTCAGCGGTTTCCTGCTCGTGGCGCCCATCGTCGCGACCGGGCTGTACGCGGTCAGCCGAGAGTTGCAGCGCGGCCGGCGCCTGAGCGTCGCCGAGTCGCTGGCGGTGTGGAGGCCACGCGACGGCCGGTTGGTGCTGTTCGGCGTGCTGCTGGCCTTCGCCGGCACCGGCTGGGTGCTGACCTCGGGCTCGCTGATCGCCGGTTTCGCGCCGCATCCGATCGCCGGGCCGATGGACTTCGTGCAGTCGGTCGTGCTGGCGCCGGACTCGTGGCTGTTCGAGAGCTGGCTGCTGCTCGGCGGCGTGCTGGCGGCGCCGCTGTTCGCGTCGACCGTGGTCGCGGTGCCGCTGCTGCTGGACCGCGAGGTCGGCGTGCTGGCGGCAGTGCTGACCAGCTGGCGCAGCGTGATGGAAGACCCGCTGCCGCTGGCGCTGTGGGCCGCGCTGATCCTCGTGTTGACGCTGCTCGGCATGGCTCTCGCGCTGCTGGGCCTCGTCGTCGTCGTCCCCTGGCTCGCGCATGCGAGCTGGCACGCCTATCGTGACCTGGTGGATACCAGCGGTTTGTCGGAGCGTCCCTGAATGTTCGGTTTCACGGAAGACCAGATCGCGCAGTTCGGCCTGACCTTCGGGGTCAGCGCCTTCATGCTGTACATGGTCTTCATCATCTTCCAGCTCGCACGCGAGTCCAAGGCCGGCAAGTTCGGCGCCTTCGTGCTGTTCCTGGCGCTGGGTTTCGGCCTCGTCGGTTTTGCCGCCAAGGGCCTCATCAAGTACTTCATGAGCGGGATCAGCGAATGAACACGACGGCAACGGCGCTGCCGCTGCAGCAGCACACCGTCTTCGAGGACGTTCAGGGGGTCGTGACCGGCGCGCTCTTCGTCGCGCTGGCGCTGGTGATGTTCCGCCACGCCGGCATGCTGACCGGCGGCACCGCCGGCATGGCCTTCGTGCTGCACTACGCGACCCACGTGCCCTTCGGCGCAGCCTTCTTCGTGCTCAACCTGCCCTTCTACTGGCTGGCCTGGAAGCGCATGGGGGCACGCTTCACGATCAAGACCTTCTGTGCCGTCGCGCTGCTGTCGGTGCTGTCGGAAGTGCTGCCGCACTGGGTGGTGCTGCAGTCGGTCGAGCCGCTGTTCGCCGCGGTCGGTGGCGGGCTGCTGATGGGCGCCGGCTTCCTGATCCTGTTCCGCCACAAGGCCAGCCTGGGCGGTATCAACGTGCTGGTGCTGTGGCTGCAGGAAAAACGCGGCTGGCGCGCCGGCAAGATCCAGATGGCGCTGGACGTGACCATCCTGCTCGCCGCGATCCCCTGGGTCGGCTGGTGGCAGCTGCTGCTGTCGGTGATCGGCGCCGTCGCGCTGAACTTCTCGCTCGCCGTCAACCACCGCCCCGGCCGCTACGCGGCGGTCTGACGACCGCCCTGAATATCCACGACCTGACTGGAGCCCCCTCCCGGAGGGGGGCCCGGGGAAGCCATCGAACAAACGGGAGCCCCTTCTCGGAGGGTGCTCGGGGAGCCCACGGAAATGCCTCCCCGGACGGAGCGGCCTGGCCGCGCCGTCCGGGGAGAGCGGCTGCGCCGCTCAGCCCATGTGGAGACCGCCGTTGCAGGAGAAATCCGCCCCGGTCGTGAACCCGGAATCCGGCCCCGCCAGCCAGGCCACGACCGAGCCGATCTCCTCGGGCGTGCCCAGGCGCCTGACGGGAATCGTCGCGACGATCTTCTCCAGCACGTCGGGCTTGATCGCACGCACCATCTCGGTCCCGATGTAGCCCGGGCTGACGGTGTTGACCGTCACGCCCTTGGCCGCCATCTCCTGCGCCAGCGCCATCGTGAAGCCGTGCATGCCGGCCTTGGCCGCCGAGTAGTTGGTCTGGCCGGCCTGGCCCTTCTCGCCGTTGACCGAGCTGATCTGGATGATGCGGCCCCAGCCGCGCTCGACCATGTCCGGCACCACCTGCTTGGTGACGTTGAACATGCTGTTCAGGTTGGTGTCGATGACGGCGTGCCAGTCGTCCGGCGTCATCTTCAGGAACATGCGGTCGCGCGTGATGCCGGCGTTGTTGACCAGCACGTCGATGGCCCCGTGTTCTCTGCGGGCCTTGCTGAAAGCCTCCACCGTCGAGTCCCAGTCGGCGACGTTGCCGACCGAGTAGTGGAACTCGTAGCCCTGCTCCTTCTGCTCGTCTATCCAGCGCCGGAAGTCGCGGTTCGGCCCGCAGCCGGCGATGACCTTGAAACCTTCACGCACCAGCCGCTGGCAGATCGCCGTGCCGATGCCGCCCATGCCACCCGTGACGTAAGCAACTTTCTGTGCCATCTGCTGTCTCCTTGGTGTGACCGACTCCATCGTGGACGCAGCGCAGCCTGCGCACCATCGGCAACGACACTACGTCGTCCCCCATACGCAGGAGCCGCGGCGACCGGTGGTCTAGCGTTCGACGGTCAGCGCGACGCCCATGCCGCCGCCGATGCACAGCGAGGCGATGCCGCGCCGGGCGTTGCGGCGCCGCATCTCGTGCAGCAGCGTGACCAGGATGCGGCAGCCCGAAGCGCCGATCGGGTGTCCGATCGCGATCGCGCCGCCGTTGACGTTGACCTTGTCGGTGTCCCAGCCCATCTGCTGGTGCACCGCGCAGGCCTGGGCAGCGAAGGCCTCGTTGATCTCGAGCAAGTCGAGCTCGGCCGCCTTCCAGCCGGCGCGCTCCAGCGCCTTGCGCGAAGCCGGCACCGGGCCCATGCCCATCGTCGCCGGGTCCAGCCCGGCCGAGGCATAACTGGCGATGCGCGCCAGCGGCTCGAGCTTCAGCTGCTCGGCACGCGCCGCGCTCATCAGCAGCACCGCGGCGGCACCGTCGTTCAGCCCCGAGGCGTTGCCGGCGGTCACCGAGCCGGCTTTGTCGAAGGCCGGGCGCAGGCCGGCCAGCGCCTCGGCGCTGGTCTTGCGGTT
Source organism: Rubrivivax gelatinosus (assembly GCF_016583785.1). Classification (GTDB taxonomy): domain Bacteria; phylum Pseudomonadota; class Gammaproteobacteria; order Burkholderiales; family Burkholderiaceae_C; genus Rubrivivax; species Rubrivivax gelatinosus_B. Next base: position 24,728 of record NZ_NRRU01000017.1, on the reverse strand, counting down.
GATGTACTCGTCGGCGTCGAAGACCAGCGGATCGCCCTTCTTCTGCGGCAGCAGGATCGGCACGATCTCGTCCTTGAAGCGCCCGGCGTCCTGCGCCGCGGCGGCCTTTTGCTGCGAAGCCAGCGCCAGCGCGTCCTGCGCTTCGCGCGTGATGCCGTAGTGGCGTGCCACGTTCTCGGCCGTGATGCCCATGTGGTACTGGTTGTAGGCGTCCCACAGGCCGTCGACGACCATCGAGTCGACCAGCTTCCAGTCGCCCATGCGCTGGCCGTCGCGCGAGCCGTTGAGCACATGCGGCGACAGGCTCATGTTCTCCTGCCCGCCGGCAATGACGATCTCGGCGTCGCCGTCGCGCAGCGCCTGCACGCCCAGCATCACCGCCTTCAGGCCCGAGCCGCAGACCTTGTTGATCGCGAAGGCCGGCACCACGTTCGGCAGCCCGGCCTTGATCACCGCCTGGCGCGCCGGGTTCTGGCCGCAGCCGGCCTGCAGCACCTGGCCGAGGATGACCTCGCTGACCTGCCCGCCCTCCAGCCCGCTGCGCTGCAGCAGCGCGCGGATGACGGCGGCGCCCAGGTCCGCGGCCGGCGTCTTGGCGAGCGCGCCGCCGAACTTGCCGACCGCGGTACGGGCGGCGGCGACGATGACGATGTCGGTACTCATGCTTTTTTGTCTCCTGCTGACGGGCAGTTCGTGGTTTCAGGCCTTGGCCTTGACGTAACGGCCGGGTGCCGGCTCGATCGCTTTGTACTGGCGGCTTCCCGGCGTCTTCGGCGCGGCGACGAGCTTGCCGCCATGGGCTTTGAGCCAATCGGTCCACACCGGCCACCAGCTGCCGGCGTGTTCGGTGGCGCCGGCCAGCCACGCGTCGGCATCGGCCGGCGCTGCGGTGTTGGTCCAGTGGCAGCGTTTGCCCTTGGCCGGCGGGTTGATGACGCCGGCGATGTGGCCCGAGGCGCCGAGCACGAAGGTGCGCGGGCTCTTCAGCAGCGGGATCGACGCGTAGGCGCCGGCCCAGGGCACGATGTGGTCCTCGCGCGAGCCGTAGACGAAGACCGGCGCACGGATGCGGCCCAGGTCGACCTTCTCGCCGCAGACCGTCAGCGCGCCCGGCTGCTTCAGCTCGTTGAGCAGGTACATGTGGCGCAGATACCAGCAGTACATCGGCCCTGGCAGGTTGGTTGAGTCGCTGTTCCAGTACAGCAGGTCGAAGGCCGGCGGCGTCTCACCCTTCAGGTAGTTGCCGACGACGTAGTTCCAGACCAGGTCGTTCGGGCGCAGGAAGCTGAAGGTCGTCGCCAGCTCCTGGCCCTTCAGCAGGCCGGGGCCCGAGGGCGCCTCGGCGCCTATCGTCATCTCGCGCCACTGCACGCCGGCTTCGTCGACGAAGAGGTCGAGCACGCCGGTGTCGCTGAAGTCCAGCAGCGTCGTCAGCAGCGTCATCGATTGCGCCGGCTCGTCGCCGCGCGCCGCCAGCACCGCCAGCGCCGTCGCCAGAATGGTGCCGCCGACGCAGAAGCCCAGCGTGTTGATGCGCTCGCTGCCTGTGATCGCCTGCACCGTGCGGATCGCGGCGATCGGGCCGCGCTCGATGTAGTCGTCCCAGCCGAGCTGGCGCATCGAGGCGTCGGGGTTGCGCCAGCTCATCACGAAGGTGCGGTGGCCCTGCTCGACGGTGTAGCGGATGACCGAGTTCTCGGGCTGCAGGTCGAGGATGTAGAACTTGTTGATGCACGGCGGCACGAACAGCATCGGGCGTTCGTGCACCTTGGGCGTCAGCGGCCGGTACTCGATCAGCTGGAACAGGTCGTTCTCGAAGACGACGCTGCCGGCGGTCGTCGCGACGTTGCGGCCGACCTCGAACAGCGTCTCGTCGGTCTGCGAGACGTGGCCCTTGGACAGGTCCTCGACGAGGTGGCGTACGCCGGCGGCGATGCTCTGACCCTGGGTTTCGAGCGCCTTGCGCAGCGCCTCGGGGTTGAAGGCGAGGAAGTTGCTCGGGCTCGCCGCCTCGACCCACTGCTGGACCGCGAAACGCACGCGCGCCCGCGCCTTGTCCTCGCCCTGCACCGCTTCGGCCAGCCGCTGCAGCATGCGCGCGTTCAGCAGGTACATCTGCGCGGTGTAGGCGGCGGCCGGGTTCTTGGCCCACTCCTCGGCGCCGAAGCGCCGGTCGGCCAGCGGCGGCCCGGCAGCCGCCTCGGCCGACGCGCGCTGCAGCGCCTCGTTCCAGATGTCGGAGGCCGCCGTCAGGTATTCGCCCTGCAGCGTGGTCAGCGTCTCCTGCGGCACGCGCAGGCCGACCATCGACTTCAGCATGTCGCCCACGGCGGCGCCGAAGGCCGCGGCTTGTTCGCCGCCGGCCGCCGGCAAGCTGTGCTTGCTCGTCATGTTGTCTCCTCTGGCTGCGGTGGCCCGGCAAACCGTGACCCCGCGACTCGGCACGGTTGTAGGCGCGGTGGCTTACCTCGCCTTGACGCCAGCGCCGATACTGGCGCCCGGACACACCCTAACCCAGATGTACATCGTCGCCATTGCCTGGATATACGTCGTGCTGATGATGGCGCTGGCCGAAGCGATCTCGCCGCAAGGCAGCGTGCTCGGCGCACTCGTCACCTTCACGATGTACGGCGTGCTGCCGCTCGCCATCGTGCTTTACATCATGGGCGCGCCGATGCGCCGGCGCGCACGCCGCGCCGCCGAGGCGGCGGGCTCAGCCGCGGCGCCAGACGGCAGCGGCCATGCGGCCGGTGATGCGGTCGCGCCGGAACGAAAAGAACCGTGAGCCGTCCTCGACGGTGCACCACGAGCCGCCGCTGACCTGCACGACACCGAAGGCCGCCAGGCGCGCGCGCGCCAGCGCCGTCAGGTCGGCGAGCCAGCGGCGCTGGCCGTCGGCGCGCAGCCGCGGCCTGAACAGTGCCGGCGCGTCGGCATCCGGCTCGGCCGCCGGGTCGCCACCGAAGGCTTCGACGACGTCCTGGCCGACCTCGAAAGAACGCGGGCCGATGCAGGGCCCGAGCCAGGCGAGCAGTTCGCCCGGGGCGGCACCGGTGGCTTCGCACAGCGCCGTCGCGCAGGCCTCGACGACACCGCCGGCCAGGCCGCGCCAGCCGGCGTGGGCGGCGCCGACGCCGCGGCCGTCGGCCGTGCACAGCAGCACCGGCAGGCAGTCGGCGACGAGCACGGTGCAGGCGACGCCAACGGCGGTGCTGACGCTGGCGTCGGCACGCGCGAAGACGTGTTCGGGTTCGTCGCCGCGCAGGCGCACGACCTCGGCGCCGTGCACCTGATCGAGGTAGACCGGGCGCGCACCGAGCGCGGCGGCGAAACGCCGCTGGTTCTCGAACACCGCCTCGGGCGCATCGAGCGCGTCGCCGCGCAGGCCCGGCGGACGCAGGTTGAAGCTGTCGTAGGGCGCAGCGCTGACGCCGCCGCGGCGGGTGCTGAACGCCGCACCGACGCCAGCCGGCGCCGGCCACGACGGGCGCAGCAGTTCGGGGGCCTCGGCGCTCACGGCTCGGCGTCCGGGCAGCGCTCGGGATGGGTGTCGGCGAAGGCCGGCAGCCGCATGCAGGTCTCGAACACACGCATCACCTGAGGCACGTGGTCGAGCCGGCAGTCGAAGCGGCGCGCGTTGAGGATCTGCGGCACCAGCACGCAGTCGGCCAGCGTCGGCGTCTCGCCATGGCAGAAAACCGCCGGGCGCGCGGCCAGCTGGCGCTCGACCGTTTCCAGCCCGGTCTCGATCCAGTGCCGCGCCCAGCGGTTCTTGTCCTCGTCGGCGAGCTTCAGGTCGTGCACCAGGAAACGCAGCACGCGCAGGTTGTTCAGCGGGTGGATCTCGCAGGCGATGTCCAGCGCCAGCGCCCGCACGCGGGCGCGGCCGGCGGCGTCGGCCGGCAGCAGCGGCGGCTCGGGGTGGGTCTCGTCGAGGTACTCGATGATCGCCAGCGACTGCGTCACGACGGCGTCGCCGTCGCGCAGCAGCGGCACCAGGCGCGCCGCCGAGACCGCGGCGTAGGACTCCTGGAACTGCTCGTTGCGCCGCAGATGCACGGCGCGGTAGTCGTAATCCAGGCCCTTGAGCGCGAGCGCGATGCGCACACGATACGAAGCCGACGAGCGGTAGTAGTTGAAGAGTTCCATCACGATTGCCCTCTCGCCGCTGGCCGGGCGCCTGCTTCAGCTGCGGATGGCGACACGCAGCGTGCCGAGGCCGGCGACGGCCCCTTCCATCACGTCGCCGCGCACGACCGCGCCGACGCCGGCCGGCGTGCCGGTGAAGATCAGGTCGCCGGGCTCCAGCCGCCAGGCGCGGCTCAGCTGTTCGATGGTCTCGGGAATGCTCCAGATCAGGTCCGACAGGTCGCCCTTCTGGCGCGGCTGGCCGTTGACCGCGAGCGTGATCGCGCCGCGCTCGAGCGTGCCGCAGCGCGCACGCGGCACGACCGGGCCGATCGGCGCCGACTGCTCGAAAGCCTTGCCGATCTCCCAGGACCGGCCCTGCTTCTTCATCTCGTTCTGCAGGTCGCGCCGGGTCATGTCCAGGCCGACGGCGTAGCCCCAGATGTGCTCGACGGCTTCGGACGCCGGGATGTCGCTGCCGCCGCGGCCGATGGCGACGACGAGTTCGATCTCGTGGTGCAGGTTGGACGTCAGCGACGGGTAGTCGATCTGCCCGGTCTCGCCCTCGGCCACCGCCACCAGTGCATCGGCCGGCTTCATGAAGAAGAACGGCGCTTCGCGCCCGCTGTGCCCCATCTCCTGCGCATGTTCGGCGTAGTTGCGGCCGACGCAGTAGATGCGGCGCACCGGAAAGGCGCCGCCGCCGGCGACCGGCAGCGTGACGGGAGCGGGGGCGGGAAAGACGAGTTGCATGGCCTGGATCAAGTCGCACGAAGGTGAAACGATGATGCCATGGCCGGCCGCTACACTGCAGCGCATGTTCGAGCCCCGCCGCATCCGACACTGCCGGCTGTGCGGCAGCCCGGTCCGCTACGCCGTCCCGCCCGACGACAACCGCGAACGTGCGATCTGCACCGCCTGCGGCGAGATCCACTACGAGAACCCGATCAACGTCGTCGGCACGGTGCCGTTCTGGGGCGACCAGGTGCTGCTGTGCCGGCGCAACATCGAGCCGCGCCGCGGCTTGTGGACGCTGCCGGCGGGTTTTCTCGAACTCGGCGAGAGCACCTCGGAAGGCGCTCTGCGCGAGACCGACGAAGAAGCCGGCGCCCGGGTCGAACTGGGCGCGCTGTTCACGGTGCTGAACGTCGTTGCTGCCGGCCAGGTGCACTTCTTCTACCTCGCACGGCTGCAGGACACCCGCTTCGCGCCCGGCCCCGAAACCATCGAGGCGCGGCTCTTCCGCGAGCACGAGCTGCCCTGGGACGAACTCGCCTTCCGCACCGTGCGCGAGACGCTGCAGCGCTACTTCGCCGACCGCGCACGCGGCGCTTTCGGCATGCACGCCGCCGACATCCGCTGAGCGCCGCTTGAGGCGGCGCAAGGCCGCCGCAGGCTCATCGGACGAGACTGGCATGGCACGAACGTGCACGGTGCCCCGCGCACCAGACACCCGCAGCCAGCCAGCCTTGCGCCAGCCAGCCACCGCCATTTGCTGCGCCACCCGGCGCCAAGATGCCACGCGTGGATTGATGACATCGTTCGAGGAACTGCGACCGCTGCTGCGCTCGGTGCGCATCGCCCACCACCTGCCCGGCCGCATCCGCCTGAAGCTCGACGACCGTGCGCTGGCCCGTCTGCCGCGCCTGGAGCGGCCGCTGCCGCCGCTGCACCGGATCGTCGAACGCCTGCCGGGCGTGCACTCGGTGGAGCTGAATGCGCTCGCGCTCAGCTGCACCGTGTTCTACGACCCGGCACGCGTGCCGCCGCAGGGCTGGAGCGCGCTGATCGAGGGTCGCGACGACGCCGATGCGCGGGCGCTCGAAGCGCTGCTGCGCCAGGCGCTGGCCCTGTTCGAGGACACCGTCCCGCCCGCCGCGCCGGCGTGTTCCGGCGCTCACGCCTGAGGAGATAGCAGATGCTGCATCTGGTCCCGTTCGCCGCCGGCATCGCCGTCGGCGCCGTCGCGCTGCGCTGGCTGCAGCGCCGCGCCGATACCGCGCCGCCGGCCGCGGCCAACCCGCCCGCGGCGGCCGAAGCGCCCGCAGCGGCTGAACCGGAGGCCGCGCCGGCACCGCCACCCCGGGCACGCCGCGCACCGCGCAAGACGGCGCGCAAGCCCGCGCCATGAGCAAACGCCGCAAAGCCCTGGCCGCCGTGGCCGACGGCAGCTTCACGCGCGGCTGCGTCGCCGCCGGCTGTCTGTCGGCTTTCCAGGACCGCGCCCGGCCGTCGCCGCGCCGGGTCCTGCGCCATGCGCTGCAGGGCGGCGCCGCGCTGACCGCCGGCACCCAGGCCGCGGCTTCGCTGCGCAACGGCCGCATCGTCGGCGCGCTGGCGGCGGTGGCCGCCGGCGCCGCGGCCGTCTACCTGATCGAGAACCTGCTGGGCGAAACGTCCGGCACCGAGGAGAACCGCGCCCATGGGCAAGAAAGCTAAGAAGTTGCGCAAGGCCTGCCGCGCCTGGAGCGAAGGCGGTGGCGCCGGCGCGCCGCCGTGGATGGCGGCCGGCGGCCCGCCGGCGGGCTGGAACGCCGCCGGCAACGGCGCCGCGTCCGGTCTGATGCCGGCCTGGCTGCGCGGCATGAGCGCGCAGCAGCAGTTCCTGGTCGGCCTGGCGATCGGCGCCGGCGGCGCCTGGCTGCTGGGCGACGACGAACGCCGCGCCGCGCTCGTCAAGGCCGGCATGAAGCTCTACACCGGGCTGGCAGGCGGTTTCGAGGAGCTGAAGGAACAGGTCGCCGACATCCGGGCCGAGATGGACGCGGAGCAGCACGGCGCGCCGTGACACCCGCGCCCTGGCTGCTGGCGCTGGAGCCGGTGCACGCCTGCGCCGGCCGGGTGCGCTGGCGCTACCGCTGCGCGCCCGGCAGCTCGCGTGACCCGCGTTCGCTGCAACGCGGCGCCGAAGCGCTGCGCGGCGTGCGCAGCGTGCGCATCAACGCCGCGGCGCGTTCGCTCGCCATCGCCTACGACGCCGCACTCACCGACGCCGCGACGCTGGCCGCCGAACTGCGTGCCCTGCCCCCACCAACCGCGGCAGCGGGGGCCGCGGCCGAGGGCGCGCCCAGCCTAGTCGGCGTCGCCGCCGCCGGCGCGACGCTGCTGGCCGGCAGCACGCTGCCGCTGGCCCTGCGCAGCCCGGTCTCGGCCGCCAACGCGCTGCCGCTCTTCGGTGCCGCGCTCGAGGACTTCCTGCGCACCGGCATCACCTCGCACGTGCTGGAAGCGACCGCGGTCGCGATCTCGATCGGCCGCGGCGACCACCTCGCCGCCAACACCACCGCCTTCCTGCTGGCGCTGGGCGAGTACCTCGAACACTCGATCGAGCGCCGCTCCGACGCGCTGCTGCGCCAGCTGCTGCGCCCGGCCGACGACCAGGTCTGGGTCGAACGCGAGGGCCAGGAGCAGCGCATCGCCGCCGACGCCGTCGAGGTCGGCGACACCGTCATCGTCGCCACCGGCAGCGTGGTGCCGGTGGACGGCACCGTGCTCGGCGGCGAAGCCCTGGTCAACGAGGCGACGATGACCGGCGAGAGCGTGCCGGTGGCGCGCCGGCGCGGCGACCGTGTGCTCTCGGGCACGCTGCTCGAGGAAGGCCGGCTGCGCGTCTATGCCGAACGCGTCGGGCGCCAGGCGGCGGCGGCCCGCATCGCCGACTTCGTCGCCCAATCGCTGCAGGCCAAGGGCCAGACCCAGCTCGAGGCTGCGCGCCTGGCCGACCGGCTGGTGCCGATGGTGCTGGGGCTGGCCGGCGGCACCTGGGCGCTGTCGGGCGACTGGCGCCGCGTCGCCGCGGTGCTGCAGGCCGACTACTCCTGCGCGCTGAAGCTGGCGACCCCGGTCGCGTTCAAGTCCTCGATGGCCGCGGCCGGGCGCGCCGGCATGCTGGTCAAGGGCGCCCGCGCGCTCGAACGCCTGGCGGCGGCCGACACCTTCGTCTTCGACAAGACCGGCACGCTGACCGAGGGCTCGCTGCTGGTGACGGACTCGGTCGCGCTCGACCCGGCCTTCACCGCCGAGGACCTGCTGAACCTGGCGGCCTCGGTCGAGGAGCACTATTTCCATCCGATGGCGCTGGCGGTGGTCGCGGCGGCGCAGCGGCTGGCGGCGCCGCGCCACTTCGAACACGCCGAGGTCGAGTTCATCGTCGCCCACGGTGTCGCCAGCGTCGTGCAGGGCAAACGTGTCGTCGTCGGCTCGCGCCATTTCGTCGAGGACGACGAAGGCATCACGCTCGGCCCGCACGAGGACCGCATCGCCGGCCTGCAGGCGGCCGGCAAGACGCTGCTCTACATCGGCTGGGGCGGGCGCCTGGTCGGCGTGCTGGCGCTGCGCGACCGCCTGCGCGCGGACAGCGCCGCGACCGTCGCCCGGCTGCGCACTCTGGGCGTGCGCCGCATCGTCATGCTGACCGGCGACACCCCCGAACGCGCCCGCGCGATGGCCGATGAACTGGGGCTGGATGCCTTCCACGCCGGCCTGCTGCCCGAGGACAAAGCCGCGGTGCTGCACGAACTGGCGGCCGACGGCAGCCGCATCGCCTTTGTCGGCGACGGCGTCAACGACGCACCGGCGCTCAGCGGCGCCCACGTCGGCATCGCGATGCACCGCGGAGCCGACGTCGCGCGCCTGGCCGCCGACGTCGTGCTGCTGGAAGACAACATCGCGCGCGTCGCCGATGCCAAGGCGCTGGCGCTGGCGACAAGGCAGCTGATCGACTCGAACTTCCGCCTGACGATGGTGCTGAACACCAGCATCCTCGGCGCCGCGGCGCTCGGTGTGCTGAGCCCCGTCAGCGCCTCGCTGCTGCACAACGGCAGCACGATCGCGATCCTGCTGCGTGCGCTGGCCGGCGGCGGGCTGCCGCGCCCCGCCCGGCGGCGCAAGGCCGGCTGATCAGCGCAGCAGCGTGCGCCGGTAGCCGACCACGTGCACGCCGAGGAAGCCGAGGAAGGCGGCCCCGGTGAGCACGTGCACGCCGCGGGCGCCGGCAGCGGCGGCGGCGAGCGAGCTGCCCAGCGTGGCCATCATCCCGTACTTGGCCCAGCGGTTGACGCGGCGTTTGCGTGAAAGCGGGCGGCGCGTCGGCGTCGCCACGGCCGCAGGCGCCGCGGCGGCAGCACCGAACCACGGCGCCACGGCGTCGAGCACCGCGCGACGCATCGCTGCCTCGTCGCAGAGACTGGCGTCGTAGTCGAGCACCAGGCTCGCCGCGCCCGGATTGGTGCGCAGCGAGCGGCAGCCCGGCAAGGTCTGCAGCGTGGCGCCGACGGCGTCGGCCACCGCGGCGCTGCGCAGCCGGGCGTCGCGCAGCCGCATGCGACCGGGGACCGACGCGACGATGGGTGGCGAAAGGCGGCAGGCTCGTGCGTTCATGGGCATTTGTAGCGCGTCCTGCGGGCCGGCGGCCGGCGCTGGATCAAGCGGCGATGCGCAGCGCCGGGCCGGTGGCGGCGTCGAAACCGATCGCGAACAGGGTCTCGGCATCGCCTTCGTCGTCCACCCCCTCGGCGACCAGCTGCAGCTTCATGCCGTGCACCAGCTCGACCAGCCCGACGGCAAAGGCGTGCACACGCGGCTCGGCCGCGACACCGCGCACGAAACGCGCCTCGACCCGCACGTGGTCCAGGCCGACGCCGGCCAGCCGCGACAAGGCATGCATGGACGCGCCGGCATGTTCGACCCCCAGGCGCACGCCGTGGCGGCGCCAGGCCAGGCCGGCTTCCTTCAGCCGTGGCAGCGCACGGTCCAGCCAGGCACCCTCGCTGACGTCGATCAGCAGCCGCGCCGCGGCCTCGGGCTGGGACGCCAGGCGCTGGCGCACCTCGCCGACGAAACCCGGCGTCAGCAGCGACAGCGCACCGACGTGCACGCAGCGCTCACGCCCGTCGCGCACGATGGCGAGCAGCGCCAGTTCCAGCGCCAGCAGGTCCACACGCGGCAGCAGGCGCGAACGCGTCGCCATCGCCAGCCAGCGCTGGGCTTCGCAGTACGGCCCGCCGACCTCGAGCTGCAGGCGCAGCGGGCACTCCAGATGGCGCAGGCGCCGGTCGGGGCCGACGACGGCGAACTCGCCGAGCCGGGCGCGGCCGTCCTGCAGCGCCTCGGCGATGCGGGTGCGCCAGGCCTGCTCGCCGAACGCGGCTTCGCCGGGAGCGTGGATCTCGATGCAGAACGGCCCGCCGGCCTCGGCGCGCGCCAGCGCCTGGTCGGCCGCCGCGAGCGCCTCGCCGGGCGAATCGCCCTGCAGGCCGTCGACGCCGCCGACGACGATCTCGATGCCGCCCGGCCCGGCCGCCGGCGTCGCGCGCAAGGCCTCCAGCAGCGTCGCCGCGGTCTCGGCGGCGATGCCGACGGCGGGCAGGCACAAGGCGAAGTCGCTGTCGTTGAGGCGCCCGGCGAAAGCCCCGGGCACGTGCTGCGGATATGCGTCCAGCGCCTCGCCGATCAGCGCCAGGCGGCGCTCGACGGCGTCCTCGCCGATCTGCAGCCGCTGCGCCTGCAGATTGAGGGCGCGCAGCAGCAGCAGCGAACGCTCGGGTGCCGCGCCCTGGCCGAGCATGCTGCCGAGCCGGCCGAGGAAGTGACGCCGGTTGGGCAGGCCCGAGACCGGGTCGCTGTGCGCCTCGCGGCGCAGCGCTTCGACACGGTCTGCCTGGCGCCTGACCTCGTCGAGGCGGCGCGCGAGCGGCTCCTGCGCCGGTGCCCGCAACGGCGGCGGCAGCGCGGGCGGCTTGGCGGCAGGCTCGCGCCCGCCGGGACGTCGGGCGGCGTACCAGGCGCGGAGCCGTCGGCGCAGCGCCTCAGGAAGGAAGTCGGGCAGTGGCGGCAAGAGGATCCCGGAAAACGGCGCGACGGCATCGGCCGACAGCACCATGGCAGCGAGCATGCCAGCACCATCGTCCACGCGCCCGCCCGACTTGAGCGGGACGACACCAACGCGTCCATTGCAATTCATATGCAATTGCGAACTATTCGTATTCGCGTGAGTTGGCGGCATTTGACGCCCATTCGCGACGCAAAGACGTTCTGGACACGATCTAAGTCAGCCGAATGGCCTCCTGTTGCGTTAACGTCATGGTGTTAGCCCAGACGCGCGTCGACGCGACGGGCGACCCGCATTGACTTTCCTTTCGGAGACCCGCGAATGACCTCTCGTCGTGAATTCATCCAGATCGTCCCGTTGGCCGGCGCCGCGCTGTTCACTGGCCGCAGTGCCATGGCCGCCCCGGTTGACGAGAAGGATCCGCAAGCCGTCGCCCTGGGCTACGTCGCTGACGCTGCCAAGGCCGACAAGGCGAAGTACAAGCAGTTCGTCGCCGGCTCGCATTGCGGCAACTGCGCCCTGTTCCAGGGCAAGCCGACGGACGCCGTCGGCAACTGCCCGCTGTTCGCCGGCAAGCAAGTGGCGAACAAGGGCTGGTGCAGCGCCTGGGCCAAGAAGGCCTGAGGAAACCCTGAGGTCCGCGCCACCGACGCGGACCGGGTTTTCAAAACCGAGAGGGCTCCCGCGGGAGCCCTCTTTCTATTTGGCCGCGAGCGCGCCTTCAGCGCCGCGGCGGCGGCAGGTCGGTGCAGCTGCCGTGCGCCGCTTCGGCCGCCAGGCCGATCGACTCGCCCAGCGTCGGATGCGGGTGGATCGTGCGGCCGATGTCGACCTCGTCGGCCCCCATCTCGATGGCCAGCGCGATCTCGCCGATCATGTCGCCGGCATGCGTGCCGACGATGCCGCCGCCCAGGATGCGGTGCGTCTGGGCGTCGAACAGCAGCTTGGTGAAGCCTTCGTCGCGGCCGTTGGCGATCGCGCGGCCCGAGGCCGACCACGGGAACAGGCCCTTCTTGACCGCGACGCCGCGCGCCTTGGCGTCGTCCTCGGTCAGGCCGACCCAGGCGACCTCGGGGTCGGTGTAGGCGACACCCGGGATCACACGGGCGTCGAAACGCGCCTTGTCGTCGCCAGCGGCAACCTCGGCCGCGACGTGGCCCTCGTGCACCGCCTTGTGCGCCAGCATCGGCTGGCCGACCAGGTCGCCGATGGCGAAGATGTGCGGCACGTTGCTGCGCATCTGCACGTCCACCGGGATGAAACCGCGTTCGTCGACCGTGACGCCAGCGTGTTCGGCACCGATCGCACGCCCGTTCGGACGCCGGCCGACCGCCTGCAGCACGAGGTCGTAGACGCCGTCGCTGCGCGTGCCGTCGGCCGCCTCGAACTGCACGCGGATGCCGTCGGCGGTGGCTTCGGCGCCCACTGTCCTGGTCTTCAGCATCAGGCGGTCGAAACGCGGCGCGTTCATCTTCTGCCAGACCTTGACCAGGTCGCGGTCGGCGCCGGCCATCAGGCCGTCGAGCATCTCGACCACGTCCAGGCGTGCGCCCAGCGTCGAGTACACCGTGCCCATCTCCAGGCCGATGATGCCGCCGCCGATGACCAGCATCTTCTGTGGCCGCTGGCGCAGCTGCAGCGCGCCGGTGGAGGTGACGATGCGCTCGTCGTCGGGCAGGAAGGGCAGCTTCACCGCTTCGGAGCCGGCGGCGATGACCGCCTGGGCGAAGCGGATCGTCTGCGCGCCGCCGTCGCCCTGAACCGCCAGCTCGTGCGGGCCGGCAAAGCGGCCGACGCCCTGCACCACCGTGACCTTGCGCATGCGCGCCATCGCGGCCAGGCCGCCGGTCAGCTTGGAGACGACCTTTTCCTTGTGTGCGCGCAAGCGGTCCAGGTCGACCTGGGGTGCGCCGAAGCTGACGCCGGCCGCCGCCAGATGCGCGGCTTCGTCGATGACGGCGGCGACGTGCAGCAGCGCCTTGCTCGGGATGCAGCCGACGTTCAGGCAGACACCGCCCAGCGTCGGGTAGCGCTCCACGAGCACGACCTTGAGCCCCAGGTCGGCGGCGCGGAACGCGGCCGAATAGCCGCCCGGGCCGCCGCCCAGCACCAGCAGGTCGCAGTCGTAGCCAGCGCCGGACGCGGCCGCCGGCTTGGCGGCTGCGGCCGGTGCCGCGGGTGCGGGTGCCGCGGGTGTAGCGGGTGTAGCAGGTGTCGCCGCCGGCGCGGGCGCCGCTGCGGCCGGCGGCGGCGCCGCGGCCTCGGCGGTTTCGATGCTGGCCAGCACCGAACCCTGGCGCACCTTGTCGCCGACCTGGACGGCGATGCTGCGCACGACGCCGGCGTGCGGCGACGGGATCTCCATCGACGCCTTGTCGCTCTCGACGGTGATCAGGCTCTGCTCGGCCTTGATCGTGTCGCCGACGGCGACCAGCACTTCGATGACGCCGACTTCGGGGAAGTCGCCGATGTCGGGAACCTGGATCTCGATGACAGCCATCGTGTTCCCCCGCTCAGAGCAGCACGCGGCGGAAGTCCGCCAGCACCGCCGCCAGGAAGGCGTTGAAACGCGCGGCTGCGGCACCGTCGATGACGCGGTGGTCCCAGCTCAGCGACAGCGGCAGCACCAGGCGCGGCACGAACTTCTCGCCGTCCCACAGCGGCCGCGTCGTGCTGCGGCACACGCCCAGGATCGCGACCTCGGGCGCGTTGATGATCGGCGTGAAGTAGGTGCCGCCGATGCCGCCCAGCGAGCTGATCGAGAAGCAGCCGCCGGACATCTCGGCCGGCGTCAGCTTGCCGTCGCGCGCCTTCTTCGCCAGCTCGGCCATCTCGCGGCTGAGCTGCAGGATGCCCTTGGTGTCGGCGTCGCGGATCACCGGCACGACCAGGCCGTTGGGCGTGTCGGCAGCAAAACCGATGTGCACGTACTGCTTGAACACCAGCTCGTCGCCGTCGAGCGAAGCGTTGAACTCGGGGAACTGCCTGAGCGCCGCGGCGCAGGCCTTGATCAGGAAGGCGAGCATCGTCACCTTGACGCCGGCCTTCTCGTTCTCCTTGTTCAGCTGGACGCGCAAGGCCTCCAGCTCGGTGATGTCGGCATCTTCGTGGTTGGTGACGTGCGGGATCAGCACCCAGTTGCGATGCAGGTTGGCGCCGCTGATCTTCTTGATGCGCGACAGGCTCTTGCGCTCGACCGGGCCGAACTTGGCGAAGTCGACCTGCGGCCAGGGCAGCAGCCCGGGCAGCGTGCTGCCGCCGGCAGCCGGCGCGGCCGGCGCCTTGGCCTTCTGCGCCGCGGTCTGCGTCTGGCCGGCCATCACGCCCTTGACGAAGCCCTGCAGGTCTTCCTGGGTGATGCGGCCCTTGGGGCCGCTGCCCTTGACCTCGTCCAGCGGCACGCCGAGTTCACGCGCCAGGCGCCGGATCGACGGCGAGGCGTGCGGCAGCGACGCCGAGACCGGGGCCGTCGGGTCGTGTGCCGGGAGCGTGGCGGGTGCGGGTGCAGCCACACCCGCCGGAGCCGGGACGGCCGGCGCAGGCACGGGCGCCACGGGCGCGGCGGGTGCCGCCGCAGCGGCCGGTGCGGCACCGACGGCAGCATCGAGCAGCGCGATCAGCGAACCGCGCGCGACCTTGTCGCCCAGCTTGACCTTCAGCTCGCGCACGACACCGGCGTGCGAGGACGGGATCTCCATCGACGCCTTGTCGCTCTCGACCGTGATCAGGCTCTGCTCGGCCTTGACCGTGTCGCCGGGCTTGACGAAGACCTCGATCACCGTCACTTCGGCGAAGTCACCGATGTCGGGCACCAGCACCTCGACCGGGCCGGCGGCCGACGCCGGAGCCGGAGCCGCTGGCGCGGCAGCAGCCGGAGCCGGCGCGGGCGCCGCTGGCGCAGGCGCCGTCGCGGGCGCGGGCGTCGCGTCCGCTTCAGCCACCTCGATCAGCGCGATGACGCTGCCCTGGGCGACCTTGTCGCCCAGCTGCACCTTCAGCTCACGCAGCACGCCGGCACGTTCGGCCGGGATCTCCATCGAGGCCTTGTCCGACTCGACCGTCAGCAGCGACTGGTCGAGCGCGACCGTGTCGCCCGCCTTGACCAGCAGCTCGATGACCTCCACATCCTTGAAGTCGCCGATGTCCGGGACCTTCAGTTCCACCACCGCCATGGGTTATCTCCGTCGTTGTCAGGTCTTCAGGCGTACAGCGGGTTCGCCTTGGCCGGGTCGATACCGTACTTCGTGATCGCCTCGGCGACCTTGACCGCCGGGATGCTGCCCTCCTCGGCCAGCGCCTTCAGTGCCGCGACCACGATGTAGTGGCGGTCGACCTCGAAGTGCGCGCGCAGGCTGCTGCGGAAGTCGCTGCGGCCGAAGCCGTCGGTGCCCAGCACCTTGTAGACGCGGCCCTTGGGCAGGAAGGGGCGGATCTGCTCGGCGTAGTTCTTCATGTAGTCGGTCGAGGCCACCACCGGCCCGGCGTGCGCGCCCAGTTGCTGCGCGACGTAGGGCACACGCGCCTCGGCCGTCGGGTTCAGCAGGTTCCAGCGCTCGCAGTCCTGGCCGTCGCGCGTCAGCTCGTTGAAGCTGGGCGCGCTCCAGACGTTGGCCGACACGCCCCAGTCGGCGGCCAGCAGGTCGCGCGCGGCCTGGGCCTCGCGCAGGATGGTGCCGCTGCCCAGCAGGTTGACCTTGGGCGCGTGCTCGGGGCCCGGCTCCAGCAGGTACAGGCCCTTGATGATCTGCTCCTCGGTGCCGGCCTTGAGCCCCGGCATCGGGTAGTTCTCGTTGAGCAGCGTGACGTAGAAGAACACGTTCTCCTGGCGCTCGACCATGCGCTTCAGGCCATGGTGCAGGATGACGCCGACCTCGTGCGCGAACGTGGGGTCGTAGCTGACGCAGTTCGGGATCGTGCCGGCCAGGATGTGGCTGTGGCCGTCCTCGTGCTGCAGGCCCTCGCCGTTGAGCGTCGTGCGCCCGGAGGTGCCGCCGAGCAGGAAGCCGCGCGCCTGCATGTCGCCAGCGGCCCAGGCCAGGTCGCCGATGCGCTGGAAGCCGAACATCGAGTAGTAGACGTAGAACGGCACCATGATGCGATTGTTCGTCGCATAGGACGTCGCCGCGGCGATCCAGCTCGCCATGCCGCCGGGTTCGTTGATGCCTTCCTGCAGGATCTGCCCGGCCTTGTCCTCGCGGTAGTACATGACCTGGTCGCGGTCGACCGGCGTGTACTTCTGGCCTTCGGGGTTGTAGATGCCGATCTGGCGGAACAGGCCTTCCATGCCGAAGGTGCGCGCCTCGTCGACGAGGATGGGCACGACACGCGGGCCCAGCGCCTGGTCGCGCAGCAGCTGCGTCAGGAAGCGCACATAGGCCTGGGTGGTGCTGATCTCGCGGCCTTCGGCGGTGGCTTCGAGCACCGCCTTGAAGGTCTCGATAGGCGGCACCGTGAACTGCTCGTCGGCCTTGGGCCGGCGCTGCGGCAGGTAGCCGCCCAGCTTCTCGCGGCGTTCGTGCAGGTAGCGCATCTCCGGCGTGTCGTCGGCCGGCTTGTAGAACGGGATCTGCGCCAGCTCGCTGTCGGGGATCGGCACGTTGAAGCGGTCGCGGAAGTAGCGGATGTCCTCGTCGCTCAGCTTCTTGGCCTGGTGCGCGGTGTTCTTGCCTTCGCCGGCCTTGCCCATGCCGTAGCCCTTGACGGTCTTGACGAGCACGACGGTGGGCTGGCCGGTGTGCGAGTTGGCGCGGTGGAAGGCGGCGTAGACCTTGTTCGCGTCGTGGCCGCCGCGGCGCAGCTGCCAGATGTCGCTGTCGCTCATCTTGGACACCATCTCCAGCGTGCGCGGGTCGCGGCCGAAGAAGTGCTTGCGCACGAAGGCGCCGTCGTTGGCCTTGAAGGCCTGGTAGTCGCCGTCCAGCGTGTCCATCATGATGCGGCGCAGCGCCCCATCCTTGTCGCGCGCCAGCAGCGGGTCCCAGTTGCTGCCCCAGATCAGCTTGATGACGTTCCAGCCCGAGCCGCGGAACTCGCCCTCGAGCTCCTGGATGATCTTGCCGTTGCCGCGCACCGGGCCGTCCAGGCGCTGCAGATTGCAGTTGACGACGAAGACCAGGTTGTCGAGCTTCTCGCGCGCGGCCAGGCCGATGGCGCCGGTGCTCTCGGGCTCGTCCATCTCGCCGTCGCCGCAGAAGACCCAGACCTTGCGCTGGGAGGTGTCGGCGATGCCGCGCGCGTGCAGGTACTTTAGGAAACGCGCCTGGTAGATCGCCATCAGCGGGCCCAGGCCCATGCTGACGGTCGGGAACTGCCAGAACTCGGGCATCAGCTTGGGATGCGGGTAGCTCGACAGGCCCTTGCCGCCGACTTCCTGGCGGAAGTTCAGCAGCTGCTCCTCAGAGAGCCGGCCTTCGAGGAAGGCGCGGGCGTAGATGCCGGGCGCGCTGTGGCCCTGGATGTAGAGCAGGTCGCCGCCGTGGTCTTCGGTGGCGGCATGCCAGAAGTGGTTGAAGCCGGCGGCGAACATGTGCGCCACCGACGCGAACGAGCTGATGTGGCCGCCCAGGTCACCGCCGTCCTCGGGGTGCAGGCGGTTGGCCTTGACCACCATCGCCATCGCGTTCCAGCGCATCGCCGCGCGCAGCCGGCCTTCGAGCTCGAGGTTGCCCGGGCTGCGCTCTTCCTCGTGCGGCGGGATCGTGTTGACGTAGGCGGTGTTGGCCGAGAACGGCATGCCGACGCCGGCGCGGCGCGCTTCGTCGATCAGTTGGTCGAGCAGGTAGTGCGCGCGCTCGGGTCCTTCGTTCGCGATGACCGCGGACAGAGCCTGCAGCCATTCGCGCGTTTCCTGCGCGTCTTGGTCCCGTGGGTCGCCCGGCAGGGCATCCGGCTGTGCGGACATGCTTGTCTCCTTCAGGGGGTCGTTCTGAAACGGGCGCGAGTTTGGCATAACTCGTTCAAATTCCGAATAGTGCGGCCTCTTCTCACATAGAGAAATTCATAAAAATCACGCGGGGTGCTCCGGGCTTGCGCCGGGTCGCAAGCCGGCGGGTGCTCGGGATAATGGCTGATGGCTCCGACGTCTTCTCCGCTGCCCGGCAATGCGCCGCCATCACCGGCGCGCCGGCGCCCGTTCTCCGGTTGGTGGCGTGGCCTGTCGCCAGCGCGCCAGGATCGCCTCGCGACACTCGGCCCGCTGCTGTCGGTGCTGCTGTTCCTGGCGGCGATCATTTCGGCCTTCTGGTATCTGCGCAACGAGGAAATCCTGCGTGAGACCGAGTCGATCAAACGCGACGCCGAACTCACCCAGCAGCAACTCGGACTGCGCCTGATCCAGAACCAGGAGCAGTTGACGCCGCTGGCACGCGACCTCGGGACACAGGGCGCCGCGGCCGAGCGTTTCCTCGAACAGGCGGCGAGCTTCTCCAAGGACCGCCCCGAGGTCATCCAGGTGAGCTGGGTCGGGGCAGACCGCATGCCCAGGGCGATCCACCGCGCCAGCCTGTATGCGCCCGACCCGGCGCTGCGCGAGGGCCGGCCGGGCACGCAGGCGCCGCTGGCGCCGCTGACCGCCCGCAACGGTGCCGCCGCCCTCGCCTTCGACAGCGCGCGCACGACGCGCCTGCCGACCTACTCGGGGGCCTTCGTCGACGAGGTCGGCACCGCCTACTTCCAGCTGCAGATGCCGCTGATCGACCGCGGCCGCTTCACCGGCGCGCTCGTCGTCGAGTACTCGGTGGACACGCTGCTGCGCAACTTCGTGCCGGTGGACGTCGCGCGCCGGCACATGATCTCGGTCGTCGACCAGTACGGCAGCGTGCTCGCCAGCACCGTCACCCGGCTGCCAGACGCCGCAGGCGAGCGCGAACCGCTGGCCAGCGACGCGCCGCTGACGCCGGCGCTCAACGGCCTGATGCTGCGCGGCCAGGGTTTCCCCAGCTCGGCCGGCCTGGTCAGCAACACGCTGTTCTGGATGGTGGTCGCGCTGTCGGGCCTCACGGTGTGGATGCTGCTGGGCACCTGGCGCCACGTGCGCCACCGCGCGCGCATCCAGAGCGCGCTGGTGCAGGAGACCAACTTCCGCCGCGCGATGGAGAACTCCATGCCCACCGGCATGCGCGCGATGGACCTGGAAGGCCGCATGACCTACGTGAACGCGGCCTTCTGCCAGATGACGGGCTTCACCGACCACGAACTCATAGGCCGGCTGCCGCCCTTCCCCTACTGGCCGCCCGACCGCATCGAGGAGAACGGGCGTTTCCTGCAGCTCGAACTGCAGGGCCGCAGCCCGTCCGGCGGCATCGAGGTCAAGGTGATGCGCAAGGACGGGCTGGTGTTCGACGCCCGCATGTACGTCTCGCCGCTGATCGACCCCAAGGGCCAGCAGACCGGCTGGATGACCTCGATGACCAACATCACCGAGGCCAAGCGCATCCGCGACCAGCTCTCGGCCTCGCACGAACGTTTCACCACCGTGCTCGAAGGGCTGGACGCCTCGGTCTCGGTGCTGTCGGTGCAGCAGGGCGAGCTGCTGTTCACCAACCGCTCCTACCGGCTGTGGTTCGGCGGCGACGCGCGCGGCCACGCGCTGCTGACCGGCGGCGCCGCGCCGGCCGAGTTCCTGGCCGCGGTCGACGACGACGTCGACCAGCTCTCGGGCCTGCCGACGCAGGAGCTGACCGAGGCCGGCACCAGCCCGCGCGAAGTCTTCGTCGAGTCGCTGCAGAAGTGGTTCGACGTGCGCTCGCGCTACCTGCAGTGGACCGACGGCCGGCTGGCGCAGATGCTGATCGCCACCGACATCAGCGCCCGCCGCCGCGCCGAGGAGCAGGCGGCGATGCAGGCCGAGAAGGCGCAGGTGACGAGCCGGCTGGTGACGATGGGCGAGATGGCGTCCTCGGTCGCGCACGAACTGAACCAGCCGCTGACCGCGATCACCAACTACTGCAACGGCATGGTCTCGCGCGTGAAGGCCGGCACCATCGTCCAGGACGACCTGATCGCTGCGCTGCAGAAGACCGCGCGCCAGGCGGAGCGAGCCGGGCAGATCATCCACCGCATCCGCTCGTTCGTGAAACGCAGCGAGCCGCAGCGCCAGCCGTCCGAGGCGCTGCAGATCGTCGAGGACGCGGTCGACCTCGCCGGCATCGAACTGCGCCGGCGCCAGGTGGCGATCCACACCTACGTCGCCCAGCGCCTGCCGACGCTGTCCTGCGACCCCATCCTCGTCGAGCAGGTGCTGCTGAACCTGCTGAAGAACGCGGCCGAGGCGATAGACGGCGCCGGGCTGGCGCCGGCGCGGCGCCACATCGAGCTGTCGGTGGTGCCGCGTTTCGCGCAGGAAGAAGGCGACGTCATCGAGTTCAGCGTCACCGACATGGGCCCCGGAATCAAGGAAGAAGTGCTGGGCCGCCTGTACGAAGCCTTCTTCTCGACCAAGGCCGAAGGCCTGGGCATCGGGCTGTCCCTTTGCCGATCGATCATCGAGTCGCACCGGGGTCGGATGAGGGCGCAGAACCTCTACAATGGAAACCACATCGTCGGCTGCCGTTTCGCGTTCACCTTGCCCGTCGACATCGCGGCGCGCCACGAGGCGGCAGGTGCCGGGGACGAGGCCGGTACGGCGGTTTCCTCCACTCCCACCGTCACCTCCACATGAGCCTGATCCCCAAGAAGGGCACCGTCTACGTCGTCGATGACGACGAGGCCGTGCGCGATTCGCTGCAGTGGTTGCTGGAAGGCAAGGACTACCGGGTCAAGTGTTTCGACTCGGCCGAGTCCTTCCTCGCGCGTTTCGATCCGCGCGAAGTGGCCTGCCTCATCGCCGACATCCGCATGGACGGCATGAGCGGCCTCGAGTTGCAGGACCGCCTGCTCGAACGCAGAAGCCCGCTGCCCATCGTCTTCATCACCGGCCACGGCGACGTGCCGATGGCGGTGACGACGATGAAGAAGGGCGCGATGGACTTCATCGAGAAGCCCTTCAAGGAAGAGGAACTCGTGTCGCTGGTCGAGCGCATGCTCGACCAGGCGCGTCAGGCCTTCAGCCAGCACCAGGAGCAGGCCAGCCGCGACGCGCTGCTGGCGCGTCTGACGACGCGCGAATCGCAGGTGCTCGAACGCATCGTCGCCGGCCGCCTGAACAAGCAGATCGCCGACGACCTGGGCATCAGCATCAAGACGGTGGAGGCGCACCGCGCCAACATCATGGAAAAGCTGAACGCCAACACCGTGGCCGACCTGCTGAAGATCGCGCTCGGCGCGCACGGCAAGGCCTGATACCGGACGACTGACCCTGTCCCGCGGGGCCGCTCACGAGGCGGCCCTTCTCGTTTGTGGAGCCCTGAAGAAGAATGACCGCCCAGCTGATCGACGGCATCGCGCTGTCCAAGACCCTGCGTGCCGACGTCGCCGCACGTGCCGCCGCCCTGCCCCGCCGCCCGGGCCTGGCGGTGATCCTCGTCGGCGAAGACCCGGCCAGCGCCGTCTACGTGCGCAACAAGGTCAAGGCCTGTGCCGAAAGCGGCCTGCACTCGGTGTTCGAGAAGTACGACGCCGACTTCGCCGAAGCCGCGCTGTTGGCGCGCATCGCCGCGCTCAACACCGACCCGGCGATCGACGGCATCCTGGTGCAGATGCCGCTGCCCAGACACATCGACGCGCAGAAGGTCATCGCCGCGATCTCGCCCGACAAGGACGTCGACGGCTTCTCGGTGCAGTCGGCCGGAGAACTCGCCAGCGGCCTGCCGGGCCTGCGCCCCTGCACGCCTTTCGGCTGCATGAAGCTGATCGAAAGCACCGGCCAGAACCTCAAGGGCAAACACGCCGTCGTCATCGGCCGCAGCAACACCGTCGGCAAGCCGATGGCGCTGCTGCTGCTGCAGGCCAACGCCACCGTCACCGTCTGCCACAGCGCCACCGCCGACCTCGCCGGGCACGTGCGCCAGGCCGACGTCGTCGTCGCCGCGGTCGGCCGGCGCAACACGGTCACCGCCGAGATGGTCAAACCCGGCGCGATCGTCATCGACGTCGGCATGAACCGCAACGACGAAGGCAAGCTCTGCGGCGACGTCGACTTTGCCGGCGTGCGCGAAGTCGCCGGCTGGATCACGCCGGTGCCCGGCGGCGTCGGCCCGATGACGATCACGATGCTGCTCGTCAACACGCTGCAAGCGGCCGAAAAGGCCCAGGGGCTGGCGCGTTGAACCCGCTGCTCGACTTCGCCGGCCTGCCGCGTTTCGCCGAGATCCGGGCCGAACACGTCGTCCCCGCGGTCGACACGCTGCTGGCCCAGGCCGACGCCGCGCTCGAGGCCGCGGTGTCGGACGCGGTGCCGGCCGATTACGAGGCGCTGTCGCGGGCGCTGGACGTGCCGGTCGAACGCCTGCGCCGCGCCTGGAGCGCCGTCGGCCACCTGCAGGCCGTCGCCGACACGCCCGCGCTGCGTGCCGCGTATGGCGAGGCACTGCCGCGTGTCACCGACTTCCTGACCCGGCTCGGCGCCGACGCCCGCCTGTACGCCAAGTACAAGGCCGTCGCCGCGAGCCCGACGGCCGCCGCCCTGGCGCCGGCGCGCCGTAAAGCGCTGGCCGACGCGCTGCGCGATTTCGTGCTCGGCGGCGCCGAGCTCGAAGGCGCGGCACGCGCGCGTTTCGCCACGATCCAGGCGCGCCTGGCCGAGCTTTCGCAGGCCTTCGGCGAACACGTGCTCGACGCCACCGACGGCTTCGCGCTCTACGTGTCCGAGGCCGAGCTCGACGGCGTGCCGGCCGACGTGCGCGAAGCCACGCGCACCGCCGCTGCCGCCGAAGGCCGCGACGGCCACAAGCTGACGCTGCACCATCCGGTGCTGCACCCGGTGCTGCAGTACGCGACGAACCGCGCCGTGCGCGAGCAGCTGTTTCGCGCCGACGCCACGCGCGCCAGCGAGTTCGGCCCGGCCGAACTCGACAACGGCCCGCTGATCGCCGAACTCGTCGCGCTGCGCCAGGAAGAAGCCGAGCTGCTGGGTCTGGCCAGCCACGCCGAGGTCTCGCTGGTGCCCAAGATGGCCGAGACGCCGGCGCAGGTGTCCGAGTTCGTGCGCGACCTGGCGCGCCGCGCGCGCCCGTTCGCGCTCACCGACAAGGCCGAACTCGAGGACTACGCCGCGCGCGAACTGGGCCTGGTGCCGCTGGAGGCCTGGGACCGGCGCTTCGCCAGCGAACGCCTGAAGCAGTCGCGCTTCGCCTTCTCCAACGCCGAGGTCCGTCAGTACTTCACCGAGCCGCGTGTGCTCGACGGCCTGTTCCGGCTGGTCGAGTCGCTGTTCGAGGTCGAGATCGTCGCCGTCGAGGCGCCGGCCTGGCACCCCGACGCGCGTTTTCACGAACTGCGCCGCGGCGGCCGCACGATCGCCGGCTTCTATCTCGACCTGCACGCGCGCTCCGGCAAGCAGTCGGGCGCCTGGATGGACGACGCGCGCGGCCGCTGGGCGCGGCCCGATGGCGCCGGCCTGCAGTGGCCGCTGGCGCACCTGGTCTGCAACTTCGCGCCGCCGGTCGGTGGCAAGCCGGCGCTGCTGTCGCACGACGACGTCGTCACGCTGTTCCACGAGTTCGGCCACGGCCTGCACCACATGCTGACCCAGGTCGACGAACTGGCGGTCGCCGGCATCAGCGGCGTCGAGTGGGACGCGGTCGAACTGCCGAGCCAGTTCCTGGAGAACTTCGCCTGGGAGTGGGAGGTACTGGCCAAGCTGTCGGCCCACGTCGACACCGGTGAGCCGCTGCCGCGCGCGCTGTACGAGCGCATGGTCGCGGCGAAGAACTTCCAGAGCGGACTGGGCATGCTGCGCCACGCCGAGTTCGGCCTGTTCGACATGCGGCTGCACGCCGAGCCCGGCGCCCAGGCGCGTGTGCTCGAGCTGCTGGACGAGGTGCGACGCGAGATCAGCGTCTGGGACCAGCCGCCGTGGCACCGCTTCCCGCACAGCTTCACCCATCTGTTCGACGGCGCCTATTCCGCCGGCTACTACAGCTACGCCTGGGCCGAGGTGCTGTCAGCCGACGCCTTCAGCGCCTTCGAGGAAGCGGGCGTGTTCGACGCTGCCACCGGGCGGCGCTTTCGCGAGTGCATCCTCGAAGCTGGCGGCAGCCGCCCGGCGATCGAGAGCTTCGTCGCCTTCCGCGGCCGCGAGCCCAGCCTGGACGCGCTGTTGCGCCACCAGGGCATGGCCTGAGGGCGCGCTGCGTTAGATTGGCTGCCACCATGTCCCGCCCGCACCGGATCGCACTCGTCGCCGCGCTGCTCGCCGCAGCCGCGCCGGCCTGGGCGCTGTACAAGGTGATAGGCCCCGACGGCAGCGTCACCTACACCGACCGGCCGCCGGCGGCGCCGAACGCGCGCATCACCAGCATCGGCCGCAACGGCGAGAGCACGCCGCTGGGCGACGCCTCGCTGCCGCTGGAACTGCGCCAGGCGAGTGCGCGTTTTCCGGTGCAGCTCTACACCGCGTCCGACTGCGCGCCCTGCGATGCCGCGCGCACGCTGTTGCAGCAGCGCGGCGTGCCTTATCGCGAGCGCCGCGTCGGCGGCGACGACGACACGCTGGCGCTGGAGCGCCTGACCGGTGCGCGCACCGTGCCGGCGCTGACGATCGGCCAGCAGGTGCTGCGCGGCCTGTCGCCGGCCGACTGGAATTCGTATCTGGACGCCGCTGGCTACCCGCGCGAGTCGAAGCTGCCGCGCAGCTGGCAGCCGCCGGCGCCGACTCGACCAGCGGCGTCACCGC
>NZ_NRRU01000016.1 GCF_016583785.1 Rubrivivax gelatinosus | reverse complement strand
CTTCGGGGGGGGGCCATCCCTAGCCGGGGAAGTTCTCGGGGATCTTCGCCTTGCCCCGCGCCTCGGCCGGCGTGATGACATTGCGTCGCACCAGGTCGGCCAGGTTCTGGTCCAGCGTCTGCATGCCCAGGCTCTGGCCGGTCTGGATCGCCGAGTACATCTGGGCGATCTTGTTCTCGCGGATCAGGTTCTTGATCGCCGAGGTGGCGATCATGATCTCGTGCGCGGCCACGCGCCCCGAGCCGTCCTTCAGCTTGCACAGCGTCTGCGAGATCACCGCGACCAGCGACTCCGACAGCATCGCGCGCACCATCTCCTTCTCGGCTGCGGGGAAGACGTCGACGACGCGGTCGATGGTCTTGGCGGCGCTCGAGGTGTGCAGCGTGCCGAAGACCAGGTGGCCGGTCTCGGCCGCGGTCAGCGCCAGGCGGATGGTTTCCAGGTCGCGCATTTCGCCGACCAGCACGGCATCCGGGTCCTCGCGCAGCGCCGAGCGCAGCGCGTTGGCGAAACTCAGCGTGTGCGGGCCGACCTCGCGCTGGTTGACCAGGCACTTCTTGCTCTCGTGCACGAACTCGATCGGGTCCTCGACGGTGAGCACGTGGCCGTACTCGTTTTCGTTGAGGTGGTTGACCATTGCCGCCAGCGTCGTGCTCTTGCCCGAGCCGGTGGGGCCCGTGACCAGCACCAGGCCGCGGGGCTTGAGCGCCAGGTCGGCGAAGACCTTGGGCGTGCCCAGCTGTTCCAGCGTCAGGATCTTGCTCGGGATCGTGCGGAACACCGCGCCCGCGCCGCGGTTCTGGTTGAACGCGTTGACACGAAAACGCGCCAGGCCCTGGATCTCGAAGCTGAAGTCGCACTCCAGCGTGTCTTCGTAATGCTTGCGCTGGGCGTCGTTCATGATGTCGTAGACCATCTTGTGGTCCAGCGGCTCGACATTGATGCGGCGGACGTCGCCGTGCACGCGGATCATCGGCGGCAGGCCGGCCGACAGATGCAGGTCGGAGGCCTTGTTCTTGACCGAGAATGCGAGCAGCTGGGTGATGTCCATACGACGCGAGGGCAGGCGAATCGCCCAGTGATCGAACGATTATGGGCAGCATCTCAAGCAACCTGCAAGAAGTGAAGCGGCGTATTGCCGCGGCCGCGAATGCGGCCGGCCGTGACGCGCAAAGCGTCACGCTGCTGGCCGTCACCAAGACATTTCCCGCCGCCGACGTGCGCGCCGCATGGGCGGCCGGCCAAGCCGCTTTCGGCGAAAACTACGTCCAGGAAGCGCTGGCCAAGATCGGCGAACTCGCCGATCTGCGGCCGCAGCTCGAATGGCACCTGATCGGCCCGCTGCAGAGCAACAAGACGCGGCCGGTGGCCGAGGCTTTTGACTGGGTGCATTCGGTTGACCGGCTGAAGATCGCCCAGCGCCTGGCCGAGCAGCGCCCGGCCTGGCTGCCGCCGATGCAGCTGTGCCTGCAGGTCAACGTCAGCGGCGAGGCCTCCAAGAGCGGCTGCGCGCCCGAAGACCTGCCGGCGCTGGCGCATGCGGTCGCGGCGCTGCCGGCCGACCGGGTGCGCCTGCGCGGACTGATGGCGATCCCCGAGCCGGCGGCCGACGCGGCGGCCCAGCGTGCGCCGCTGGCGCAGCTGCGTGCGCTGATGGCGCGGCTCAACGCCGAAGGCCTGGGGCTGGACACGCTGTCGATGGGCATGAGCGCCGACCTCGAGGCCGCGGTCGCCGAAGGTGCGACCCTGGTGCGCATCGGCACCGCGATCTTCGGCCGGCGCTAGGTCGCGGCCTCAGTAGAGACCCAGAGCCAGCCCGGCCTCCAGCGCCAGCGCGATCAGCAGCGCGACGATGGCCGCAGCTTCCATTGCTTCCAGCCGGCGTTGTTCGCGGCGCTGGGCCTGCGCGGGCAGTTCGCCCCATCCCGACGGCATGACGCTCGTCGGGCCGGGCGCGCCGGCGCCTTCGTTGTTCCAGAACATCGCCACTCCCTGTGCGCTGCGATGGTGCTCACGGCCGCGCCGCGCCCCATCGTCCTGAGAGCAGGATCGGCTGATACGGATTGAAACAGCAGGGTGCGAATGCTGCGGATTCGTCGAATCCGGTTATTTCAAACGGGAATGCGGGCGCTGTTCTTCACTTCTTCCATGACCGCGTAGGTGCGGGTCTCGCGCACGCCGGGCAGGGTCCAGATGACGCTGCCGATGAATTCGCGATAAGCCGCCATGTCGGCGACACGTGTCTTCAGCAGGTAGTCGAAGCCGCCGGCGACCAGATGCGCTTCGAGGATCTCCGGGCGCACCTGCACCGCCGCCTTGAAGGTGTCCATCACGTCGTGCACGGTGCGGTCGAGCAGGATCTCGACGAAGACCAGCAACCCGGCGCCGAGTTTCGTCGGGTCCAGCCGCGCTTCGTAGCCGACGATGTAGCCCTCGCGCGTCAGGCGCTTGACCCGTTCGAGCACTGCGGTCGGCGACAGGTGCACGGCCTCGGCCAGCTTCAGGTTGCTGATGCGGCCGTCGGCCTGCAGCACGCGCAGGATGCGGCGGTCTATCTTGTCCAGCTCGCGCGGGCCGCCGCGGTGGCCGTGTTCGGTCAGGCTGTCGTCCATCCGTGGGATTCTCGGTCAAGCGGGGCCTAAACCGAATCCGATGCGGCGCGGCACGTTTCACACTGCGCCCGTCCGTCCCCTGGAGCCCGACCATGCCCGTCCCGTCGCCGCGCGAGCGCCTGCCCTTTCCGTACCGCCCCGAGTCCGAGGCCGTCGCCGCCGCGCTCGCTTCGCTGCAGGGCGGGCTCGACTGGGACGCCGTCATCGACAGCGCCCGCCCCTGGGTCGAGTCGGTGCGCGCCAATCCGGCCCCGTTCTGGGCGATGGAGTCGCTGCTGCGCGAGTACCCGATCTCCAGCGCCGAAGGCCTGGCGCTGATGCGCCTGGCCGAAGCGCTGCTGCGGGTGCCCGACGCCGAGACCGCGGTTGCGCTGACCGCCGACCAGCTCGGCCGCGCCGACTTCGAGGCCGGCGGCGACGAAGGCCCGCACAAGATGCTGGCCAGCCTGTCGGCAAGCGCGATCGCGCTGTCCAAACGGTTCCTGCCCGACGCCGAGCAGCCCGCCGGCCTGCTGCAGCGACTGGGGGCGCGCACCGTCGTCGCCGCCACCGTGCGGGCGCTCCAGCTGCTGGGGCGCCAGTTCGTGCTCGGCCGCAACATCGACGAAGCGATGAAGGAGGCCGCGGCGCAGCGCAAGCTGCAGCCCATGCTGCGCTTCAGCTACGACATGCTGGGCGAGGGCGCGCGCACCGAAGCCGACGCCGAGCGCTACCAGGCGAGTTATCTGAACGCGATCGACGCGATCGCGGCCAACGCCGCGGCGCGCGGTCCGGGCACGCCGATGGAGCGCGACGGCATCTCGATCAAGCTCTCGGCGCTGTTCTCGCGCTACGAGGACGCGCAGCGCGAGCGTGTCTTCGAGACGCTGCTGCCGCGTGTCTGGGCGCTGGTCGAACGCGCCGCCGCGGCCAACCTGAACCTGACCGTCGACGCCGAGGAGGTCGACCGGCTGGAGCTGTCGCTGGACGTCTTCGAAGCCGTCGCCCAGCGCATCGCCGCCGCCTGCCCGCAGTGGCAGGGTTTCGGCCTGGCGATGCAGGCCTACCAGACGCGTGCGCTGGCGCTGATCGACGAGGTCGCGGCGATCGCGCGCCGCCACGGCCTGCGTTTCATGGTGCGCCTGGTCAAGGGCGCGTACTGGGACGGCGAGGTCAAGCGCGCGCAGGAACTGGGGCTGCCGGCCTACGCGCTGTTCACGCACAAACAGCACACCGACATCTCCTACCTGGCCTGTGCGCGCGCGATGTTCGGCCACGCCGACGTGCTGTTCCCGCAGTTCGCGTCGCACAACGCCGGCACCATCGCCGCCATCCTGCAGCTGGCGCGCGCCGCCGGCACGCCCTTCGAGATGCAGCGCCTGCACGGCATGGGCGAAGGTGTCTACCGCGAGGTGCTGAAGGACGGCAGCGTGCCCTGCCGCGTCTACGCGCCGGTGGGTGAACACCGCGATCTGCTGGCCTACCTGGTGCGCCGGCTGCTGGAGAACGGCGCCAACTCGTCCTTCGTGCACCAGCTGGCCGACCCGGCCGTGGCGCCGCAGGAGCTGCTGGCCTCGCCGCTGGTGGCCGTGGCCGCGTCCGGCCTGCCGCTGCCGCCGGCGCTGTACGGCCCGTCGCGGCCGAACTCGGCCGGCGCCGACCTGGCCTGCGAAGCGATGCGCGCGCCGCTGCTGGCCGCCATTGCCGCCACCCGCGTCGAAACCGTCGCCGAGACCCGGGCCGAAGACGCCGGTGCCGCGATGGCGCGTCTGGCCGCCGGTTTCCCGGCCTGGAGCGCAAGCCCGCTGGCCGAACGTGCCGCGGCGCTGCGCCGCGCCGCCGACCTGCTGGAGCAGCGCCTGCCCGAGTACTGCGGCCTGCTGGTCAGGGAAGCGCACAAGACGCTGGGCGACGCTATCTCCGAGGTGCGCGAAGCCGCCGACTTCTGCCGCTACTACGCCGAACAGGCCGAGGCACGGCTGGCCGAACAGCTGCTGCCGGGCCCGACCGGCGAGCGCAACACGCTGCGCCTGCACGGCCGCGGCGTCTTCGTCTGCATCAGCCCCTGGAACTTCCCGCTGGCGATCTTCGCCGGCCAGGTGGTGGCCGCGCTCGTCGCCGGCAACAGCGTCGCCGCGAAACCGGCCGAGCAGACGCCGGCGGTCGCGAAACGTTTCGTCGCGCTGCTGCACGAAGCCGGCGTGCCCGGGGACGCGCTCGAGCTGCTGCACGGCCCGGGCGAGACCGTCGGCGCGGCGCTGGTGGCCGACGTGCGCACGGCCGGTGTCTGCTTCACCGGCAGCACCCAGGTGGCACGCCTCATCAACCGCACGCTGGCGGCCAAGGACGGCGCCATCGTGCCGCTGATCGCCGAGACCGGCGGCCTGAACGCGATGATCGTCGACAGCACCGCGCTGCCCGAGCAGGTGGTCGACGCCGTCGTGCAGAGTGCCTTCCGCTCGGCCGGCCAGCGCTGCTCGGCGCTGCGGCTGCTGGCGGTGCACGAGAGCGTAGCCGACGGCGTGTTCAAGATGCTGGCCGGCGCGATGGCCGAGCTCTCGCTCGGCGACCCGGCGCTGCTGGCCACCGACGTCGGCCCGGTCATAGACGACGAGGCCTACGCCGGCCTGGCGCGCCAGATCGCGCGGCTGCGCCAGCAGGCGCGCCTGGTCGGCGAGACGCCGAGCCCGGCCGTGCCGGTGATGCCGCGACTGGTGCCGCCGGTGGCTTTCGAGATCGGCGCCGTCGAGGAGCTGCGCGAGGAGATCTTCGGCCCGGTGCTGCACCTGGTGCGCTGGAGCGGCGACGTCGACGCGCTGGTGGCGCGCATCAACGCGCTCGGTTACGGGCTGACGCTGGGCGTGCAGACGCGCATCGACAGCCGCGCCGAACGCATCGCCGCGCAGGCGCGCATCGGCAACGTCTACGTCAACCGCAACATCATCGGCGCCGTCGTCGGCGTTCAGCCTTTCGGCGGCGAAGGCCTGTCGGGCACCGGCCCCAAGGCCGGCGGCCCGCACTACCTGTACCGCTTCTGCGCCGAGCAGACGCTGACGGTGAACACCGCCGCCGCCGGCGGCAACGCCGAGCTGCTGGCCGGGATGGGCCACTGAAAACGAGGCCGGCGCCTTCGCGGCGCCGGCTCGGCCCTCAGGCGCGAAATCGCGCTCGCGCCAGGCTCAGTTCAGGTACATGCCGAGGTAACGCCGGCCGTGGCTGACGACCTCGGGGTCGGGGCAGACCTCGAACCACTCGACCATCTGCAGCCGCGCCTTCTCGCGCCAGTCGGCCTTGTCGCGCAGCACGATGTCGAGCAGCTGCTCGAAGGCGGCCGCGAAGTCGCC
The DNA here is from genome assembly GCF_016583785.1 of Rubrivivax gelatinosus. Taxonomy (GTDB): domain Bacteria; phylum Pseudomonadota; class Gammaproteobacteria; order Burkholderiales; family Burkholderiaceae_C; genus Rubrivivax; species Rubrivivax gelatinosus_B. The sequence continues at coordinate 58,767 of NZ_NRRU01000016.1, read as the reverse complement.
GCGGTGCGCGTGCAGCGCGGCGAGCGTGAAGCGGGCGTCGAAGTCCTTGGGGTTGGCGGCGATGCGCGCGGCCAGCGCCACCGGGTCGCCCGCGGGCGCCGAGGCCGCCAGCGCCAGGCGCTTGGCGAGGCGGCCGTGGCGCTCGTCGCGTTCGGCTTCGGGGATGGTGTCGAGCAGTGCCTGCGCCTCGGCCAGCGCACCGTCGGCGATCAGCGCCTCGGCTTCGTCCAGCGGGCCCCAGGCGGGCTCGGCCTCGGGCGGCTCCTCGGCCGGGCCGAGGTGGCGGTCGAGGAACTCGCGGATCTGGCCTTCGGGCAGCGCGCCGAGGAACTGGTCGACCGGCCGGCCGCCGGCGAACAGCGTCACCTGCGGGATGCTGCGGATGCCCATCGCCTGCGCCACCTGGGGCGACTCGTCGGTGTTGAGCTTGGCGAGCACGAAGCGGCCGCCGTAGGCCTCGACCAGCTTGTCGAGGATGGGGCCGAGCGAACGGCAGGGCGCGCACCACGGCGCCCAGCAGTCCAGCAGCACGGGCACGTCCAGCGAACGGTCGAGGACGGCGGTTTCGAAGTCGAGGTCGGAGACCTCGTAGGACAGCGTCTGGGTCGTCATGGCGGCGGGTTTTTCTAGTCGAGCCGGATGCCCAGGCGCGTGATCACCGGGCCCCAGCGCTGGATGTCGGCGTCGATCGTACGACGGAAGTCGGCGGCGCTGCCGCCGACCACGGCGAGCCCCTGCGCCGCCAAAGCCTCGCGCAGCGCCGGCTCGTGCAGCACGGCGTTGACGTCGGCGTTGATGCGCGCCAGCACCGCGGCCGGCGTGCCCGCCGGCGCCAGCAGCCCGTTCCAGGCCATGGACTGCACGTTCGCATAACCGGCCTGGGCCATCGTCGGCAGCTCGTCCAGGCCGTGCAGGCGCTGCGTGCCCGTCACCGCCAGCAAGCGGATCTTGTGGTTGCGCACGTGCGGCAGCAGCGCCGGCGCGGTCATGAAGCTGGCCTCGGTTTCGCCCTGTGCGACGGCGAGTGCCGCCGGCGGCGAGCCGTTGTAGGGCACGTGCACCGCGTCGAAGCCGGCTTCGTGCCGGAACAGCTCCATCGTCAGGTGCGCCGAACTGCCGTTGCCCAGCGACGAGTAGCTGACGCCGCCCGGGCGCCGGCGTGCCCAGGCGACGAACTCGGCCACCGTGCGCGCCGGCACCTGGGCTGCATTGACCGCCAGCACGTTGGGCTGCGAGGTCGTCATCACCACCGGCAGCAGGTCGCGGGCCGGGTCGTAGGGCATGCGGCGGTAGAGAAAGGGCGCGAACGCGACCGGGCCGTTGAAACCGAGGGCCAGCGTGTGGCCGTCGCGCGCCTTGGCGGCGATGTCCAGGCCGAGCACGCCGCCGGCGCCGGGCCGGTCCTCGACCAGCACCGGCCGGCCCCAGCGCGGCGCCAGGCGTTCGCCGAGCGCACGTGCGATCAGGTCCAGCGAGCTGCCGGGCGCACTCGGCACGACGATGCGCACCGCGCGTTGCGGCCAGGGCGGGTCGGCGCGGCTGCCGCGGGCGGCGGCCAGCGCCGCGAGGCTGGCGAGGGCGGTTCTGCGCTGCATGGCGATTGCGCTTCTTTACGGGGGGCCATGGGGCCGAGCCTAAGATGGTACGAGCACCCCGTATGCCGGCGCCATGCGCCGCGCACCGGCGCATTGGCAAACAGAACAAGGAGAAGACGATGATGATTCGACGCCCCAGCGCCCGCCTGGCCGCCCTCGTGGCCGCGGCCGCCGTGCTCGCCGGTTGCGAGAACATGGACGAACGTTCGCGCGGCACCGCCACCGGCGCCGCGATCGGCGCCCTCGGCGGCGCCGTGCTGAGCAAGGCCACCGGCGGCAAGGCCGGCACCGGTGCCGTCGTCGGCGGCGTCGTCGGAGCGGTCGGCGGCAACCTGTGGTCCAAGCGCATGGAAGACAAGCGCCGCGCGATGGAGCAGGCCACCGCCGGCACCGGCATCGACGTCGCGCGCACGCAGGACAACGAGCTGAAGGTCAACGTGCCCAGCGACCTGTCCTTCGCCGTCGGCCGCGCCGACCTGCAGCCGTCGCTGCGCCCGGTGCTCGACCAGTTCGCCCGGGGCCTGGACCAGACGATGCACGTGCGCATCGTCGGCCACACCGACAGCACCGGCAGCGACGCGATCAACGACCCGCTGTCGCTGGCCCGGGCGCGCACCGTGCGCGACTACCTCGAAGACCGCGGCGTTCCCGCCGCCCGCCTCGAGATCGCCGGCCGCGGCGCGCGCGAGCCGGTGGCCGACAACAACACCGACGCCGGCCGCTCCAAGAACCGCCGCGTCGAGATATTCTTGACTGAGAGCCCCCAAGCTCGCTGACGCTCGCTACCCCCCAGGGGGGCCGTCCGCCGACGGCCCGGCAGAGCCGGGCCGTGGCGGGAAGCTTGATCGCCAGCGGTCGGGTGCTTTACCGCGCTCGCTGACCTCAGGGATACAGGCCACGTTCCTCACGGGCCATCAGGATGCGTTCGCAGGCCACGGCGAAGGTGGCGGTGCGCAGCGTGATGCCGTGGTGGTCGGCGGTGTCCCAGATGCGCTTCAAGGCGCCGATCATGATCTTGTCCAGGCGCACGTTGATCTCGTCCTCGGTCCAGAAGAACGAGCTGAAGTCCTGCACCCACTCGAAGTAGCTGACGGTCACGCCGCCGGCGTTGCAGATGACGTCGGGCACGACCAGCACGCCGCGTTCGGCGAGCGTGTCGTCGGCGTCGGGCAGGGTCGGGCCGTTGGCGCCTTCCAGCACGATGCGGGCCTTCAGGCGCAGCGCACGCGCCACCGTGATCTGGCCTTCCAGCGCCGCCGGCACGAGGATGTCGCAATCGACGTCCCAGAAGTCCTCGGTCGCCATCACCTCGGCCGCGCCGAAGCCGGCGACGCCACCGGTCTGCCGGACGTGCGTGGTCAGCGCGGCGATGTCCAGGCCGTCGCCGTTGAAGATCGTGCCCGAGTGGTCCTGCACCGCGACCAGCTTGCTGCCGGCCTGGCCGAAGAGTTCGGCCGCCGACGAGCCGACGTTGCCGAAACCCTGCACCGCGACCCGCGCGCCGTTCAGGTCCATGCCCAGGCGACGCGCGGCTTCGCGCCCGGTGACGAAGACGCCGCGGCCGGTGGCTTTCACACGGCCCAGCGAGCCGCCCAGGTGGATGGGCTTGCCGGTGACGACGCCGGTGGCGGTGGCGCCGACGTTCATCGAGTAGGTGTCCATCATCCACGCCATGATCTGCGGGTTGGTGTTCACGTCCGGTGCCGGTATGTCCTGCTGCGGGCCGATGATCAGCCCGATCTCGCTGGTGTAGCGCCGCGTCATGCGCTCCAACTCCTTGTGCGTCAGCTGCTTGGGGTCGACGCGCACGCCGCCCTTGGCGCCGCCGTAGGGCAGGTTGACGGCGGCGTTCTTGACGCTCATCCACGCCGCCAGCGCCATCACTTCCTCGAGCGTGACGTCGGGGTGGTAGCGCACGCCGCCCTTGCCCGGGCCGCGCGACATGTTGTGCTGCACGCGGTAACCCTCGAAGTGCTCGATGCGGCCGTCGTCCATCTCGATCGGGATGTCGACGATCAGCGCGCGTTTCGGGCGCTTCAGGGTCTCGACCCAGCGTGCCAGGTGGCCCAGATAGGGCACGACGCGGTCGACCTGGGCGAGGTAGGTGCCCCAGGGGCTGTGCGGTGTCGGATGGACGAAAGAGAGCGGTTGCGGCATCTAGGCTTCCTGATCGGATGGGGGGGCGCGCGCCGGGTTGCGGCCTCGTGGGCCGGCGCCGGCTGCGCAGTGCCGCGACTGTAGGCCGCGCCTCGTGGCAGGGGATCGGAGCCGACCCGGTGTTTTCATGCATCTTTTGCATGACCCCAGACCGCGGGCGGACCGCTGACAATGTGTCGATGACCCTCACCGAGCTCAGATACATCGTCGCCGTCGCGCGCGAACGGCATTTCGGCCGTGCCGCCGAGGCCTGCAACGTGTCGCAGCCCACGCTCAGCGTCGCGGTCAAGAAGCTCGAAGAGGAGCTCGACGTCAAGATCTTCGAGCGCGGCACGGCCGAGGTCAGCGCCACGCCGCTGGGCGAGGAGATCGTGCGCCAGGCGCAGCAGGTCATCGAGCAGGCGCAATCGATCCGCGAGATCGCCAAACGCGGCAAGGACCCGGTGTCGGGCCCGCTGCGCATGGGTGTCATCTACACCATCGGGCCCTATCTGCTGCCCGACCTGGTGCGCAGCGCGATCGAGCTCGTGCCGCAGATGCCGCTGATGATCCAGGAGAACTTCACCGTCAAGCTGCTGGAGTCGCTGCGCACCGGCGAGCTCGACTGCGCGATCATGGCCGAGCCCTTCCCCGACACCGGCATGGCGGTGGCGCCGCTGTACGACGAGCCGTTTCTCGCCGCGGTGCCGCGCAGCCACCCGCTGGCCGCACGCGAGGCGGTCAGCGCCGAGGAGCTGAAGGCCGAGACCATGCTGCTGCTGGGCACCGGCCACTGCTTTCGCGACCACGTGCTCGAGGTCTGCCCCGAGTACGCGCGCTTTTCCAGCGACGCCGAAGGCATACGCAAGAGCTTCGAAGGCTCGTCGCTGGAGACGATCAAGTACATGGTCGCCGCCGGCATGGGCGTCACCGTCGTGCCGCGGCTGTCGCTGCCGGCCGAGCCCGACAAACACGTCGCCTACATCCCGTTCCACGAGCCGGTGCCGACGCGGCGCGTGGTGCTGGTCTGGCGCCGCACCTTCACGCGCTACGAAGCGATCGCGGCGCTGCGCAACGCCATTTACGCCTGCGAACTGCCCGGGGTGCGGCGTCTGACCGCCTGATCCCGCCCCCCCGCTGTGGCGAATTAAGCGGTTTTGCCCGATTTGTCGAGTTCCCGCGCCGCTTATGGCGCGACGGCCTGACATGCGCGCCTCTTACATTGGTGCAAAGAAGACGCCCCGCGGTGGCCTGACCTGCCGCGAACGTCCACACCAAGAGAGGACCGTCAGACCATGCGCGTCAACCTGCCTGTCACGCAGAAGGAATACGAGTACCCGGCCGATGCGCTGATCGTGTCGACGACCGACGCGCAAGGCCGCATCACCCACTGCAACCACGCCTTCGTGGAGATCAGCGGCTACACCTACGACGAGCTGCTGGGCCAGCCGCACAACCTGATCCGGCACCCCGACGTGCCGCCGGAGGCCTTCAAGGACCTGTGGCAGACCATAGGCCGCGGCCGTCCCTGGTCGGGCATCGTCAAGAACCGGCGCCGCAACGGCGACCACTACTGGGTCAAGGCGAACGTGACGCCGGTGATGGACCAGGGCAAGCCGGTGGCGTACCTGTCGGTGCGGTTTTGCCCGACACGCGACGAGATCCGCGCCGCCGAAGCGTTTTACGCCCAGGTCGCGGCCGAGCGTGCCTCGGGCCGGCCGACGGTGCGGCTGCATGCCGGGCGCGTGCGCCATCTCGGCTGGCGCGACCTGCCGGGGCGTGTGCACCGCCTGTCGCTGTGCTCGCGCCTGGCACTGTTGATGGGGGCGCAGCTTGCGCTCGGCATCGGCGTGGCCGCGGTCGCGCCGCTGCCGGTGGCCGCCGCCGTCGGCGCGGTGGCGGTGCTGCTGAGCACCGTCGTGCTGCGCCAGCACCTGCAGCGCCGCCTGGCCGAGGCCGAACGTTTCGCCCAGGAACTCGCCGGCTGCGACCTGAAGACCTCGGTCGAACACGTGCACCCGCACCCGTTCAGCGCGCTGACACGCTCGCTGATCCAGATCCAGCTGAACCTGCGCGCGGCGATCAGCGACGCACGCCAGGAAGTCGACGGCACGGCAGACGCCACCGCCGGCATCGCGCGCGGCAGCGAGGACCTGTCCGCCCGCACCGAGGCCCAGCACGACGCGCTGCAGAAGACCGCGGCGTCCATGGACGAGATCGCCGGCACGGTGCGCCATACCGCTGCCACCGCCGGCGAGGTCGCGCGCCAGAGCGTGCAGACCGCGACCGTCGCCGCCGACGGTGGCCAGGCGATGGAGCGTGTCGGCGCGACGATCCGGGCGATCGAGTCCTCGTCGCGCAAGGTCTCCGAGATCGTCCAGATCATCGAGGGCATCGCTTTCCGCACCAATCTGCTGGCGCTCAACGCCGCGGTCGAGGCCGCGCGCGCCGGCGAGCAGGGCCGCGGCTTCGCCGTCGTCGCCGCCGAGGTGCGGGCGCTGGCCCAGCGCAGCGCCACCGCGGCGCAGGACGTGCGCGGGCTGATCATGGCCTCGGTCGAAAACGTCGCCGACGGCGCCCGCCAGATGGACGCCGCCAACGAGACCATCGGCCGTACGGTCGGCGAGGTGCAGCGGGTCGGCGAGATGATCCAGGCCATCACCCGCGCGGCCGAGGAGCAGTCGGCCGGCATCGAGCAGGTCAACGGCGCGGTCAGCGAACTCGGGCGCATGACCGAGGCCAACGCCGAACTCGTGCAGCAGACCGCGAACGCGGTGCAGGCGCTGCACCAGCGCACCGAGACGCTGAAACGTTCGGTGCAGCTGTTCAAGCTCTGATGCTGGCGATGGCTATCGCCGGATTCGAAACGATCTAATGGAGCTATTGGCCTCGCGTTCTTAAGCTGCTCGTCATGCCGGACCTCCGGCCTTCCACAAGGAGAGCGCATGACGAACACCCGCCTGACCACGGCTTCCGGCATCCCCGTCGCCGACAACCAGAACTCGATGAGCGCCGGTGCCCGCGGCCCGCTGCTGCTGCAGGACGTGCACCTGATCGAGAAGCTGCAGCACTTCAACCGCGAGCGCATTCCCGAGCGGGTCGTGCACGCCAAGGGCTCGGGCGCCTACGGCCGGTTCACGGTGACGCAGGACATCACGCGCTACACCAAGGCCAGGCTGTTCAGCGCGGTCGGCAAGACGACCGAGACCTTCGTGCGCTTCTCCACCGTCGGCGGCGAGAAGGGCAGTGCCGACACCGAACGCGACCCGCGCGGCTTCGCGATCCGCTTCTACACCGAGGACGGCAACTGGGACCTCACCGGCAACAACACGCCGACCTTCTTCATCAAGGACCCGATCAAGTTCCCGGACTTCATCCACACGCAAAAGCGCTGCCCGTTCTCCAACCTGAAGTCGCCGCAGATGATGTTCGACTTCTGGGCGAACACGCCGGAGAGCCTGCACCAGGTGACGATCCTGTTCTCCAACCGCGGCACGCCCGACGGCTACCGCCACATGGACGGCTTCGGCAGCCACACCTTCAGCCTGATCAACGAGGCCGGCGAGCGCGTCTGGGTCAAGTGGCACTTCAAGACCCAGCAAGGCATCAAGAACCTGAAAGCGCGTGACGCCGTGCGCATCGCCGGTGAAGACCCCGACTACGCCCAGCGCGACCTGTTCCAGGCGATCGAAAGCGGCCGCTTCCCGCGCTGGACCGCCTACGTGCAGGTGATGGACGACGCCCAGCGCCTCGACTGGGAGCGCCGCACCGGCTGGGACGCCTTCGACCTGACCAAGGTCTGGCCGCAGGGCGAGTTCCCGCGGCTGGAAGTCGGCGTGCTCGAACTCGACCGCAACCCCGACAACTACCACGCCGACGTCGAGCAGGCGGCGTTCAGCCCGGGTCACGTCGTGCCGGGGCTGGGCTTCAGCCCCGACAAGATGCTGCAGGGCCGGCTGTTCGCGTACCACGACGCCCAGCTCTACCGCGTCGGCACCAACCACCAGTACCTGCCGGTGAACCGCCCGCGCTGCCCGGTGCAGCACCAGCAGCGCGACGGTGCGATGGCGGTCGAGAACTTCGGCCGGGCGCAGAACTACCAGCCGGTGGATGCCGCGGGTGTGCCCGACGGCGACCACGGCCACGGCGAGCCCGGCTGGGCGCTGAACGGCACGAGCGGCCGCTTCGACCCGCGCCCGGCGGCCGACGACTACACGCAGCCCGGCAACCTGTTCCGGCTGCTGTCGGCCGAAGAGCGCCAGGACCTGTTCGACAACATGGCCGGGCCGCTGTCGCAGGTCGACGCCACGCTGCAGGACCGCTGGCTCGGCCACCTCGCCAAGGCCGACCCGGCCTACGCCGAGGGTGTTGCGGCCGCGCTCAGGGCCCGGAGCGCACGATGAAGCGCCTGAAGCCCATCATCGGCGGTGCCATCGTCGCCTTCGGTCTCGCGGTGCTGGCCTCTGGCCGGCACCCGTTCGCCTGACACTTGCGCCGGCTATGCTCGCCCTGTCCCGCGGCTTCGTTAGAGTCGCGGGGCATATCGACTTTCAGGAGAGAGTGAATGGCAAAGAAGAAGGCCACCGGCTCCGCGCCGGCCATCAACATCGGCATCAGCGAGAAGGACCGGGCGGCGATCGCCGAAGGCCTGAGCAAGCTGCTGGCCGACACCTACACGCTGTACCTGACGACGCACAACTTCCACTGGAACGTCACGGGGCCGATGTTCAACACGCTCCACACGATGTTCATGACCCAGTACACCGAGCTGTGGACCGCGGTCGACCCGATCGCCGAACGCATCCGCTCGCTCGGCCACCACGCCCCGGGCTCCTACGCCCAGTTCGGCGCGCTGGCCTCGGTGCCCGACGTGCCGGCGACGCCGCCCAAGGCGCTGGCGATGGTCAAGATCCTCGTCGACGGCCACGAAGCCGTGGCGCGCACCGCACGCGGCATCTTCCCGCTGGCCGACAAGGCCGGCGACGAGCCCACGGCCGACCTGCTGACGCAGCGCCTGACGGTGCACGAACAGACCGCCTGGATGCTGCGCTCGCTGCTCGAAGAATGAGCGCCGCGGCCCGCTGACGGGCCGCCCGATCGTGTACGACGCCCCGCCGGGGCCGGCCCACGCCGGCTTCGGGCGGGGCTTTTTCATGAGCGCCGACGATAATTCGCGGTTCGCCCGAGAAAAGCCCATGGCCACCGAGACTTCATCCCGCCTCGACAGCGAAGTGCGCCGCCGCCGCACCTTCGCCATCATCAGCCACCCCGACGCGGGCAAGACCACGCTGACGGAGAAGCTGCTGCTGTTCTCCGGCGCGATCCAGATCGCCGGCTCGGTGAAGGCGCGCAAGGCCAGCCGCCACGCCACCTCCGACTGGATGGAGATCGAGAAGCAGCGCGGCATCTCGGTGGCGAGTTCGGTGATGCAGATGGAGTACCGCGACTGCGTCATCAACCTGCTCGACACCCCGGGCCACCAGGACTTCTCCGAAGACACCTACCGCGTGCTGACCGCGGTCGACGCGGCGCTGATGGTCATCGACGCGGCCAACGGCGTCGAGCCGCAGACGCGCCGCCTGCTGCAGGTCTGCCGCGCGCGCAACACGCCCATCCTCACCTTCGTCAACAAGATGGACCGCGAGGTGCAGGCGCCGCTCACCCTGATGGACGAGATCGAGCGTGAGCTCGGCATGAGCGTCGTGCCCTTCACCTGGCCGGTGGGCATGGGCAAGTTCTTCGGCGGCGTGCTCGACCTGGGCAAGGACCAGATGCGCGTGTTCTCGCCCGGCGAGGAGCGTGCGACCCAGGACGACGAGATCATCCATGGCCTGGCCAACCCGGTGCTGGAGGAACGTTTCGGCAGCGCCTACATGGAAGCCGCGGGCGAGGTCGAACTGGTGCAGGAGGCTTCGCCCCCGTTCGACGAGACCGAGTTCCTGGCGGGGCGCCAGACGCCGATGTTCTTCGGCTCGGCGATCAACAACTTCGGCGTGCGCGAGGTGCTGGACGCACTCGTCGACATGGCGCCGGCACCGGGTTCGCGCCCGGCGCTGCAGCGCGAGGTGCAGCCGGCCGAGCCCAAGTTCACCGGCGTCGTCTTCAAGATCCAGGCGAACATGGACCCGGCGCACCGCGACCGCATCGCCTTCCTGCGCGTGGCCAGCGGCCACTTCGAACGCGGCATGCGGCTGAAGGTGGTGCGCTCGGGCAAGGAGCTGCGGCCGAACACGGTGGTGAGCTTCCTGTCGCAGCGCCGCGAGCTGCTGGAAGAGGCCTTTGCCGGCGACATCATCGGCATTCCGAACCACGGCGTGCTGCAGCTCGGCGACACGCTGACCGAAGGTGAGAGCCTGCAGTTCACCGGGCTGCCCTTCTTCGCGCCGGAAATGTTTCGCGCCGTCGAAGTGGCCGACCCGCTGCGCACCAAGCAGCTGCGTGCCGGCCTGACCCAGCTCGGCGAAGAAGGCGCGATCCAGGTCTTCCGCCCGGTCGCCGGCAGCTTGCTGCTGCTGGGCGCCGTCGGCCAGCTGCAGTTCGAAGTCGTCGCCCACCGGCTGGAGCACGAATACGGCGTCAAGGCGCGCATCATGCCGGCGCGCTACAACGTCGCGCGCTGGGTCACCTGCGATGACGCCGACGGCGGCGAGCGTGAACTCAAGCGTTTCATCGACGGCAACGCCCACCGCGTCGCGCTCGACGCCGTCGACGCGCCCTGCGTGCTGCTGGAATACGCCGGCGAGCTGCGTGCGATGCAGGAGAACTGGCCCAAGATCAAGTTCCACGCGCTGCGCGAGCACGCCGGGCTGGTGTTCCAGAAGCAGCTGGACGGCTGATCAGCGCAGCCCCAGGTGCTGCGCCCCGGGGCTGCTCGCTTGACGCTTGTGGATGCAGCGTAATACGCTGCGTATTTCCTGATCCCGGGCGAGCACCATGACCGTCACCGTCAAGCTCGACGCCGCGCTCGAACAGCGCCTGCGCGACAGCGCCCAGCGCAGCAAGCGCAGCACCAGCGATGTGATCCGCGCCGCGCTGGTCTGTTACCTGGACGCCGGCGAGGCGGCCGCGCCGCCGTCGGCCTACGAGTTGGGCGCCGAGCTGTTCGGACGCTACGAAGGCCCGGCCGATCTGTCCGGCCGGCACCGGGAACACGCGGCCGAGGTCTGGGCCGACAAGCGCCGCGGGCTCGATGGCAGCGTCTAAGCCGCGATCGGCCGCCGCGGCTGCGGTGGCGGCCCAGGAACCACCGCCGCCGCCGTTGCTGCCGCACCGCGGGCCGGTGCTGGTCGACAGCGGGCCGCTGCTGGCGCTGATGAATCGGCGCGACGCCTGGCACGCGCGCACACGCGACTGGCTGGCGGCCAACCGCGAGGCGCAGCTGATCAGCACCTGGCCGGTGCTGAACGAGGTGACGGCGCTGCTGTCGCGCCGCATCGCCAGCGCAGCCGCAATCGACTTCCTGCGCTGGGTGCAGCGCGGCGCCGTCGTCGTCGACACGCCGCAGGCGGTGTCGCTGGCCGAGGTGCTGGCGATCAGCGAACGGTTTGCCGACCTGCCGTTCGACCTCGCCGACGCGTCGATCGCCGAAGCCGCGGCACGGCTGAAGATCCGCCACCTGCTGTCGGTCGATTCCGACTTCGACGTCTACCGCGACCGCAGTGCTCGCGCGCTGATCAACCTGCTGACGGCCTGATCGCGCTCGCTCGCGCGCTGCGCATCGTCACCGACCAGCGTAACGCCGGCACCGGCGGCAGCCCGTGCTGCCAGCCCCAGCGCGCCGGGCCGCTCATCCGGTAGGCCGAACGCGGCGCCAGGTCCAGGCTGATGACGTCGTCGCGGCTGCCGCTTTCCGGCGGCCAGGGCCGCAGCCGCAGCCGCGCCGGGCCGCCGAGCGAGACACCGGCGATCAGCTCGTACTGCGGCGCGTCGCGGTGCCAGCCCAGCGGCGTGCCGGGGCGGTACTCGGACATCAGCACCTGCACGATCTCCTCCGCCGCCAGGCCGGCCCAGGCCGCGAGCCGCGTGCGCAGCGTGGCCAGCGCCGGCGGCAGCTCGTGCAGCGGCCGCCGGTTCGGCTCGTCGGCGCCGACCTCGTGCCGCGCCGAGCCCCAGGCGACGACCCGTCGGCGCGCCGTGTACTGGTGGTAGCGCGCCTCGGCAAACGGCAGCGTCGCGGCCAGGTCGATCAGCGCCGCTTCCTCGGCCGGCGTGGCGAAGTCGGGCGTGAAGACGAAACCCGGCGGCAGCAGTCCGGCGCTGCCGAAGAGGTCGGGCTGCGCCGTCGACAGCGGCGTGTTCACGGCAGCGCGCCGCCGCGCGCCACCGGGTCGGCGGCGCGCAGATCGTCCAGCCAGGCGGCCCACGCCGTCTCGCGTTCGGCCGGGTCGCCGCGCAGCAGCGCGGCAGGATGCAGCGTCACCAGCACCGGCAGGCCGTCGTCGCGCCTGAGCCAGCGGCCGCGTTCCTGCATCACGGCGACCGGGCGGCCGAGCAGCTGGCGCGCCGCGGTGGCGCCGAGCGCGATCGCGGCTTGCGGCCGCACGAGCGCGATCTCGGCTTCGAGCCAGTGCCGGCAGGCGTCGGCTTCGTGCTGCGCCGGCGTCTTGTGCATCCGGCGCCTGCCACGCAGCTCGTACTTGAAGTGTTTGACGGCGTTGCTGACGTAGGCGACGGAGCGCTCCCAGCCGAGCGCGGCGAGCGCGCGCTCGAGCAGCTGCCCCGACGGGCCGACGAAGGGCCGGCCCTGGTGGTCTTCCAGGTCGCCGGGCTGTTCGCCGACCAGCATCAGCGGTGGGTCCAGCGGGCCTTCGCCGAAGACGGTCTGCGTCGCGAGCGCACCCAGCGCGCAGTCGCGGCAGGCCGAGGCGGCCTCGCGCTGCGATTCGAGCGCGATGCGGCGCGCGGGCCGGTCGGAGGCGGGCGGCACCGGCGTGATCATCCCGGCGGAGCCGTTGGCGGTGGGCAGGAGCTGCCCGACCGGCGCCTCCGGTTCGAACTCAGGTCGCGGCGCCCTCGCCGCAGCCGGCAAGCGCCGTGCTGCAGCGCTGGGCGGGCAGGCCAGCATCACCTGGGTGCGCGCGCCGGCCTGCGCCGTCAGCGTCGGGATCAGCGCCGCCTCGGGCAGCAGCTCGCGATGGCGCCGCGGCAGGTGCTGGTCCAGCGCCCGGGTGTTCAGCCGCGCCGGGTTGAAGGTGCTGGCGTAATAGGTCAGCCAGAGCGCTTCGCCGGCGTCGGCGCCGGGTGCGTCCTCGCGCCGTGCGCCGGGGCCGAAGCTCAGCTGCGCGCCGTCCCAGCGCGCGCTGCGCCGCGGCGTCAGCAGGCACCAGCGCAGCGTCGCGAAGCGGCGCGCGAAGAAGGGCGCGACGGCGTCGACCACGTGGTGCGCCGGCTCGTACCAGGCGGCCTGCCAGGGCTGGTCGTCGGCGTCGGTGAAGCCGCGGAAGCGCACGAAAGCCTCCATGTGGTGCTGCTCGCGCCGCACCGCCTGCGCCATCGCCGCGGCGCGATGCCGGTCGGCGTCCAGCGGGTCGCGGCGCAGCGCCGGCTCGCGCTGCAGCCGCCACAGCAGCCGGTACAGCAGCGTGAAACGCGCCGGGTCGGCGTGCTGCACGACGTCCGACGCGAGTGCCACGAAGGCTGCCGGCGCGGCCAGCGGCGGCGCGTCGGGCCAGGCCGGCGCGGGCGCCGGTTCGGCAGCGAAGAGGTCGGCGTCGGCGCCGCCGGCCACGCTCCAGGCGATGGCTTCGGGCGGTGTGCCGGCCGCGAGCAGCCGGCGAGCGGCGGCGCGAAAGCCGTCAAAGTCGGCCTCGTGCGCGAGTTCGACCCGGCTCACCTGCACTCCTCGGGCCAGTCGGCCCGTGCTGCCGGGCAAATGAGCGCCGGACCCGCCGGCAGCGTCCGTCGTGCACCCGCCGCCCGCCCGGCCGGTTCCGGCGAGCGGGCATGAGACATGGCTTTCATGCCGGCGCCGCGTCGAACAGCCCGAGCTGCTGCGCCGGCCGCGGTGCGGCGGCGTCGGGCACCTTGCCGGGCCGGTGGTCGGCGAGCACGACGAAGGGCAGGGCCTTGGCCAGCGGCACCCGCAGCGCCTTCAGGTCGGCGTGGCGCAGGCGGCGGCCGTGCCGCGCCACCAGCAGGCGCTCGACGGTGCGTACGCCCAGCCCGGGCACGCGCAGCAGCAGCTCGCGCGGCGCGGTGTTCAGGTCGACCGGGAAACGTTCGCGGTGCGCCAGCGCCCAGGCGAGCTTGGGGTCGTGCTCGAGCACCAGCATGCCGTCGCTGCCGGTGACGATCTCGTCATGGCCGAAACCGTAGAAGCGCACCAGCCAGTCGGCCTGGTACAGCCGGTGCTCGCGCGCCAGCGGCGGCGCCACCGGCGGCAGCGCCCGTGCGGCGTCGGGGATCGGGCTGAAGGCCGAGTAGTAGACGCGGCGCAGCCGGTAGTCGCGGTACAGCGTCGCGGCGGTGCTGATGATGCTGCGGTCGTCGCTGGCGTCGGCGCCGACGATCATCTGCGTGCTCTGGCCGCCGGGCGCAAAACGCGGCGGCGGCGCCCGCCGGGGCGGGGCGCCGGGCAGAGAGACCGGGGGGCGTTCGCGCGCCGCGTCCTTGGCGTCCTCGATGCGCTGGTGCAGCCGGCCCATCGCGCCGCGGATCGCCAGCGCGTCCTTCTGCGGCGCCAGCGTCGCCAGGCCTTGCGCCGTCGGCAGCTCGACGTTCAGGCTGAGGCGGTCGGCGTGGCGGCCGGCGGCGGCCAGCAGCCCGGGGCTGGCATCGGGGATGGTCTTCAGGTGGATGTAGCCGCGGAAGTCGTGATCCTCGCGCAGCCGGCGCGCCACCTCGACCAGCTGCTCCATCGTGTGGTCGGGGCTGCGCACGATGCCCGAGCTGAGGAACAGGCCCTCGATGCAGTTGCGGCGGTAGAAGTCCAGCGTCAGCGCGACGACCTCGTCGATGCGGAAACGTGCGCGCGGCACGTTGCTGCTGACGCGGTTGACGCAGTAGAGGCAGTCGTAGACGCAGTAGTTGGTCAGCAGCAGCTTGAGCAGCGACACGCAGCGGCCGTCGGGCGTGAAGCTGTGGCAGATGCCCATGGGCGCGGTCGAGCCGATGCCGCGCCCGCCACGCGAGTCGCGCGGGGCGGCACCGCTGCTGGCGCAGGACGCGTCGTACTTGGCGGCGTCGGCGAGGATGGCGAGCTTGCGGATCAGATCCATGCTGTATGAATATACAGTTTCCATGCCGGGCGCTCACCGGATAATCGCCGCCGTGATCGCCGCGCGCCGCTTCAATCTCTACCTGGACCTGATCCGCTGGGACCGCCCGGCCGGCTGGCTGCTGCTGCTGTGGCCGACGCTGGCGGCGCTGTGGATCGCCGCCGACGGCTTCCCCGGTCTGCACCTGATCGCCGTCTTCACGCTGGGCACGGTGCTGATGCGCAGCGCCGGCTGCTGCATCAACGACGTCGCCGACCGCGAGTTCGACCGCCACGTCAAACGCACCGCGCAGCGCCCGGTGACCAGCGGCGCGCTCGGTGTGCCCGACGCGCTGGGCGTCGGCGCGGCGCTGGCCTTCGTCTCGTTCCTGCTGGTGCTGACGACCAACCCGCCGACGATCCTGCTGTCCTTCTTCGGGCTGGCGGTGACGCTGGTCTACCCCTACGCCAAACGTTTCGTGTCGATGCCGCAGGCGGTGCTGGGCGTGGCCTTCAGCTTCGGCATCCCGATGGCGTTCGCGGCCGCGCAGGGCGGGCAGGAATGGAACTTCGCCGCGGTGCCGCCGGCCGCGTGGTGGCTGCTGCTGGGCAACCTGTTCTGGGTGCTGGCCTACGACACCGAGTACGCGATGGTCGACCGCGACGACGACCTGCGCATCGGCATCAAGACCTCGGCGATCACGCTCGGCCGGCTGGACGTCGTCGGCGTGATGGCCTTCTACGGCCTGTTCCTGGCGATCTGGGCCGTTGTCGGCCTGTCGCTGGGTCTCGGTTCGGTCTTCCTGCTGGGCATTGCCGCAGCCGCAGCGCAGGCGCTGTGGCACTGGACGATGATCCGCGAGCGCAGCCGCGACGGCTGCTTTCGCGCCTTCCGCGTCAACCACTGGGTGGGCTTCGCGGTCTTCGCCGGGGTCGTCGTCGACCTGGCGGCGCGCTGACGCCGGGCTGCCCCGCAGCCGTCGCGCGTCGAATCGCGCTGCCGCCTCAGGACCCGAACTCGTCGCCCAGCTCGCGTGCCCGTTCGCGCGCCCGGCCCATCGCGCGCACCAGCGCCGGGCCGACGCCGTCGGCTTCCATCGACGTGATCGCCGCGTAGGTCGTGCCGCCCTTGGACGTGACCTGGGCGCGCAGCTCGGCCGGGGGCAGTGGCGAGGCCTCGGCCAGTGCCGTCGCGCCGTCGAAGGTGGCCAGCGCCAGCGCACGCGCCTGGGCCTCGGGCAGGCCCATCTCGACGCCGGCTTTCATCATCGCCTCGAGCACGTAGAAGACGTAGGCCGGGCCCGAGCCCGACAGCGCCGTCACCGCGTCGAGGTCGGCTTCGCGGTCGACCCAGACCGTGCGCCCGGTCGGCGCGAGCAGCGCCTCGATGACGCCGCGTTCGGCCGGTGTCACCGCGTCGCGCGCATACAGCCCGGCGATGCCGCGGCCGATCAGCGCCGGCGTGTTCGGCATCGCGCGCACGACACGCTCGCTGCCGCTCGCGGCGGCGATGGCGTCGCTGCGCACGCCGGCCATCACGCTGAGCTGCAGTGCGCCGCCGATGTGCGCGGCGCAGGGCGCCGCGGCTTCGCGGAACAGCTGCGGCTTGACGGCCCAGACGACGGTGCCGGCTGAGGCCAGTGCCGGGCCGGCCTCGGCCAGCGGCGCCAGGCCGAACTCGCGCTGCAGCCGCTCGCGCTGCGCCGCGAAGGGCTCGACGACGAGGATGGACGCCGGCGCACGGCCGCTCTTCAGCAGCCCGCCGATCAAGGCGCCGGCCATGTTGCCGCCGCCGATGAAGGCGATGTTCGAGGGGTTCATGCGGGGCAGTGTAGCCAGCGGCTCCGCACGCCTCCCGGCCGCCGCCGGTTCAGGGACGGCGCCAGACGACCTGCGTCGACAGGCCCGCGGACTCCCAGATGATCATCAGGATTCTGCCGTCCAGCTCCACCAGCGCCGTTGGCCAGGAGTCGATGCCGCGCGCCAGGAGACGCACCGTGCCGGTGGCCGCCAGCGAGCCGGCGCCTGGCTTCAGTTCGGTCAGTGTTTGCAGCGCCCTGGGGAAGTCCTCCGGCCACAGCTTCGCGTTCTGTTCCTGCGCGACGATGTCGATCGTCTGATCGCCCGACAGGACGAAGCCGTCTGTTCGCGACCACCATTCGACTGGCAGGACTTCCTCCAGCAGCGACTTCCCGGGTGTGGTGAGAATGCTGCCGTCCTGCGAGAGCGTGACACCGCTGAGCGCTCCGCCGCGGGATGGCGACACCCACAGCAGAGCCGAACCCGAGGAAACCACCGCGGGCTTCAGCGACGCCGTGAAAGAGATCGGCCCGATGCCATGCACATCCGGCGCCGACTGGCCGTCCAGTACCGCATAACGCAGATAACCCTGGCCGTCGCTGAACTCGCTCCAGGTCACGAGCGCGGCGCCGGAGCTGCGGCCCGTGGCGCTCAGGCCGCTGATGCTGTTCGCGGTGCTCTGGCCCTCGGTCAGCGTCGAGGCCGCAGCCAGTGCCCGGCCGGCGGCGTCGAACGGTTGGGCCCGCAGGCGGTACGTTCCGAAGGTGCCGCCGACCTGCTCCTCCCACACGACCCACAGGGTGTCGCGCGACACTGCGGCGCCGTACCACCAGGCACCGGCCAGGCGCGTCAGCGAGCCGGACACGAGGCGCACGCCGCTGCCGGCCGGCACGCCTTCGGCGTCGAATGCCTGCATCACGATGCCGGCGTCGTCGTGGGCGAGGGCCAGCACGCGCTCGCCCAGGCGCACCAGTTGTGCGTCGGAGTTCGGGAATCCGGCGACGTCGTGACCGGACAGCCACTGGCCCCGTGCGTCCAGCTTGTGCACCGTGACGCCGGCGTCCTGGCCCGCCTGGAGCATCGTCATCAGCAGC
This sequence comes from Rubrivivax gelatinosus, assembly GCF_016583785.1. Classification (GTDB taxonomy): domain Bacteria; phylum Pseudomonadota; class Gammaproteobacteria; order Burkholderiales; family Burkholderiaceae_C; genus Rubrivivax; species Rubrivivax gelatinosus_B. Next base: position 40,948 of record NZ_NRRU01000016.1, on the reverse strand, counting down.
ACGTGATCACCGAAACCGACGGCGGCGCGGAACTCCTGCACGCGCTGTCCGCCCGCCGTGGTCAGTGCGGTCTTAGCCATCGGGCCGAGGCCCTTGGCCACGCCGTCGAACACGACCAGTTCCTCAGTCGTCACATCGCGACCGGTTTCGGCGACGGACGACGGATAGTCGTCGACGCGCTTGACGATGCCGACGCCTTCGGCGTACCAGAGGTCGGTCGTCGCCGACACTACTTCGGTCTGCTGGCCGCTGTAGCTCAGCGTGTAGCGCACGGCCTGCGTCGTGCGCACGCGTACCGTCTTCACGCCCGGGGCGTGCACCAGATCGACCGTCTCGGTGCCGATGACGCGGCTGTAGATCGCGTAGTCGACCGCGTCGTTACGGCCATCACCATCGGCGTCGTAGCCGCTGTCCTTGCGGTGCAGGTCCAGCGTCGTGTACTGGTCGCCTACGCGCACCGGCGAGCGCAGTTCCAGGTAGCGCAGCGCGGTGGGTGGCTCGTAGGCGACCGCGAAACCGGAGATCGTCGCCACCTCGCCACCTGAGGCCGAGACGGCCTGCTCGCCGGTCCCGGTGTGGCCGATGTCGGTGGCGCTTTCGACCATCGTGCCGTCGCTCGCGCGGGCCTGGCTGACGACGTTCTGGTAGATGGTGGTCGGCATCGCGGCCCACTCGGCGGTGCCACGATAGGTCCAGCTGGCGCCGTCGGCGACGGGCCGCAGGAGAGTGGCGTCGGTGTACAGCGTGGCGCCTGGCGTGGGTGCTGTGGGGACGAGGCCCGAGCTCGGGGCCGGCTCCTCGCCACCGCCTCCGCCGCCTCCGCAGGCGCTCAAAACACAGGCCAAGGCCATGCCGACGGCCCGAAGCCGCAAGCTCCTCATGCAGACCATCGCTTCCTCCCTGGAGCGTTCTTGTCCCGCCAGGATAAGAGGCTCGGCGACCGGCGTCGTCCCGGGGATGCGGGGCGCTCAGGCTTTCAGGAACTCCGCCTTGCCGCCCAGCCAGCGCTGCACGTGCGCGCGTGCCGCCGCCGGATGCTCGCGCAGCAGCCTGGGCGCCAGTTCGCGCGCTCGCTCCAGCAGCGCGTCGTCCTCGGCCAGGTCGGCGAAACGCAGCAGCGCGTCGCCGCTCTGGCGCGAACCCATGAACTCGCCCGGGCCGCGGATGTCGAGGTCGCGGCGTGCGATCTCGAAGCCGTCGGTGGTCTCGGCCATCGCGCGCAGCCGCGCCTTGCCGGTGGCCGACAGCGGCGCGGTGTAGAGCAGCACGCAGACGCTGGCCACCGCGCCGCGGCCGACACGCCCGCGCAGCTGGTGCAGCTGCGCGAGGCCGAAACGTTCGGCGTGTTCGATCACCATCAGGCTGGCGTTGGGGACGTCGACACCGACCTCGATGACGGTGGTGGCCACCAGCAGCTGCAGCCGCCCGGCGGAGAACTCGGCCATCACCGCCGCCTTCTCGGCCGCCGGCAGCCGCCCGTGCAGCAGGCCGACGGCTACGCCCGGCAGCGCTTCGCTCAGCAGCGCGTGTGTCGCGGTCGCGTTCTGCAGGTCGATGTGCTCGCTTTCTTCGACCAGCGGGCAGACCCAGTAGACCTGGCGCCCGCGTGCCACCTCGTCGCGGATCTTCTCGACCACCTGCTCGCGCTTGTCGTCGGCGAAGACCTTGGTCACGACCGGCGTGCGCCCCGGCGGCAGCTCGTCGATGGTGCTGACGGCCAGGTCGGCGAAGTAGGTCATCGCCAGCGTGCGCGGGATCGGCGTGGCGCTCATCATCAACAGGTGCGGCTCCAGCGCCTGCAGCTCCAGCTTGCGCCGCAGCGCCAGGCGCTGGGCGACGCCGAAGCGGTGCTGCTCGTCGACCACCGCCAGCCCCAGGCGCGCGAAGACCACGTCCTCCTGGATCACCGCGTGCGTGCCGACGACCAGCGCCGCCTCGCCCGAGGCGATCAGCTCCAGCATCGCCTTGCGTTGTTTGCCCTTGCGGCTGCCGGTCAGCCAGGCGACCTGCAGCCCCAGCGGCAGCAGCCAGTCGACGAGCTTCTTGAAATGCTGCTCGGCCAGGATCTCGGTCGGCGCCATCAGCGCGCACTGCCAGCCCGAGCCGATCGCGGTGGCCGCCGCCAGCGCCGCGACCACCGTCTTGCCAGAGCCGACGTCGCCCTGCAGCAGCCGGTGCATCGGTTGCGCCAGCGCCAGGTCGGCGTCGATCTCGGCGACGACACGTTCCTGCGCCGCGGTCAGTGTGAACGGCAGCACCGTGCGCAGCCGCGCCGGCAGCTCGGTGTCGCGCAAGGCCGGCGCCGCCAGCCGCGCGCGTTCGATGCGCGCCTGCAGCTGCGACAGCTGCTGCGCCAGCAGCTCGTCGAACTTCAGCCGCTGCCAGGCGGGGTGGCTGTGGTCTTCCAGCGCGCCCATCGCGATGCCCGGCGGCGGGTGGTGCAGCAGCTGCAGCGCCTCGCGCAGCGGCGGCAGGCCCGGCGGCAGCGTGCCCGGCGGCAGCAGCTCGTCCAGCGGCGCCCGCGACAGGCCCGCGGCCACGGCCTTGCGCAGATAGGCCTGCGGCAGCTGGGCGCTGGCCGGGTAGACCGGCGTCAGCGACGCAGCCAGCGGCGTGTTCTCGTCCACACGCCTGACGGTCGGGTGCACCATCTCGCGGCCGAGGAAACCGACGCGCAGCTCGCCGCGTGCGCGGATGCGCGCACCGGGCGCCAGCTGCTTCTGCGTCGACGGGTAGAAGTGCAGGAAACGCAGCGTCAGCTCGCCGCTGGTGTCGGCCAGGCGCACGACGAGCTGGCGGCGGGACCGCTGCTCGACGTGGCTGTCGCGCACCACGCCCTCGACCTGGGCGCTGTCGCCGTCGTGCAGCGCGGCGATCGGCTCGACCCGGGTCTCGTCCTCGTAGCGCATCGGCAGGTGCAGCGCGAGGTCGATGTCGCGCAGCAGGCCCAGGCGTTCCAGCGCCCGCTGCGGGGCCGATTTGGTGCTCTGGCGTGCGGTTTCCGACATGGCGCGCGATTGTCGCCGCCGAGGGCATGGAACAATCGAGACCGTCGCGACTCCAGGCCGGTACAGCCTGCACGATGACTGATCTCACCCTCTCCGATTTCGATTTCCCGCTCCCGCCCGAGCTGATCGCCCAGCACCCGGCCCCCGAACGCAGCGCCTCGCGCCTGCTCGACGGCCGCGGCGCGCTGCCGGTGGACCGCGTCTTTCGCGAGCTGCCTCAGCTGCTGGCCCCGGGCGACCTGCTGGTCTTCAACGACACCCGCGTCATCAAGGCGCGCCTGCGCGGCGAAAAGCCCACCGGCGGCAGCGTCGAGGCGCTGGTCGAACGTGTGCTCGGCGGCCACGAGGTGCTGGCGCATCTGCGCGCCAGCAAGTCGCCGCGGCCGGGCACGACGGTGCGTTTCGCCGAAGCCTTCGACGCCGAGGTGCTGGGCCGCGACGGCCCCGACGGCTCGCTGTTCCACCTGCGCTTCCCCGAAGACCCCTTGGTGCTGCTCGAGCGCCACGGCCACGTGCCGCTGCCGCCCTACATCACGCACGAAGACGCGGCCGAGGACGTGGCGCGCTACCAGACGGTGTTCGCCGCACGCCCGGGCGCGGTGGCGGCGCCGACGGCGTCGCTGCACTTCGACGAGGCGCTGCTGGCGCTGCTGGAAGCACGCGGCGTGCGCCGCGCCGCGGTCACGCTGCACGTCGGCGCCGGCACCTTCCAGCCGGTGCGCGTGGAGAACCTGGACGAGCACAAGATGCACCAGGAGCGGTTCGAGGTCGATGCGGCCACGGTCGCGGCGATCGAGCAGACGCGGGCGCGCGGCGGCCGCATCGTCGCCGCCGGCACGACGACGCTGCGTGCGCTCGAATCGGCCGCGGCGGGCGGCACGCTCGTGCCGTCGTCGGGCGACACCGGCATCTTCATCCGCCCGGGCTTCGAGTTCCGCGTCGTCGACCGGCTGATCACGAACTTCCACCTGCCCAAGAGCACGCTGCTGATGCTGGTCAGCGCCTTCGCCGGCACCGACCACATCCGCGCGCTCTACCGCCACGCCGTCGAGGCACGCTACCGCTTCTTCAGCTACGGCGACGCGATGCTGCTCGACCGCAGCACCTGAACTTCCTGCCCATGCTCCGCTACGAACTGCTGAAGACCGAGGGCCATGCGCGCCGCGGTCGTATGACGCTGAACCACGGCGTCGTCGAGACGCCGATCTTCATGCCAGTGGGCACCTACGGCACCGTCAAGGGCGTGCTGCCGCGCTCGCTCGAGGAGGCCGGCGCCCAGATCATCCTCGGCAACACCTTCCACCTGTGGATGCGCCCGGGGCTGGACGTGCTGCAGGCCTTCGGTGGCCTGCACCGCTTCGAGGGCTGGCACAAGCCCATCCTCACCGACAGCGGCGGCTTCCAGGTCTGGAGCCTGGGCGAGATGCGCAAGATCAGCGAGGAAGGCGTCAAGTTCGCCTCGCCGGTGAACGGCGACAAGCTCTTCCTGACGCCTGAGACGAGCATGCAGATCCAGACGGTGCTCAACTCGGACATCGTCATGCAGTTCGACGAGTGCACGCCGTACGAGAGCAAGGGCCAGCTGACGACCGAGGCCCAGGCGCGCTCTTCGATGGAGCTGAGCCGGCGCTGGGCCCGACGCTGCGTCGCCGAGTTCAAGCGGCTGGAGAACCCGAACGCGCTCTTCGGCATCGTCCAGGGCGGCATGTTCGAGCACCTGCGCCAGGAGTCGCTGGACGCGCTGGTCGAGATGGACCTGCCGGGCTACGCGATCGGCGGCGTCAGCGTCGGCGAGCCCAAGGACGAGATGCTGCGCATCATGGCGCACACGCCGCACCGGCTGCCGGCGGCCAAGCCGCGCTACCTGATGGGCGTCGGCACGCCCGAGGACCTGGTCGAGGGCGTCGCCTGCGGCGTCGACATGTTCGACTGCGTGATGCCGACGCGCAATGCGCGCAACGGCCACCTGTTCACGCGTTTCGGCGACCTGAAGATCCGCAACGCCAAGCACCGCGCGTCGGAGCGCCCGCTCGACGAGACCTGCAGCTGCTACTGCTGCCGCAACTTCAGCCGCGCCTACCTGCACCACCTGGACCGCTGCGGCGAGATGCTGGGGCCCATGCTCGCCAGCATCCACAACATCCACTACTACCTGAACCTGATGCACGAAGTACGCGAAGCGCTGGACCAAGGGCGCTTCGAGGCTTTCCGCCTGCAGTTCAAGGCCGACCGCGCGCGCGGCATCGGCTGAAGCCATCCGGCCCCCTCTCCCGCTCGCGGGAGAGGGTTGGGGTGAGGGCCCGGCCGCGCCCTGTCAGCCGGCGACCGAGTGGCTCAGGGCCGCCCGAGCGCGACGCCCCAGCTCAGCTCGACCAGCGGCGCCGACAGCTCGCCGCGCAGCGAGCGGATGTAGCCCGCGCCCAGCTGCAGCCGGCCGTGGCGGCCGACGTCGGTGCCGACCCAGAGCTTGGGCTGGACGATGGCGCCGCCCTTGCTGTCGACGCCGCCGCCGCCGGCCGCGCCGGCCAGCGCCTCGGCGCCGACTCTCCAGCCCGTGGCCACCGGCCAGCGTGCGCCCAGGCCGACCAGGCCGACCGAATACGCGCCGGCGCCGCCGGTCACCGCACCGAAGGCCTGACCGGCGAGGTACCAGCGCTCGTCGAGTGCTCGGCTGATCTTCAGGCCGACGGTCTCGAGCCGGCGGCGGCTGCCGTCGCGGCGCTGGGCGTCGTAGCTCTGCGCCGCGAGCGCGAACTCGGTCTCGACTGCCGGCGTGCCGGCGCCCGGCGCGCCGAAGCTGCGGCCCAGCGACAGCATCGCGTAGTTGCTGTCCAGGTCGCCGCCGCTGAAGGCGTGCACGCGCCCGCCTTCGAGTTCGACCAGCCAGGGGCCGGCGAACTGCCAGCGCGCCAGCAGCGCCGCCTTGCCGATGATGCCGCCGCCGGTGGGCACGGCGCCGCCGCCGCCCAGGCCCAGCATCGCGCGGCCGCCCAGGCGCAGGCCCGGCAGCGGCGTCGGCCACAGCGCCGCCAGGCCGGCGCCGAACTCGGCATAACCGTCGCCGTCGCCCTGCACCGCGGCGCCGGCTTCGGCGCTGGCGATCCAGACCGGCCCGAGGTCGTGTTCGGCGCGCAGGCTGATCACGCCCAGCGAATCGGCGCCCGGCGCCGGTTCGGCGTAGCGGCCGCCGCCGAGCACGAGGCGGTCCACACGCAGCCAGGACTCGCCGGCACCGCGCCAGGCGCTGCCCGGCGTGCCGTGTTCGAAGCGGTCGTCGACGCTCAGCACCACGCCGAGCTGCGAGCTGCGGATGTCGCCGTTCGGGAACCGCACCTGCGAAGCCGAGACCCCCAGCGCCCAGCCATCGAAGCCGTAGAGCAGGTCGGCGTGCGGGCGCAGCATCAGCCCGCCGCCGACCGGCGCGTTGCCGCCGCCGCCACCGCCGACGTACAGGCCGCCGACGGCCTGCCAGCGCTCGCCGAAGCGCCAGAGCTTCTGTGCCTCGGCGCCCCAGGTGAACAGGCCGCCGCGCTGGCCGGTGGCGGAGCCGTACAGCGCCGGCCCGGCACGCCAGCCGGGCGCGAACTCGACGAGGTAGGCGATCTGCGCCAGCCCCATGTGTTCGCCGCCGGGCAGCTCGGTGCGCTCGAATCCGGCGACCAGCGCCGCCGGTGTCGTCTGCGTCGTCGGCGCGCTCTGCGCCTGTGCCATCGAAGCCGCCAGCGCCAGCGCGCCGGCGGCGGCGCCCAGGCGCCTCCTCCGTGTCGTTCTCATCGTGGGTATCAAGCGTGGGTCGATCGTTCGAGCGCGTGCTGGCCGTGGCCTTCGCCGAGCGTGCGTGCCAGCAGCGGCAGGCAGGGCGCGAGCGCCTCGTGCAGCGTGTGCGGCGGGTTAGCCACGAAGACGCTGGAGCCCAGCATGCCGAAGCCGCGCGTGTCGGCGTTCGCCACCGTCAGCCGCGCGTGCAGCCAGCCTTTTTTCGCGTGCGCGTCGGCGCTGGCCTTCAGGCGCTGCGGCAGCTGGCGCGACTCGAGCAGCTGCAGCTGCGGCAGCCAGATCACGACGACGGCGTCGGCGAAACGCTCCAGCGCCTCGCGCAACGCGCCCAGCGTGCGCGTGTAGTCGGTCTTGATCTCGTAAGGCGGGTCGATCAGCACGACGCCGCGGCGCGTGGGCGGCGGCAGCGTCGACTTCAGCGCCGCGAAACCGTCGCTCATCGCCACCTGCGCGCCCGGCACGTCCTCTACGAACGAGGCCAGGATGCGGTGGTCGGTCGGGTGCAGCTCGAACAGGCGCAGCTGGTCCTGCGGCCGCAGCAGCTGGCGTGCGATCGCCGGCGAGCCGGGGTACTGCTTGAGTGCGTTGCCGCCGTTGAAGGCGCGCACCTGGGCGACGTAGTCCGCCAGTGCCGGCGGCAGGTCGGGCGCGTCGTACAGGCGTTCGATGCCGGCGGCGTATTCGGCCTTCTGGCGCGCGTAGCGGCTCTCCAGCGAGTAGCCGCCAGCGCCGGCATGGGTGTCGACGACGCGAAAGCCTTTTTCTTTTTGCGCCATGTGGCGCAGCACCGCGACGAAGACGAGGTGCTTGAGGACGTCGGCATGGTTGCCGGCGTGAAATGCGTGTCGATAGGCGAGCATGGGGCGGGACTGTGCCACGGCCGGCCTGCAGCGGATGCTGCGCTGCAGTAATCTAGTCCGCATGAGCACCCTGTTCGACCCCATCCAGTACGGCGACATCGCCGCCGCCACCCGCATCGTCATGGCCCCGCTGACGCGCAACCGCGCCGGCGCCGGCCAGGTTCCCAACGAGTTGATGGTCGAGTACTACCGCCAGCGCGCCAACCCGGCCACCGGCGCCGGCCTGATCGTCACCGAGGCGGCGCAGATCTGCCCCGAGGGCCAGGGCTACCTCGACACGCCGGGGATCTATTCGCCCGAGCAGGTTGCGGCCTGGCGCCGCGTCACCGACGCGATCCATGCCGAAGGCGGCCGCGCCGTGATCCAGCTCTGGCACGTCGGCCGCATCTCGCACGTCTCGCTGCAGCCGGGCGGCGTGGCGCCGGTGTCCTCGACCGCGCGTGCGGCCAAGGCCAAGACCTTCACCGCCGAGGGCTTCGTCGACTGCTCGACGCCGCGCGCGCTGGGCAGCGACGAGATCCCCGGCGTCGTCGCCGCCTACGTGCACGCCGCGCGCAGCGCGATCGAAGCCGGTTTCGACGGCGTCGAGGTCCATGCCGCCAACGGCTACCTGATCGAGCAGTTCCTGCGCGACAGCATCAACGACCGCACCGATGCCTACGGCGGCTCGCCCGAGAACCGTGTGCGCCTGTTCGTCGAGGTGCTGACGGCGGTGGCCGGCGCGATCGGCGGCGGCCGCACCGGCGTGCGCATCTCGCCGGTGACGCCGGTCAACGACGCCGCCCAGGACAGCGACGCCCAGGCGCTGTACACGCTGGCGCTGGACCGCGTGGCCGGGCTCGGCCTGGCCTTCGTGCACGTCATCGAAGGCCAGACCGGCGGCGCGCGCGACGTCGCGCCCTTCGACTACGCGGCGCTGCGCCGGCACTTCGCCGGCCCGTGGATCGCCAACAACGGCTACACGCGGGAGCTGGCGCTCGAGGCCGTCTCGTCGGGCGCCGTCGACGCGGTGGCCTTCGGCCGGCCCTTCATCGCCAACCCCGACCTCGGCCTGCGCCTGCGCCGCGGTGCGGCGCTGAACCCGCTGAACGTGCCCAAGCTCTACGGCGGCGGCGCCGAGGGTTACACGGACTACCCGACGCTGGATGCCGCCGGCGCCTGAAGGCGCCGGTTCGACGGCACGGGCGCTGCGCATCGGCGCCACGCTCGTGCTGGCCGGCCTGGCGGCGCTGGGCTGCCGGGCCGTCCATCTGCCGCTGCCCTGGATGCTGGGGCCGCTGCTGGCGACGGCTGCGCTCGGCGTCGCCGGCGTGCCGGTGATGGCCTCGGTGCGGCTGCGCAACCTGGGCCTGGCGCTGATCGGTGTCGGGCTCGGGCTGCACTTCTCGCCGGACGTGGCGGCGCTGATCCTGCGCATCGCGCCGGCCATCGTGCTCGGCGTGCTCTGGGCGCTGCTGCTGGGTTATCTGTTCTACCGCATGCTGCACCGCCTGCACGGCGGTGACCGCGCGACCTGCTTCTACGCCGCCGCGATCGGCGGCGCCTCGGAGATGGCCTTGCTCGCCGAACGTGCCGGCGGCCGGGTCGACCGCGTCGCCGCGGCGCATTCGCTGCGTGTGCTGCTCGTCGTCACGCTGGTGCCGCTGACGCTGCAGGCTTTCGGCGTGCACGGGGACGAGGCCTCGGCAACGGCCGCGACGGCCGTGCGGCTGCCGGGGCTGGCGGCGCTGGCCGTCGGCGCCGCGGCGGGCGTCGTGCTGCTGCAGCGCCTGAAAGCGCCCAACCCCTGGGTGCTGGGGCCGCTGCTGGCGACCCTGCTGCCCTGCGCGGCAGGGCTGGAGCTGTCGGCGCTGCCGCCGGGAGCCAGCGCCTTCGGCCAGATGGCGCTCGGCGTCGCGCTGGGCACACGCTTCACGCCCGCGTTCGCGCAGGCGGCGCCGCGCTGGCTGGCCGCGGTGGCTGCGGGCACGCTCGCGATGCTCGTGGTTTCAGCCGGTTACGGCTGGCTGCTGGGCCGGGCGGCGGGCCTGCCGGCAGCGACGGCGGTGCTGGCGACGACACCCGGCGGCATCGCCGAGATGGCGATCACGGCCCAGGTGCTGCAGCTCGGCGTGCCGGTGGTGACGGCCTTCCAGGTCGTGCGCTACATCGCCGTGCTGACGCTGATGCCGGCGCTGTTCGCGCTCGAGCTGCGGCTCAGGCCCTGACGCGCGCGCGGAACAGCTCGCGGATGTTCACCTCGCGCGGGCCGGGCACGAGCTCGAAGTCCTGGCCGGCGCTGAGCGTGCCGGCTTCGATCACCGCGAGGTAGCTGCCGCAGAAGCCCGACTGCGCCATCAGCTTGGCCGCCTGCGGGAAGCCCATCACCGCGTTGAACTTGAAACACGGGAAACGCGGCTCGCTGACGGCGAGCACGCAGCCCGGGAACACGAGCCGGTCACCGACGTAGAGCCCGTCCTCGAGCACGCCTTCGAGCGTCAGGTTCTCGCCCATCGCGCCCGGTGGCAGCGAGTCGTCCCAGCCCGAGACCTTGGCCTGGGCGCGCACCGTGCGCCAGAACGCGTAGTGCTCGCTCGGATAGGCGTAGACCGCCTTGCTGAGCCCGCCGTGCACCGAGAGGTCGGCCTGCTCGTCGCCGGCCAGGCCCAGCGGCTGCACCTCGATCGGCCCGTCGACGGGGCGCTTGTCGATCGCGGTCAGCACGCGGCGTTGGCCGATCAGGATCTCGTGCGCCCGGGCGATGTTGACGCTGAGCAGCTTCATGTCGTTTGGGTCCGGCAGAGGTCGAAACACGGCATCGTTCTATTCGGAATTTGCATGACCTCTGCTGCCGTGTGGGGTACATGGCGATTACATTGTTCGCGCGAATTCTCGTACGCGCGGCGAAGTCGGGCGTTGGCGGTATCCGGTGAACCTCTCCCGGCGGGGGAGGCTGACCAGATTCCGCCTTTTTTGACTGTCTGAAGAAAACTGGAGTGTCCATGAACCGTCCCGCGATGGAAGGGCTGCAGCTGAACGTGCCCGAGTACGTCAAGCACAGCCGCCTGGTGGCCTGGGTGGCCGAGATCGCCGCGCTGACCGAAGCCGCCGACATCCACTGGTGCGACGGCTCCGAGGCCGAGTACGACGCCCTCTGCGCTCGCCTCGTCGCCGCGGGCACGATGCAGCGCCTGAACCCCGAGCTGCGCCCCAACAGCTACCTCGCCAAGAGCGACCCGAGCGACGTCGCCCGCGTCGAGGACCGCACCTTCATCTGCAGCGCGAAGAAGGAAGACGCCGGCCCGACGAACAACTGGATGGCCCCGGCCGAGATGCGCACGCTGCTGCAGACCGGCGACAAGGCGCTGTTCAAGGGCGCGATGAAGGGCCGCACGCTCTACGTGATCCCGTTCTCGATGGGCCCGCTGGGTTCGCACATCGCCCACATCGGCGTCGAGCTGAGCGACAGCGCCTACGTCGCGACCAACATGCGCCTGATGACGCGCATGGGCAAGGCCGTCTACGACGTGCTGGGCGCCGACGGCGAGTTCGTGCCCTGCGTGCACACGGTCGGCGCGCCGCTGGAGCCGGGCCAGCAGGACGTCGCCTGGCCTTGCAACAAGACCAAGTACATCGTGCACTACCCCGACACGCACGAGATCTGGAGCTACGGCTCGGGCTACGGCGGCAACGCGCTGCTGGGCAAGAAGTGTTTCGCGCTGCGCATCGCCTCGACGATGGGCCGCGAACAGGGCTGGCTGGCCGAGCACATGACGGTGCTGGGCGTCACCAACCCCGAAGGCCACAAGTTCCACATCGCCGCCGCCTTCCCCAGCGCCTGCGGCAAGACCAACTTCGCGATGCTGGTGCCGCCGGCCGGCTATGACGGCTGGAAGGTCACGACCATCGGCGACGACATCGCCTGGATCAAGCCGGGTGCCGATGGCCGCCTGTACGCGATCAACCCCGAGGCCGGCTACTTCGGCGTCGCCCCGGGCACGAACTACAAGACGAATCCGAACTGCATGGATTCGATCAAGGGCGACACCATCTTCACCAACGTCGCGCTGACCGACGAAGGCGACGTCTGGTGGGAAGGCATGACCGACACCCCGCCGGCGCACCTGATCGACTGGCAGGGCAAGGACTGGACGCCGGCGATCGCCAAGGAAACCGGCGCCAAGGCCGCGCACCCGAACGCACGCTTCACGGTGTCGTCGATCCACAACCCGGTGCTCGACCCGGACTACGACAACGCCGCCGGCGTGCCGATCGACGCCTTCGTCTTCGGCGGCCGCCGCTCCACGACCGTGCCGCTGGTGACCGAGGCGCGCAACTGGACCGAAGGCGTCTACATGGCCGCGACCATGGGCTCGGAGACGACCGCTGCCGCCGTCGGCGCGCAAGGTGTCGTGCGCCGCGACCCGTTCGCGATGCTGCCGTTCTGCGGCTACAACATGGCCGCGTACTTCCAGCACTGGCTGGACACCGGCGCCAAGCTGCAGGCCCAGGGCGCCAAGCTGCCGCGCATCTACTGCGTCAACTGGTTCCGCAAGGGCGCCGACGGCAAGTTCGTCTGGCCGGGCTACGGCGACAACATGCGTGTGCTGGAGTGGATGCTCAAGCGCGCCGAAGGCCACGGTGGCGAGCCGGTCGAGAACGTCTTCGGCCTCAGCCCGCGCTACGAAGACCTGCGCTGGGAAGGCCTGGCGTTCACGAAGGCGCAGTTCGACAGCGTCATCGGCGTCGACCCCGAAGCCTGGAAGCAGGAGCTCAAGCTGCACGCCGAGCTGTTCAAGCAGCTCGCCGCCGGCCTGCCGGCCGAACTGCCGGCGACGATGGCGCGCATCGAGGCCCGCCTCTCGGCCTGATAGTCCACTCGCGGCCGTGCCCGTCACGGCCCGTGCGAGACTGCAACGCCCGGCTTAGGCCGGGCGTTTTCTTTGGGCGCGCCACGATGAAGATCCAGCTGCTGTCGGACCTGCACCTCGAAAGCGAGAGCTTCGAGCCCGTTCCCGCGCCCGGCGCCGAGCTGCTGGTGCTGGGCGGCGACATCGACGCGACCTGGACGGCCTACGAACGGTTCGCCGGCTGGCCGGTGCCGGTGCTGGTCGTCGCCGGCAATCACGAGTTCGACGGCCGCGAGCTCGACCAAGCCTGGCCGGCACTGGCCGAAACCTGCGAGCGCCACGGCCTGAAACTGCTGGAGCGTGAGACGCTCGTCGTCGACGCCGCCGACGGACGCCGCATCCGCTTCGCCGGCACCGTGCGCTGGAACGACTTCGACCTCTTCGGCGCCGCCGAGCGCGAACGTTCTCAGCGCGCCGCCGCCTACTTCATGCGGCTGATGGACGCGCGCCGCGGCGGCCAGCCCTTCGACGTCCAGGCGGTGCGTGCCGAGGCGCTGGCCTGCCGTGCCTGGCTCGAGGCCGTGCTCGCCGAGCCGGCGCGCGGGCGCTGGGACGCGAGCGTCGTCGTCACCCATTTCGCGCCCAGCCTGAAGAGCGCCGACCCGCGCTACGGCCGCCAGCCGGCGACGGCCAGCTTCTGCAACGCCGACGACGACCTGATCACACGCGCCGACCTGTGGCTGCACGGCCACCTGCACTGCCGCCACGACTACCGTGTCGAGCGTGCCGGCGCGCGTGCGACGCGTGTCGTCTGCCAGGCACGCGGCCTGGCGAAGAAGGGCGAGCACGAGGGGCTCGATCCTTTCAAGCTGATCGAGATCTGAGCCCTGCCCTGGGGTGAAGCACGCCGGCTTGCCGCTGCGGTGCCACACTCGGAGCACCACAACGACCCTGGAGACTCAGCGCATGAAGATCCTCGCCGCCGTCGACGGCAGCCCGTTCACCAAGCGCATGCTGGCCTATCTCGCGGCCCACGACGACTGGTTCGGCGGCCAGCACCAGTACACCGTGGTCAACGCCGTCGGCGCCGTGCCGCCGCGCGCCGCCGCGGTGCTCGACAAGGCGGTGCTGAAGTCGCACTACGAGGAAGAGGCCGAGAAGGTCTTCAAGCCGATCCGCGCCTTCTTCGCCAAGCAGGGGTTGAAGGCCGACTTCGTCTACAAGGTCGGTGCGCCGGCCGACGTCGTCGTCGCGCTCGCCGAGAAGAACGAATACGACCTGGTCGTGCTCGGTTCGCACGGCCACGGCAGCCTCGCCAACCTGGTGCTCGGCTCGGTCGCGACCAAGGTGCTGGCGCGCTGCAAGACGCCGGCGCTGCTGATCCGCTGACGGCGCGGCGCCGGCTTCAGGCAGCCGGCGCGCGGCGCGGTCGCAGCCCGTTCATGCAGGTCGCGAGCACCCAGCCGACGATCTGCTCGTCGCTGTAGCGGCCGCCGGCTTTCAGGTAGGCCGGCACCGGGTCGCAGGCGCGCGCGAAGATCGTGTACAGCGCCGCCTCGGGCGGCAGCGCCGGGTCGATGTCGCCGTCGGCCTGGGCCTGCACGATCCACTCGCCGAGCCGGTCGCTGACTTCCATCAGCAGGTCCAGATAGGGTTTGCTCGCCATCAGCTCGGCACGCAGCGTCGAGTTCTGCGACGGCAGCGAAGGCATCTCGCCGGCCAGCTGCAGCTGCAGCGCCCAGCGTGTCACCGCTTCCAGGCGCCCGAACGCGGTCTCGGCCTGCTGGCTGTCGACGACGTTGCGCGCCTGTTCGAGCAGGCGCACCATCGCCGCGGCGGCCAGCGCCTCCTTCGACGGGAAGTGTTTGTAGAGGCTGGCCTTGGCGATGCCGACGTCGGCGGCCACCTCGTCCACCGTCATCAGGTCGAAACCCTTCTCGGCGAGCAAGCGGTTGACCGAGGCGACGATCGCGTCTTCGCGAACCCGCAGCACCTGTTCGCGAAACGACAGTCTGACCATGGCGAAATTCTATCGGTGCGCCGGGCCCGTCCCGGCGCACCGGGCGATGTTCAGACGGCGCTCGACGGTTCCGCCGCCGGTTGCGCGCTGAGCGCCGCGGCTTCGGCCCGCAGCGCGTGAGCTTCGGCTTCGGCCTGCAGCACGGCTTCCAGGCCGAAGCAGGTGCCCATGTCGCCGGCGTCGGGCACGTGGCGCGAGGCGCTCGGGCCGCGCCGGGCCAGCCGTCGCCACCAGGGGGTCTCGTGTCGCGTCGTCATGTTTGGTCTCCCATCGTGGTCTCCTGTTACCAGCATCGACTCAAGGCGACCGGGATGAAGTCGGGGTTCACCCGTGTTCGAGCGGCCGCGTGACGGAATGCACGGGACTTGGCGCAGCCGTGCCGCGGCTTACTACAATCCGCGCCCCTTCGGCGTCTGCGACCCCCCTCCCATGAGCTCCGCAACCGGCTTTGCCGCCATCGACTTCGGCACCTCCAATTCGGGCATTGCGCTGCCGGCAGGTGCCGACGGCGTGCGCCTGGTCGAACTCGAGCCCGGCCACCCGACGATGCCGACCGCAGTCTTCTACCAGCTCGACGAGAGGACACCGCAGGCCGAACCGCTGCGCCTGTACGGGCGCGCCGCGCTCGCCGCCTATGTCGAAGGCCACGACGGGCGCCTGATGCGCTCGATGAAGAGCCTGCTGGGCTCGTCGCTGCTGGAGCAGGCGACCGACCTCGGCGGCGGCCACTCGGTGCGTTATCTCGATGTCGTCGTCGGCTACCTGCGCCACCTGAAACGTGCCGCCGAAGCCGCGGCCGGCGCGCCGCTGCCGCATGTCGTGCTCGGCCGGCCGGTCTTCTTCGTCGACGACGACCCGGTGCGCGACGCCGCGGCTGCGGCGGCGCTGGAAGCCGCGGCGCGCGCCGCCGGTTTCGCCGACATCAGCTTCCAGTACGAACCGATCGCCGCCGCGCTGGACCACGAGCGCCACGTCACTGCCGAGGAACTGGTGCTGGTCGCCGACATCGGCGGCGGCACTTCCGACTTCTCGATCGTGCGTGTCGGCCCCGAGCGCCGCGGCCGCGCCGACCGGCGCGACGACATCCTCGCCAACCACGGCGTGCACGTCGCCGGCACCGACTTCGACCGCCGCGTCGAACTCGAGGCGCTGATGCCGCTGTTCGGCTACCGCAGCCTGGGCCCGTCCGAGGCCGGGCGTGCGCCGCGCGAGGTGCCCAGCCGCATCTACTTCGACCTCGCCACCTGGCACCTGATCAACACCGTCTACAACGCCGGCCGCGTCGCCGAGCTGCGCCGGCTGAAGAGCTGGTACGGCGACCCGGTGCACCACCGCCGGCTGCTTGCGGTCGTCGAGCACCATCTCGGGCATGCGCTGGCCTCGGATGCCGAACACGCCAAGATCGAGGTCGCCGTCAACGGCCGGGCGGAGGTCGACCTCGGGCTCGTCGAGTTCGGGCTGCAGACGGCGGTCGACGCGGCGCAGGTGGCCGCGGCGATCGAGGACGACCTGGAGCGCATCGTCGAAGGCTCACGCGAGACGCTGCGCCGCGCCGGGGTCGCCGCCGAGGCGGTGGGCACGCTGTACTTCACCGGCGGCTCGACCGGGCTGGACGCGCTGGTCGAACGCATCGCCGCCGCCTTCCCGGCGGCACGGCGCGTGCGCGGCGACCGCTTCGCGAGCGTCGCGCAGGGCCTGGGCCTGCACGCGCGCGCGGTATTCGGTTAACCCGGGCGGCGCTTGCCGGTCTTGCGCGCGGCCGGCGGCCGCGGCCGGGGCGCGGCGGCGCGCGGGCGCGAGACGTCGGCGATCAGCATCAGGCTGCGCACCAGGTCCTGCACCGCCTCGGCCAGGTCCTCGGCCGGCTCCAGCGTCTCGATGACGGCCAGCAGCGCCTCGGCGTCTTCCAGGTCGGCCGGGTCGAAGTGGCGGTACAGCAGCGCCAGCGGTTCGACGAGTTCCGGGTCCTCGAGGTTCATCAGCGCCGGGAACAGGTCCATCGCGGCGGCGAAGCCGGCGACCCAGGGCAGCACCGCGTCGGACGGCGGCGCGTCTTCCTCGAGCTCGAAGATCCAGGGGTCGAACCAGTCGCGCGCGCCGACGGCGCGTTCGATCTCGGCGTGGCGGCGTTGCACCAGCGCGTGCAGTTCGGTCTTCGGATAGGCGACGGGCAGTTCGCGGCCTTCGAAGTCGGTGATGTGGGGCAGCCACTTCGCCGGCGGCACGCTGCGCGGCTGCAGCACGATGCCGCAGAGGAAACCGTCGAGCGCGACGGCGTCCAGCGCTTCGAGCGGTTCGGGCACGCGGTCAAGCAGGGCTTGCAGCCGGGCGATGTCGGCGTCTTGGAGCGGGGAGGTATTCATCGTGGGGCCTTCCCCTTTGATGGGGATGGTCGGTCGATAGCGGCGCCGCTACATTCCGCGGCCTGAGGGAGTGGATTGTGGTGCACGCGCCTGCCGCTTCCAAGGATCCCAACGACGTCCTTTCCGAAGGACTTGCAGGGCCCGCCGGTTTGCCGGTGGGCCTTTTTTTTGCGCGGGCTCGTGCGGGCGGTCACCGGCGTGGCCTGCGAGCATCACCGGGCGAGCCTAGACTGTCAGCCATCCCCGACCCATTTCCCGTGCAGGAGACCCGCTTCATGGGCGCACCCGTTGCCTTCACCGCCACCGCCGACATCGGCCACTGGATCGCCGGTCAGCCCGCTGCCGGCTCCGGCGAACGTTCGCAGCCGGTCTTCAACCCGGCCACCGGCCGGGTCGCGCGGCGTGTGCGCCTGGCCGCGCCGGCCGACGTGGCCGCAGCGGTCGCTGCCGCCGTCGCCGCGCAGCCGGCCTGGGGCAACACGCCGCCGATCCGGCGCGCGCGCGTGCTGAACAAGTTCCTCGCGCTGCTCAATGAACACCGCGACACGCTGGCAGCGATGATCACCGCCGAACACGGCAAGGTCTTCACCGACGCCCAGGGCGAGGTCGCACGCGGCATCGACATCGTCGAGTTCGCCTGCGGCATCCCGCAGCTGTTGAAGGGCGACTACACCGACCAGGTCTCCACCGGCATCGACAACTGGACGCTGCGCCAGCCGCTGGGCGTGGTTGCCGGCATCACGCCGTTCAACTTTCCGGCGATGGTGCCGTGCTGGATGTTCCCGGTGGCGCTGGCCTGCGGCAACGCCTTCATCCTGAAGCCCAGCGAGCGCGACCCGAGCGCCAGCCTCTTCATGGCCGAGCTGCTGCAGCAGGCCGGCCTGCCCGACGGCGTTTTCTCGGTCGTGCAGGGCGACAAGGTCGCGGTCGACGCGCTGCTCGTGCACCCCGACGTCAAGGCCGTGTCCTTCGTCGGCTCGACGCCGATCGCGCAGTACATCTACGAGACCGGCGCGCGCCACGGCAAACGTGTGCAGGCGCTGGGTGGTGCCAAGAACCACATGGTCGTGATGCCCGACGCCGACATCGGCCAGGCGGTCGACGCCCTCGTCGGTGCCGGCTACGGCTCGGCCGGCGAGCGCTGCATGGCGATCTCGGTGGCGGTGCTGGTCGGCGACGTTGCCGACCGCCTGCTGCCGCTGCTGGCCGAACGCACGCGCACGCTGAAGATCAAGAACGGCATGGAGCTCGACGCCGAGATGGGCCCGATCGTCACGCGCGAGGCGCGCGACCGCATCGAGGGCTACATCGCCGCCGGCGTCGCCGAAGGCGCCGAACTCGTCGTCGACGGCCGCGGCTTGAGCGTGCCCGGCCACGAGGACGGCTTCTGGACCGGCGGCACGCTGTTCGACCACGTCACGCCGGCCATGCGCATCTACCGCGAGGAGATCTTCGGCCCGGTGCTGGCCTGCGTGCGCGTGCCCGATTTCGCCGCCGCGCTGGAACTGGTCAACGCGCACGAATACGGCAACGGCGTCGCCTGCTTCACCAGCGACGGTGGTGTCGCACGCGAGTTCACGCGCCGCGTCGAGGCCGGCATGGTCGGCATCAACGTGCCGCTGCCGGTGCCGATGGCCTGGCACGGCTTCGGCGGCTGGAAGAAGAGCCTGTTCGGCGACCTGCACGCCTACGGCGAAGAGGGCGTGCGCTTCTACACGCGGCAAAAGAGCGTGATGCAGCGCTGGCCGGCGAGCATCGCCAAGGGCGCCGAGTTCGTGATGCCGACGGCCAAATGAGCACCGGCGGCGATCCGCAGGCGCTGCGCGCCCGGCTCGCCGAGGTCACGCGCCTGGGTCAGGCGGGTGATCTGGCCCCGGCCCGGGAGCAGGCGCGTGCCGCCTTCCGCGACGCGATAGCCGCCGACGAGGCCGAGGTCGCAGTCGAGGCGGGGCTCGCCTGCTATGCGCTGGACCTCAAGCTCGGCGACCACGTCGCCATGCTCGAGGACGGCGCTCTGCTCAAGCCGCGGCTGCAGGCGCTGCCGGCGCGGCGGCGCGAATACGGCGACCTGCTGCGCCGCATCGTCATCTCGGCCTGCGAGCTGGCGCGTTTCGACGTCGCGCTGGCACATGCCAACGAGGCCTGCGAATCGGCCCGGCTGCACCCCGACGACCGCGAGCTGGCGCTGTCGCTGACCGCGCTCGGCGCCTGCTTCGAACGCATGGGCGACGCCTGGCAGGGCGAGCGCCTGATGAACGAGGCCTACGCAGCCGCGCAGCGGGTCGACGAGCCTTACGTGCGCATGGTCGTGCTGAACAACCTGTGTGCCGTCTGCATCGGCCGCTTCCACCGCCTGCGCGAGGTCGACGAGACCGACGCGCGGGCGTCGATCGAACGCGCGATCGCACATGCGCTGGCGGCGCAGGCGATGCTGCCGCTGATGCCCGACCCGCTGTTCGCGGTCTTTGTCGACGGCAACCTCGGCGAGGCGCTGCTCTATGCCGGCCTGCTCGACGAAGCCGCGGCGATGCTGCACGACGCGCTGGCGCGCAGCCGCAAGGGCGGCTACCACGCCCAGACCTGGCGCATCGCCTGTTCGATCGCCGAACTCGAACTCGCGCTCGGTCACCCAGAGCAGGCACTGGCCGAGCTCGAGGCGCTGCTGGACACCGTCGCCGCTGCCGAACAGCGTGCGACGCTGATCCGCCTGCATCAGGCGATCTACCGCGCCGCACGCACGCTCGGCGAAAACGAACGCGCGCTCGCTGCGCTCGAGGCCTACGAACGGCTGGAACGTGAACGTGCGACGCGCCAGCTGCGCGCGCAGTCGGAGCTTTTCGTCACGCGTGCCGAGACCGAACGGGTGCGTCAGGAGGCGCTGGCGGCGCGCGAGCGCGCGCAGCGTTTCCGCGACGAGGCGCGGCGCGACGCGCTCACCGGGCTGTCCAACCGGCGCGAACTCCAGGAGCAACTGCCGGCGCAGCTGCTGGTTGCGGCCACGCAGCTGCGGCCGGTGTCGCTGGCCGTCGTCGACCTCGACCACTTCAAGCGCATCAACGACCGCCATGGTCACGCACTCGGCGACCGCGTGCTGGTCGCCATCGCGCGCCTGCTGCGCGGCGGGCTGCGCCAGGCCGACGTGCTGGCGCGTGTCGGCGGCGAGGAGTTCGTCGTCGTGCTCTTCGACACCTCGCCCGAACTGGCGCACGAGGTGCTGGAGCGGCTGCGGCACTGCGTCGACGAGCACGACTGGGCCGAGCTGGCGCCCGGGCTGGCGGTGACGCTGTCGATCGGCCTGGCGCACGCCCCGAGCTACGAGCTCGACCCGCTGTTCGAACGTGCCGACCGCGCGCTCTACCGCGCCAAGGCCGAAGGCCGCAACCGCCTCGTCGTCGACGCGCCTGCCTAGAGCTTTTCGGTCTCGCCGCTGCGCGGCTGCCACTTCATCAGCCGGCGCTCGGCCAGGCCGACCACCGCGTCCAGCAGCAGCGCGAACAGCGTCAGCACCAGGATGCCGGCCATCACGGTGTTGATGTCGAAAGTGCCCTCGGCCTGCAGGATCAGGTAGCCCACGCCCTGGGCCGAACCCAGGTACTCGCCGACGACGGCGCCGACGAAGGCCATGCCGACGCTGGTGTGCAGGCTGCTGAAGACCCAGCTGGTCGCGCTCGGCAGGTAGACGTGGCGCAGCAGCTGGCGCCGGTTGGCACCGAGCATGCGGGCGTTCGCCAGCACCACCGGGCTCACCTCCTTGACGCCCTGGTAGACGTTGAAGAAGACGATGAAGAACACCAGCGTCACGCCGAGCGCGACCTTGGAGCCCACGCCCAGCCCGAACCAGACCGCGAAGATCGGCGCCAGGATGATGCGCGGCATCGAGTTCGCCGCCTTCACGTAAGGCTCCAGGATGGCCGAGGCCGTCGGCGCCAGCGCCAGCCACAGCCCCGTGCCCAGCCCGGCGGCGGCGCCGATGCCGAAGGCCAGCACCGTCTCCAGCAGCGTGACGCCCAGGTGGCGGTAGATGTCGGCGTCGGTGACGAACCAGGCCCAGACGCGGCCCAGCACCTTCAGCGGCTCGCCGAAGAAAAAGGCCGCCTGCTGCTCGTCGTCGAACATGAACGGCGGCACCAGGCCGGGCGTCGTCATCAGGTGCCAGAAGGCGAACAGCGCGAACAGCAGCGCCAGCTGCCAGGCCCGGAGCTGCAGGGTGCGGCCCATCACACCACCTCCAGCTGCTGCGCGTAACCCTTGAGCACCTCTGCGCGCAACACCGCCCAGATGGCGGCGTGCAGCTCGATGAAGTGCGGCGTGGTCTTGATCTCGGCGACGTCGCGCGGGCGCGGGATGTCGATCGTGAACTCGCCGATCGGCCGGCTGCCCGGGCCGGCGGACAGCACGACGACGCGGTCGCTCATCGCGATCGCCTCGTCCAGGTCGTGGGTGATGAACAGCACCGCCTTGCGTTTCTCGGCCCAGAGCGCGAGCAGCTCGTTTTCCATCAGCTGGCGCGTCTGGATGTCCAGGGCGCTGAAAGGCTCGTCCATCAGGATGATGTCGGGGTCCAGCGCCAGCGTCTGCGCCAGGCTGACGCGTTTTCTCATGCCGCCGGACAGCTGGTGCGGGTAACGGTCGCCGAAGTTGCCCAGGCCGACGCGGCGCAGCCAGGCCTGGGCGATCTCGGCGGCGCGCGGCTCGCCGCGGAACTCGAGCCCGGCCATGACGTTGCCGAGCGCGGTGCGCCAGGGCATCAGGCTTTCGGCCTGGAACATGTAGCCGGCGCGGCGGTTCAGGCCCTGCAGCGGCGCGCCGAAGACCTCGACCGTGCCGGAGCTCGGCAGCAGCAGCCCGGCGGCGACGTTGAGCAGCGTGCTCTTGCCGCAGCCGGTCGGGCCGACCACCGAGACGAACTCGCCGGCGCCGATGCTCAGGTCGACCTCGCGCACCGCGGTGTAGCGCTGGCCGGGGTCGTGGCGGCTCAGGAAGGTGCAGGAGACGCCGCGCAGGGCGAGCGCCGGCGCGCCGGCATCGGTTGTCTGGGTCATGGAGGGAGCGGGGCTGCGGGCGCCCCGGTGGGCGCGATCAGGCGCGCGGGTAACGGGTGTTGGCGCGTTTGGCGAAGTCGTTGGTCCAGGCGGCGGCGAGGTCGAACTTCGTGTTCTTCAGCGACGCGTCGATGCTCTGCAGCGCGCGCAGCGCGGTCGCGGCGCCGGCTTCGGGGATCGTGCCGTCGGGCGACAGCGCGCCCTTGGCGGCGAGGAAAGCGTCGACGTAGATCGCGCGGTCGCCGAGCTGGTAGCTCTCGGGCACGGCCTTGATGATGTCGCCGGCACCGGCGGCCTGGATCCACTTGTCGGCGCGCACGATCGCGTTCGCGAGCGCCTGCACCGTCGCCGGGTTCTTGTCGACGAAGGACTGCGGCGCGTACAGGCAGCCGGCGGGCATGGGGCCGCCGAAGAGCTTGTCGGACTCGGCGACGATGCGTGTGTCCGAGATGATGCGGATGTCGCCGCTGCGTTTGAGCAGCGAGATCACCGGGTCGAGGTTGGCGATGGCGTCGATCTGGCCCGAGCGCATCGCCGCGACCGCACCCTGGGTCGCGCCGACGCCGATGATGGACACCTCGCTGGGCTTGATGCCGGCGCGCGCGAGGAAGTAGTTGACCATCACGTTGGTCGACGAACCCGGCGCGGTGACGCCGATCTTGCGGCCCTTCAGGTCGGCCGGCCCGCGGTAGTTGGGCAGCGTCTTCGGGTTGATGCCCAGCACCACCTGCGGCGCACGCCCCTGCAGCACGAAGGCGCGCAGGCGCTGGCCCTTGGCCTGCATGTTGATCGTGTGCTCGAAGGCGCCCGAGACGACGTCGGCGCTGCCGCCGACGAGCGCACGCAGCGCCTGGGCGCCGCCGGCGAAATCGACGATCGAGACGTCCAGGCCCTCGGCCTTGAAGTAGCCCAGCTGCTCGGCCACCGTCAGCGGCAGGTAATACAGCAGGTTCTTGCCGCCGACGGCCAGCGTCAGCCGGGGCTTTTCCAGCGTCTGGGCGCGCAGCAGCGCCGGGGCGGCCAGCAGGGTCGCCCCGGCGGCGAGGAGGTGGCGTCGGGTGTTCATGCGTCGCACTCTAGCGCGGCGCGGCGGGCTCGCGCCGGGCCGGCGCCCGGCATCGAACACCGGCTGTCGCCCGCGCGGCAGGGCAGGGCCGTGCCGGATCGCAGGTCGCGGCCGCTGCCGGGGCCTGCGCTGGCACGGCTGATGCATATCTGCCGGCGGCTTCTGTCGGCAAAACTCCGGTAAAACATTTGATCCGGAGAGGTTTTGTTTCGAAGTTCCGGGCGCACCATGTTTGAATCAGCCGAACATCATCTATGAACGCGACCGCCACCCGCCCTCAGACGCTGCGCGAGGAACTCGCCAACGCGATCAGCCACGGCATCGGTTTCCTGCTCGCCGTCGCCTCGCTGCCCATCCTCGTCGTCTTCTCCGGCCGCCACGGCGGCCACGGCTCGCTCGTCGGCGCCTGCATCTTCTCGGCGACGATGATGCTGCTGTATCTGGCGTCGGCGGTGTACCACGCACTGCCGCAGGACTGGCGCGCCAAACGCTGGTTCCAGCGCCTGGACCACGCGGCGATCTTCCTGTTCATCGCCGGCAGCTACACGCCGTTCGCGCTCGGGCCGCTGCATGGCACCTGGGGCTGGGCGCTGCTGGCGGCGGTCTGGACGATCGCGATCTTCGGCGTCGTCGCCAAGGCCTTCGACCGGCTCTCGCACCCGCTGTGGTCGACCGGCCTGTACGTCGGCATGGGCTGGCTGGTCATCTTCGCGATCGGCCCGCTGGCCGAGCGCATGCCGGTCGGCGGCCTGGTGCTGCTGGTCGCCGGCGGCCTGGCCTATACCGGCGGCGCCGTCTTCTACCTGCTGGACAGCAAGCTGCGCTTCGCGCACTTCGTCTGGCACCTGTTCGTCATCGCCGGCAGCGTCTGCCACTTCTTCGCCGCGCTGCTGCACGCCGCCTGATCAGCGTCCGGCCCAGCCGCGCAGCAGCTGCAGCAACTCCCCGGCCGCGTCGCGCGCCGCCTCGGCGCGCCGCGCCGGGGCCGGCTGCAGCACGAACTCGGCGTGGTCGAGCACCGAAGCCCAGTGGCGGCTTCCCGGCACGCGGTTGTGCAGGTCCTCGAAGCGGCTGCGGATGCCTTGCAGCGCGGCCGCCAGGCCGGCTTCGCCCGCGCCCAGCGCCAGCATCAGGTCGAGTTCGACCAGGCTGGCCGCGGCCCAGAACTCGGGCTGTTCGGCCATGCGCTGCTCCAGTGCCTGGCGCAGCTCGGCGACCGCGTCCGGGTCCAGCCCGGCCCAGCCCGCCTTGCCGGCATGCAGCGCCAGTTCGGCGGCCAGGCGGTTGCTGAGCGGGTAGTGCAGCTGCGGGTCGTGCCGGTCGCGGGCCAGGCCTTCGGCCGCGGCGTAGGCCTGCTGCATCTCGACCAGCGCCGCGTGCTCGGCCGCGGCGTCGGCCGCGAGGCGTTCGAGCATCACGCGCCGCTTGTGCACCGAGCCGATCAGCGCCAGGCGTTCGATCGTGGGCTGGAGCGCCACCAGGCGCTGGAGCTGGGCGACGGCGTCCAGCAGCGCCTGGCGGGCGGCGTCGAGTTCGGGCCGCCCCGCCGTGCGCGCGCCGCGGCGTGCGGCCCGGGGCGCCGGTGCGGCGTCGCGCTCGGCGGCCTGCAGCTGCTCCCAGGCGGCGCGTGCGCTCAGGTTGGCGAGCTGTTCGGCCGCCCGCATCGAGGCGCTGCCGTCGTTGGCCGCGAGCGCGGCCTGGTACCAGCCGATGGCCTTGCGGTCCTCGCCGAGCTCGGCCCAGGCGACGGCATAGGCCTCGGCCACCGCGCCCATGCCGCCCCAGGGCGCCTGGAAACGCGCCTCCAGGCGCCGCAGGCGCTCGGCCCGTGCGCCGCGGCCGTCGGGGCTGGAGAACCGGGCTTCGATCGCGATCTCCTCCAGCGCCAGCGCCAGCCCCACCGGCGAG
The DNA here is from genome assembly GCF_016583785.1 of Rubrivivax gelatinosus. GTDB lineage: Bacteria > Pseudomonadota > Gammaproteobacteria > Burkholderiales > Burkholderiaceae_C > Rubrivivax > Rubrivivax gelatinosus_B. The sequence continues at coordinate 16,075 of NZ_NRRU01000016.1, read as the reverse complement.
CCGATCTCCTCGCTGTCGCCGCCGCTGCGTGGCGCCACGGTCTGCGCGTCGCCGGAACGCGGGCGGAAGCACCAGTTCGGGTCGCCGTAGCACTGGTAGGCGGCCCAGGTGTTGCCGCCTTCGTGCCAGGCCGCCAGCCGCGCCTGCGCCACCGCCTCGACGAAGGGCTCGCCGGCCAGCAGCACGCGGTACAGCGTGCGCGCGAAAGCCTCGGCGGCGGCGTCGTCGACGGCCCAGCCGGCGGCGATGACGCAGCGCACGCCGATGTCGATCAGCGCCTCCGACACCGTCGCGGCGAAGCGCGCCCGGTCGAAGCCATCGGGCCCGGCGAGCAGCTCGCCCGCGTCGCGCGCGCCGAGGTGGCAGCAGTTGACGAAGACGAGTTCGGGCACCGTGCGCATCGCCTGGATCTCGGCGGCGCCGAGCACGGTCTTGCCCGAGAGCACGACGCCGCCCTTGGCGCCGGGTTCGCCGTGGCCGGCGACGTGCACGATGCGGTAGCGGCGCTCGAGCAGCGCGTTGACGACGGCCAGCGCATCGTCGCCGGGGCCTTGTTCGCTCGCGATCAGCGCCCGGACACGGTCGCTGCCGACGCCGCCGGCGCCGCGGAACAGGTCGGCGACGGCCTGCGCCTCGTGCCGCGCGCCGGGCAGCCGGGCATAGGGCAGCGGCGCGGCGGAAGGCTCGCCGATGACGAGCACGGCGTCGTCGGCGCTGGCGTCGCTGACCTGCTCGCGGTAGTGCGGCGTGCGCAGCTTGCGCAGCAGCCGGCTGCGGATGGCCCAGGGCCGGGTTTCGACGCCGGGCTGGCCGGCCTGCTGCGTGTCCAGCAGCTCCCAGGGGATGCCGGCGGTGCCGGCGTCGAGTTCGAGCACGGTGCTGGTCGTGCCGCCGAGGAAGGGCTCCAGCTCCACCGGCACCAGCAGCTGGAACAGCGTGCGCCCGAGCTGCGGGTCGTCGTTGGCGTCGCGCGCGGCGCAGGCGACGATCTCGGCGATCAGCTTGCGCTGCGCCTTGCACGCCCGCACCTCGCTGCGCGCGCGGTGCGAGTCGAGCGTGAACTCGATGAAGTCGGCGGCCGCCGAGTTGACGCGGATGAAGTCGTAGTCGGTGCCGCGGTAGGCGTCGAGCGAGCGCCGCAGCGCGCCCAGCCCGCTCTCGACCCGGGGCTCGACCTCCAGCGTGCCGGGAGCGGCGGTGGCCTGCACGCGCAGGCCTTTCCAGGCCTCGACCGCACGTTCCAGGAACAGCTCGACCAGCGTCAGCGCCTGCACGCCGGGCCAGCTCTTGCGCGCCAGCAGCGCATTGGCGTCGCGCACGCCCTGCGCGATCGCACGCGCGGCGCTGCCGGGCGACACGCCCAGGCCGCCGCTGCCCAGCAACGTCGCCGCGAGATCGAAGTCGGCGCCGCCGTGCCCGCTTTCGACCAGACGCTGAGCCCAGGCGAGCACGCCCAGGCGCACGGCGTCGGCGAGTTCGTTGCCCGCCAGGCCGCCTTCGGGCCCGAGACCGACGACGACCACCGCCTGCGGCCGCGGCACCAGCACGCCGCTATCGGCCAGCGGCGACGGGTTCAGGAAGACCTGGCAGCGCCCGAGCCCGTTGGGGTAGAGCCCGAGCGAGAGCGCCTGGCCCATCGCGCCGCCGACCAGGGTGTCGACGGCGCGTTCGGTGCCTTCCAGCCGCAGCGAGTCGTAGTGGCCGACGACCAGCGGCTGGCGCACGAAACACAGGTTGCCGTTGTGCACCTTGATGCGCAGCGGCGGCGGCGTGCGCCGTGGCGCCGCGCCCTCGGCGCCGCGCGCCGGCAGCCGGAACACCGAAGCCGGGTCGCCGGCCGGCGTGGCGTCGTCGCGCTGGCCGCGTGCGGGCCGGCTGAGCTGGTGCGCCACCGCCACCGCGGCGGCGTCGGGCCGCGCCAGCGGCGCCAGCCGCGTGGTGTCGCCGCGCTCCAGCAGCTCGACATAAGCGTCGAAGGCCTCGGCGCGGGTCGGCAGCGCGCCGTGTTCGCAGTCCAGCGTCCAGGTGCGCACGCCCGGCAGCAGCGCCGAGGGCAGCGGCACGCGGCCGTCGCCGCCGTCGACGGCGTCGCGGTATTCGAGGCCGTGTTCGCTCCACTCGAAACCGTCGGGCGTGAACTTCGCGCGGCCGGTGACGAGCAGCAGCCGGTCGGCGAAGGCCGGCAGCGCCTCCTGCACCTGGCGGTCCAGGCGCTCGCGCAGCGCGACCGCACGCGCCAGCACCGCGGGGCCGGGCACGCCCCATTCGTAGGCCGGCACGGTCTCGTCCCAGCCGTCGGACGGGCGGTGCCACCAGTTGAAGCGGCGCGCGGCCTCGAGGTCGCGCGCGGCGATCGCCTTCCAGGTGGCGCTGTCGCCCAGGCCCAGCCTGGCGTCGCACAGCCCGGCCTGCAGCTGCAGAAAGCCGGGGAAGCCGGCCATCAGCGTGCGCGCCTGGTGGTCGCGCAGCGGCATGCCGAAGGCCGCCATCGTGTTGCCGAAGCTGTCGTCGCCGGACAGCACCTGCATCGGCGACCACGAGCCGGCGTTGGGCGTGCCCAGCATCAGCAGGCGCGCGCCGGGGCGCTCCATCAGGCGTTGCCAGAGCTCGGGGCGCTCGAGCTGCAGCGTGCGCGCGAGCAGCCCGCCCATCGAATGCGCCAGCAGCCGCACCGGCTGGCCGCTGGCCACGCGTGCGTCCAGCGCCTGCAGCACCGCGTCGCCCAGGCGCGCCGCCTCGTCCTCCAGCGGCCGGCGCCAGTCGTAGCCGAAGGCGATGACCTCGTGGCTGCGCTCCAGGTGGCGCACCAGGTCCTCGTAGACCGCGGCCACCGGGCCGTCGGGCTGCACCGCGTCGGCGTGGTCCGGGTCGTACTGCAGCAGCGGCAGGCTGCCGAGGAAGTGCGGCCCGAGCCAGATGCGCCGGCCGTCGACCGCGAGGTTGCTGCCCAGGATGCCCGGCAGCACGAAGACTGCCGGCAGTTCGGCACCGGCGCGGCCGTCGGCGCGTGGCGCGGCGCCGCCGCGCAGGCCGTCGGCTTCGCGCCCGGCCCAGGACAGCGGCCCGATCGTGGCGAAGCCGTCGGGCCTGTCCTCGGTCAGCCCCTGGACCACGGCCTCGACGCTGCGCGTGTTGCGGAAGTAGTCGAAGTGCGTGACCCGGGCGCCGCGTTCGAGCACGAAGGCGGCGCCGTCGGCGCGGCGCGTGCCGCCGTACATCGAGCGCGTCTGCACGACGAGGTCGTTGTCGGTCCAGTAGAAGGCGTCGGCCAGCAGCGTCTTCACCCAGCTGCCCAGCGTGTCGCCCTGCAGGTCGCCGGCGACGACACGCAGCTCGCCGGGCAGGCTGGCGTCCGACAGGTTGAGCCATTGCAGCAGCGGGTTGTCGGGCGTCATCGCCGCCAGGCCGGGCAGCTGCAGCCAGTCTTCGCGCCGGCGCGCGACCTCGCCGAGCAGGCCCACCAGCGCCGGCGCCACCGGGATCTGCGCCAGCTCCAGCGCCCACTTCAGCACCGAGATATACGCGTCGAGCCGGTGCGACGCCAGCAGCGTGCCGCGCGCCGGGCAGGCCACGCGCAGGATGCGTTCGACGCGCAGATCGCACTGCTTCACCGCGTCGGCCAGCGCCTGCAGTTCGGGGCGCAGCACCCGTGCTGCGTCGCCCCAGCCGCCGTCCTGGGCTTCGAGGCGGTCGAAGTCGGCCAGCGCCGCGTCAGGGCCGGCGGCGACGCGCGCCAGCACCTCCGCCACCAGGCCGCCGCGCGAATGCGTCAGCAGGTGCAGCCGCAGCGGCTGGCCCGGCGCCAGCGCCTGCACCAGCGTCAGCGCGTTGCGCACCGGGCTCTGCCCCAGCGTCGGGTGGTCGAGCGCATAGACGCGGCCGCCGTAGTGGCCGAACAGGCGCTGCACGCCCGCGGCGTGTTCGCTCCAGAGCTTGGCGAAGGTGCTCGCGGTGTCGACGAAGGTGCCGTGCGCCAGCACCAGCAGCGGCCCGCCGTCGGCGCGGGCCGCGATGCTGCCCGCGGCACAGGGCGGGCGGCCCTTCAGCGCCGGCAGGGTGTCGGGGGCGAGCGCGTAGACGGCGTCGCCGGTCTGGCCGTCGGCGCGGGCGGCGACGGCCTCGACCGCGGCGTCGGCGAGCGCGTCGCGGCCCAGGTCGGTGAGGATCTCGACCGCGCTCAGCAGCACCTCCCCGAGAAAACCCGCGCCGCGGGTCGGCGCCGCCTGTTCCAGCCCGGCCCAGCGCAGCGAGGGGCTCAGTTCGACCACGTCGGCGGCGGCCGCGCCGCGGCTCGGCCGGGGCGTGCCGGCCTGGGCGCAGGCCAGGTCGCGTGCGTGTTCGGGGTGCAGCACCAGCACCGGCCCGCCCTGCAGGTGCAGCGCGACCGCGTCCTGGCCGATGCGCGCCACCAGGCGCTGGCGCTCGCCACCGGCGCGCAGCGCGCCGAGCTGCACCGACTCGAGCACGCGGCCGGGCAGCGCACTGCGGCCTGCCTGGGGCGTGCCGTCGCGCGCGGCGCCCCGCTGCAGGCGGCCGGGCACGATGAAGGTGATGGTCTGGCTCGCCATGGCGGTTCCTGGTGCTGCGGGTCGCGGGCGAGCATCCGGCAAAGGCCGGTGCCGGGCAAGCCGGCGCATCCACCGGCCTAGGGGCGGCGCTCGACCAGCAGCGGCGCGATCAGCAGCAGCGAGCGCAGCCGCTCGCCGGCGGCCTGGGCTTCACCGCGGCTGGCGTAGGGGCCGACCTGCACGCGGTAGGCGAAGACGTCGTCGAAGACGGCGACGGCGAGGTCGCCGGCAGCGTCCAGCACCTGGCGGCGCAGCGTCGCCGCGCCCTCAGGTTGGCGGAACGCGCCCAGCTGCAGCCAGAAACCGGGCGCGGCCGCGGCCGTCGTCGCTCCGGCGGGCGCTGTTGCGCTGCGTGCCGGCGCGCGGGCATCGGCCGCGGCCACCAGCGCCATCAGCGGGTCGGCGGCATCGGGGGCAGCGGCGGCCAGCACCGGCGCGGGCTGCGGCGCCGCTTCGGGTTGCGGCGCGCCGCGGCGCCAGAGGCCGGCGCGGATCTCGTCGTGCGTCAGCCGCCGCACCTCCACCGGCGCGACGCCGGCCAGCAGCCCCAGGCGCAGCGCCGCGGTGTAGCTCAGGTCGATGACGCGGCCGGCGACGAAGGGGCCGCGGTCGTTGACGCGCACGACGACTTCGCGCCCGTTGGCGGGGTTGCGCACGACGGCGTAGCTCGGCAGCGGCATCGTCTTGTGCGCCGCCGACATCGCGTACATGTCGTAAGGCTCGCCGCTGGACGTGGACTTGCCGTGGAAGGCGGTGCCGTACCAGGACGCCAGGCCGCGTTCGCTGTAGGGCTCGTCGGCGGCCATCGGCACGTAGCGCCGGCCCAGCACCTCGTACGGCTTGTTCGGCCCGCCGCGGCGCAGTGGCTCGACACGCGGCTGGGCGTCGGGTGTATTCGACAGGTCGCCCGGCACGCGCGCCGGCGCGCCGTCGCGCGCCGGCCGGCTGGCGCAGGCCGCCAGCAGCACGGCGGCGGCGACGACGGTGGCATGGCGGACGAAACGGGCGGCGGACATCGGCGTGCGCACTGTAGCCGCGGCCGCGCGCGCTGCAAACGGCGCCGCGGCCCACGCGACCGTGCGGCCCGCAGACGTCGGCCGGGGCGCGCGGGCCTAGACTCGCGGCCGGCCACGAGCCCAAGACCTAAAGAGAGCAACCACCCCGATGAGTTCGATCTTCCGCTGGCGCGAAGTGCGCCCCGCCCCCGGCGCCGTCGTCGCCCCCGACGAACGCCTGCCCTGGCCGCAGACCGCGGCGATGGGCGTGCAGCACGTCATCGCGATGTTCGGCGCCACCGTGCTGGCGCCGATCCTGATGGGCTTCGACCCCAACCTCGCGATCCTGATGAGCGGCGTCGGCACGCTGCTCTTCTATTTCATCGTCGGCGGCCGGGTGCCCAGCTACCTGGGGTCGAGCTTCGCGTTCATCGGCGTCGTCATCGCCGCCACCGGCTACGCCGGCCATGGCGCCAACGGCAACCTCGGCGTCGCGCTCGGCGGCATCATCGCCTGCGGCGCCGTCTACACGCTGATCGGCCTGATCGTGATGGCCGTCGGCACACGCTGGATCGAGGCGCTGATGCCGCCGGTGGTCACCGGCTCGGTGGTCGCGGTCATCGGCCTGAACCTGGCCGGCGTGCCGATCAAGAACATGGCGCCGACCTCGTTCGACGCCTGGATGCAGGGTGTGACCTTCGTCTGTGTCGCCGGTGTCGCGGTGTTCACGCGCGGCTTCACGCAGCGCCTGCTGATCCTCGTCGGCCTGATCGTCGCCAGCGCCGTCTACGCCGTGCTGACCAACGGCCTGGGCCTGGGCAAGGCGATCGACCTGTCGGGCGTGATCAACGCCGCCTGGTTCGGCGCGCCGAAGTTCGCGGCGCCGGTGTTCGACAGCGGCGCGATGCTGCTGATCGCGCCGGTGGCGATCATCCTCGTCGCCGAGAACCTGGGCCATCTGAAGGCCGTCGGCGCGATGACCGGCCGCGACCTGAACCCGATGATGGGCCGCGCCTTCGTCGGCGACGGCATCGCGACGATGATCTCCGGCGCCAGCGGCGGCACCGGCGTCACCACCTACGCCGAGAACATCGGCGTCATGGCGGCGACCAAGATCTACTCGACCGCGATCTTCGTCTGCGCCGCCGGCATCGCGCTGCTGCTGGGCTTCTCGCCCAAGTTCGGCGCGCTGATCCAGGCCATTCCGCTGGCGGTGATGGGCGGCGTGTCTATCGTCGTCTTCGGCCTGATCGCGGTGGCCGGCGCCAAGATCTGGGTCGACAACAAGGTCGACTTCTCGGACAACCGCAACCTCGTCGTCGCCGCGATCACGCTGGTGCTGGGCACCGGCGACTACACGCTGAAGTTCGGCGGCTTCACGCTCGGCGGCATCGGAACCGCCACCTTCGGCGCCATCTTGCTGTGGGCGCTGCTGGGCCGGCGCGAAGCGCACGGCTGACATCCGCGCGGCAACCACCCGCCCCTGAAGGCCCGGCCCGCGCCGGGCCTTCTTCTTTGGGGCGCCGCTGCGCAGCGCTTTGCGCAGGTGTGAAGCGGGCTGCGCGCCCGCAAGCGGCCGCAGCCGCCGCGCACCGGGGGAAAACGCCGCGGCGGCCGGGCCGCAGCGTCTGGCACGGGGGTTGCGCAGCACACCCGCCCACCGGGCGGCCGTCGCGGCCGCCGGCGCGGCAGGAGATCCTCATGTTCATCGACTACGACAGGACGCTGGGCCAGATCGAGGCCGAGCTGCAGCGCGTGGGCCTGGCGCTCGGCATCGACTGGGCCGACGACGCCCGCATGCGTGCGCTCGCCCGCGAAGTGTTCGAACACTGGCTGGCCGGCGGCAACGCGGTGCCGGCGCGGACCGACCGGCGCGGCATGTCGCGCTGCACGCTCTTCGGCCTGATCGGCCTGCTGGCCGTGACGCTGACGTCGGCCCCGGCCCCGGCAGCCGCCGACGAGCCCGGCGCGGCGCGCCTGGCGCTGGCCCGAGCCTTCGCTTCGCTGCAGGCCGGCGGCTGAAGCCGGCGGCGGCCGCCGCTCACCCTCCCGCCCCCCGAAGGCCCGGCTCTGCCGGGCCTTCTTTTTTTGGCGCCGCGGCGGCCCGCCAGCCCCTTGCGCGGCGGCAAGTCGCGCTTCGCGCAGCGCGAATCCGACTTTGCGGCAGATCAAAAACGCAATGTCAAGCGATGACAGTTCGCGCCCGAACGGCGCGAGCCGCGGCGATATCGTGTGGCCGTCCCAAGTAAATCCGAAGATGAATTCACCGGACCCCATTCAGGGGCCATGACACGAGGAGAAAACAGATGGGCGCACACGGCACGCTTGGGGGGTCCCAAGCGACTCCACCAAACAAGAAGAAAACCGGCGCGAATAATTTCGGCGGTTGGGGCTGGAGCATGATCGGCTTCAGCCTGCTGATGTACTACAACTTCGCGGCCTGGACCGCGGATGGCCTCAACGTCATCGTCGAGAGTTTCGTCGATCTCCACGGCTGGGATTATGCGACGCTGCTCGCATTCTCGACGCCGGCAGGCTGGCTGGGGGTACTCGGCTCGTTCCTGATCGCCGAGATGATCAACCGCAAAGGCGCCCGCCTGGTCGCCGTCGGGGGTTTGGTCTGCCTCGGCGCGACGATGATCTGGTTCGGCCGCGTGACGACCCCGATGGAATATGCGATCGGCCTCACGCTGATCAACTTCCTGGCCACCGGAACCTGTTTCAACGTGCCCGGCACGCTGCTCACGACCTGGTTCCCGCGGAAAAAGGGCCTGGCTCTGGGCTGGGCCACCATGGGTATGTCGCTGTGTACCGCGACGCTCGTCCCGCTGATGGTCATGCTGTTCAGCCGATTCGGTGTCCAGGATACCTACGCGGTCGTCGGCGGCGTTCTCATCGTCTTCGGCATCGTTTCCTTCTTCTGGGTCCGCAACACCCCCGAGGAACTCGGCTGCTCGCCTGACAACGAGCAGTTGTCCAAGGAGGCGATGGCAGAAAACCTGCGCGAGTTCAACGAGCACAAGAGCCCGTTCACGCTGCCCGTGCTGCTGCGCGACCGCGACATGTGGCTGATCTCGGTGGGTTATGGCGTGCTCTGGCTGGTGGATATCGGTGTGGTCAGCCAGCTGATCCCGCGATTGATTTCGGTGGGCTATGACAAGCAGACCGCGATCATGATGTTCACGACTGCGGCACTGTTCTGCGCGATCTTCAGCTACTTCTGGGGCTGGGCCGACGTGAAATTCGGCACGCGCCGCACCAGCATCGCCTACGCGTTCTTCTTCGCGGCCACCCACGCCTGTCTCCTGGTGCGCGGCAGCGATACCTTCACGTATTTCACGCTGCTGATGGTGGGTGCCAGCATCGCGGGTATCAAGGAACTCGCGACGTCGCAGGTCGGGTCGGTTTACGGGCGTTATGACTTCGCCGCCGCGAACCGCGTGATCTCGACGATCGCCTGCCTCTTCCGGGTGATGTGCTTCGCCGTCATCGCCGCCAGCCTGAAATGGACCGGCGACTTCGACGCCGCCTACATCTTCTTCATCTTCCTCGACTTCGTCGGTGCCGTGCTGATCTTCTTCATCACCACCGAATGCAAGGGCCGGGTCGATGCGAATGACGCGGGCTACGCCCACTGAATATCCAGAGGCCAACTCCTGATATTCACCGACCGCGGCGCGACGAGCCCGCCGCTCCCGGTCGGAAAACCAAGTAGAAACCATGATCTCCAAACCCCTGATCACGGCCGCCGACGCGGCGGCCCTCGTCGAGGACGGGATGACGGTGATGATCGGCGGCTTCATGGCGGTCGGCACGCCGGAAGCCATCGTCGACGCGCTGGTCGCCAGCGGCCGGCGCGATCTGACGATCATCGCCAACGACACCGGCTTCGTCGACCGCGGCGTCGGCAAGCTGGTCGCCAACCGCCAGGTGCGCAAGGTCATCGCCTCGCACATCGGCACCAATCCCGAAACCGGCCGCCAGATGTCCGACGGCGTGCTCGAGGTCGAACTCGTGCCCCAGGGCACGCTGATCGAACGCATCCGCGCCCACGGCGCCGGTCTCGGCGGGGTGCTGACGCCCACCGGCCTGGGCACCGTCGTCGAGACCGGCAAGGCGCGCGTGCGGGTCGGCGAGCGCGACTTCCTGGTCGAGACGCCGCTGCGCGCCGACATCGCCTTCATCCGCAGCTCGCGCTCGGATGCGGCCGGCAACTCGGCCTTCTTCAAGACGACGAAGAACTTCAACCCGACGATGGCGACCGCGGCCGACATCGTCGTCTGCGAGGCGCAGGAGATCGTCGAGATCGGCTACGGCTGCGGCGACGACTTCCAGCTGCCCGGCATCTTCGTCGACCACCTCGTCCAAGGGGAGCGGCGCTGATGGACAAGAACCTGATCCGGCGGCGCATCGCGCGCCGCGTCGCGCGCGAACTCAAGAGCGGCGACCTGGTGAACCTGGGCATCGGCCTGCCGACTGCGGTCGTCAACTTCGTGCCCGACGAACTGGGCGTCGTCTTCCAGTCCGAGAACGGCATGCTGGGCGTGGGCCCGGCGCCGACGCAGCAGGAAGAGATAGACCCTGACATCACCAACGCCGGCGGCCAGCCGGTGGGCGAACTGCCCGGCGCCGTCTACTTCGACAGCGCGATGTCGTTCACGATCATCCGCGGCGGCCACGTCGACGTGACCGTGCTCGGCGCGCTCGAAGTCGACGCCGAGGCCAACCTGGCCAACTGGATCGTGCCCGGCAAGCTGGTGCCGGGAATGGGCGGTGCGATGGACCTCGTGACGGGGGCGCGCCGCGTCATCGTCGCGATGGAGCACTGCGACAAGAACGGCAGGCCGCGCGTCCTCCAACGCTGCTCCCTGCCCCTCACGGCGGTCGCTGTCGTCGACCTGATCGTGACGGAAAAGGCGGTCATCGCGATGACCGCCGACGGACCCCTGCTGACCGAGATCGCCGTCGACACGACGGTCGACGAAGTCATGCAAACGACGGGGGCGCGGCTTGCGGTCGCGCTCGATCTCAAGACTTTCGGTGAAGAGGAGTTAGAGCAATGAAGGTCACGAACGTGGCGGCGGCCAAAGCCTACAACCCCCCGCTGCACAACGGCATGGTGGCGCTGAAGCTCAGCGACAAGGCGCTCACGGGCGCGGAGAAGTTCTGGTGCGGCATGTCGCACTTCCTGCCCGGCGGCGGCGCCGACTGGGCCTACGAGGACTCGCCGACCGAGAAGCTTTACTACGTCATCTCGGGTGAGCTCGTCATCAAGACCAAGGAAGGCGAACAGACGGTGCGTGCCGGCGACGCCGTGTTCCTGGCGCCCTTCGAGGGCCGCTCGGTGATCAACAAGACCAACTACCCCGCCAGCATGCTGGTGGTGGCCATGAACAGCTGAAAGAGGAGAAAGACATGGACCGTCAATGGGATCAACGCGTGAAGGCTCTGTTCGACCTCACGGGCAAGGTGGCCGTCGTCACCGGTGGTGCCGGCTCGCTGGGTGAAGGCGTGGCGCGCGGCCTGGCCGTGCACGGCGCGACGGTGGTCGTCACCGGCCGCACGCTGGAGACGCTGCAGAAGGCCGTGGCGCAGGTCGAGGAGGCCGGCGGCAAGGCCGTGGCCATCACCAGCGACGTCACCGACGAAGCCTCGGTGCAGGCGCTGGCCGACAAGGTGCTGACGCAGTTCGGCCGCGTCGACCTGCTGGTCAACATCGCCGGCATCGCGCGCCGGCACCCGGCCGAGAAGTTCCCGGTCGAGGACTTCCGCAAGGTCATCGAAGCCAACGTCACCGGCACCTTCATCCCCTGCAAGGTGTTCGGCGAGATCTTCGTGCGCCAGAAGAGCGGCAAGATCGTCAACACCTCCTCGGTGCGTGCCTTCGCCGGCCACCCGGGCGGCTACGCGGCCTACGGCACCAGCAAGGGCGCGGTCAACCTGATGACCAAGCAGCTGGCCACCGAATGGGCCAAGTACGGCGTCAACGTCAACGCCGTCGCGCCGACGATCTTCTGGACGCCGCTGACGCAGGAAGTCCTGGAAGACGAGAAGCTGAAGAAGATCTTCCTCGACCGCATCCCGATGGGCCGCGCCGCCGAAGTGATCGACATGGTCGGCACCACGGTCTACCTGTGCTCGCCGGCCTCGGACTTCATCACTGGCCAGATCGTCTACGTCGACGGCGGCTGTACCGCGGGCTGAGGACCGCCCTTTTCGTTTCGCCGCCGCTCCTCCCTCGGGGCCCGGCCCCCGCGGCGGCCTGTCTCAACACCAAACTGGATTCATCATGGGCAAGAAAGTACTCGTGGACCTCAGCCACCCGTTCGGCGCAACCTCGCCGCTGTGGCCGTATTTCCAAGCACCGCAGATCAGCAAGCTGCACTACATGGCCAAGTCGGGCGTGCTGACGCAGCAGATCACCGCGACGATGCACTGCTCGACCCACGCCGACTCGCCGGCGCACGTGGTCGAAGGCAAGGAGTTCACGCACGAGATCCCGCTCGACAAGTACTACGGCGACGCGGTGTGCGTGCACATCGAGAAGCCCGAGTGGGGCGTGATCACCGGTGAAGACCTCGAGAAGGCGACCCCGGAAATCCGCCCGGGCGACATCGTCATCGTGCACACCGGCTGGCACAAGTACTACGGCGACAACACCAAGTACTACCACTACGCGCCGGGCCTGGGCCGCAGCGCCGGCGAATGGTTCGTCAAGAAGGGCGTGAAGGCCGTCGGCGTCGACCAGCAGGCGCTGGACCACCCGCTGCACACCGCCATCGGCCCGCACGGCACCGGCCCGCTGGTGCCGCGCCTGATGGACGAGTACCGCGAGCGCACCGGCCGCGAGGTCAAGGACGACTTCCCCGAATGGGAACCGTGCCACAACCTGATCCTGGGCAACGGGATCATGGGCTACGAGAACGTCGGCGGCGACATCGAGAAGGTGGTCGGCAAGCGCTTCAAGATCATGGGCTTCCCGATCCGCTGGTACATGGGCGACGGCTCGTGGGTGCGCCTGGTCGCCGAGATCGACGAGGACGACCTGAATCCCGTGCCCGATCGCGTCTACAAGTACGGCACTTATTAAGGCCCACCCCCGAAGCGCCTTCGGCGCTCCCCCTCAAGGGGGCGCCGCAAGTGACCCGGCAAAGCCGGGCCACTGCGGCAGCTTGACTCGTTCGGCAGGGCCCGGACGGTTAGCGAGGCGCTGCTGAACATCTGCCGGTGCCGCGTCCGTTGGCGGGCGCGGGGCTGGCCGGCCGGGCTCTCGCGGGTGCTCGGTCGAACGACGGAAAGACTGACATGAACCTCAGCAACAAAGTGATCTGCACCGTCGCGTGCACCGGTGCGTGGCCGAGCAAGGCCGACACGCCGTACATCCCGCTGACGCCGCAGGAAGAAGCCGACGAGATCGTGCGCTGCTGGGAGGCGGGGGCCTCGATCGCGCACATCCACGTGCGCAACGACGAAGGCAAGGCCTCGATGGACTTCGACAAGTTCGCCGAGACCGTGCGCCTGGTGCGCGCCCGTGCGGACATCGTCATCAACCTGACGACCTCCGGCGGCCTGGGCCTCACCGACGAGATCCGGATGAAGCCGTTCCAGCAGCTGCGCCCGGAGATCTGCTCCTTCGACGCCGGCACGATGAACTGGGCGCACTCGACGATCTTCGAGAACAGCCCGCGTTTCCTGGAGAAGCTGGCGATCGAGACCGCGGCCTGCGGCGTCAAGCCCGAGTACGAGATCTTCGACGCCGGGATGATCTACAACATCGCCTACTACCGCCGCAAAGGCCTGCTGCAGCATCGGCCGCACTTCCAGTTCGTGCTCGGCGCGCCCGGCGGCATGACGGCCGAAGTGCGCAACCTGATGTTCCTGCTGGACACCTGCCGCGAGGCCGTGGGCGAGGACTTCACCTGGGGCGGCCTGGGCATAGGCAAGGGCCATCTGCCGATCCAGCTCGCCTGCCTGGCGCTGGGCGGCCACGTGCGCGTCGGCATGGAAGACAACATCTTCTACCGCAAGGGCCAGCTGGCGAAGAGCAACGTCGAGTTCGTCGAGCGCGTCAAGCGCCTGGCGGCCGAGGTCGACAAGGAAGTCGCGACGCCGGACGAGGCGCGCGAGATCCTGCAGCTCAGGCGTCAAGCCTGAAGTTGGAGCCGTCGTGCGGCAGCCTGCCCGCCTCGGCCGTGTCCGCCAGATCCGGCGTGTCCGGATCGGCGGCATCGGCAACGGTCTGCTCCAGGTGGTGCAGACCGTTGGCGGCGATGTCGCGCAGCCTTTCCAGGTCGAGCACGATGGTCTTGCCGTACTTCGAACCCATGATGCCCAGTTGCGCGAAGCGCTTGAGCGTCTTGGCGACGAAGGGACGCGACAGGCGCAGGCAGTCGGAGATGAACTCGATCGAGAACGGCAACTGCTGCTGCGGGATCGCGCTCCAGCCGCAGCAGTGCACCAGGAACTGGGCGACACACTGCTCCTTGCTGCCCGCCTTGTGCGTGCGCAGCGCCAGCCGCATGTCGTCCAGCGTCTGGCCCAGGCCATTGATGACGAAGGCCTGGAACTCGGGAAAGTGTTCCAGCAGGTGCACGAACACGTGGCTGGGGATCAGCAGCAGCTCGACGCGCGTGACGGCGTAGAGCTCGAAATCCAGCGGCCTATGCTGCAGCGTGTTGTTCACGAGCAGCAGGCGGTCCGGATGGAAATGCGTCAGCAGGATGCGTTCGTCCTCGGCGTTCGAGATCCACGAGAACAGCATGCCGGTGAGCGTGTAGACCACGCCACCGGGGTGCGTGCCCTGCGGGAACACGACCGAGTTGCTCGGGTAGGTCCGGACCTTGGAACCGTCGGCGATTGCGTGCCGCAGCGGTTGCGAGAAGCCCCTCATCAGGGGCAGTTCGAGAAGCTTGGCGGTGTCCACCTGATGCCGTACTGCGGTTGCCTGCGCCGCCCTGCGCAGGCGGCACGTCAGTCTAGTGCGAGCGCCTCGCCTTATCCACTGTTTGGATGAAATAGCGGGTGCATCGTGAGATACGTAATACACCGGAGACGGCGGCCGTCAGGCCCTGTCTTCCGAGGAGAACTGTGGTCATGAACATCGGAGTGCCGTTGGAGACGTACCTCGGGGAAACCCGGGTCGCCGTCACCCCGGAGACGGCGAAAAAACTGAAGGCCCAGGGCCACACCGTGAAGGTGCAGAGCGGCGCGGGGGTGGCGGCAAGCGCACCCGACGAAGCGTATGCGGCCGTCGGTGCGGAGATCACGGACCGCGCGGGTGCGCTGGCTGCCGAGCTGGTGCTCAAGGTCAGGAGCCCGGACGCCGACGAACTCGCGCTGATGAAGCCGGGCGCGGTGCTGGTGGGCATGCTCAACCCCTTCGACAAGCCCGGGCTGCAGGCCTTGGCGAGTGCAGGGCTGACCGCGTTCGCGCTCGAAGCCGCGCCACGCACGACGCGTGCGCAGAGCATGGACGTGCTGTCCAGCCAGGCCAACATCGGCGGCTACAAGGCCGTGATGATGGCGGCCGACCGCTACCAGCGCCTGTTCCCGATGCTGATGACGGCGGCCGGCACGATCAAGGCCGCACGTGTCGTGATCCTGGGTGTGGGCGTGGCCGGTCTGCAGGCGATCGCGACGGCCAAGCGGCTGGGTGCGGTCATCGAAGCGTCCGACGTCCGCCCCAGCGTCAAGGAGCAGGTCGAGTCGCTGGGCGCCAAGTTCATCGAGGTGCCTTACGAGACGCCCGAAGAGAAGGAAGCGGCCGAAGGCGTGGGCGGCTACGCGCGGCCGATGCCGCCGAGCTGGCTCGAGCGCCAGAAGGTCGAGGTCGCCAAGCGTGTGGCGCAGGCCGACATCGTCATCTCGACGGCCCTGATCCCCGGGCGCGCCGCGCCGGTGCTGATCACCGAGGAGATGGTCAAGAGCATGAAGCCGGGCTCGGTGATCGTCGACATGGCCGCGGGCCGCGGCCCGGACGGTGTCGGCGGCAACTGCCCGCTGACCGAGACCGGGCAGACGGTGAAGAAGCACGGCGTGACGATCATCGGCGAGACCAATCTGCCGGCGCTTGTCGCGGCCGACAGCTCGAGCCTGTACGCGCGCAACGTGCTCGATTTTCTCAAGCTGGTCGTGACGAAGGAGGGCGCGTTCGCGATCCCGGCCGACGACGACATCGTGGCTGCCTGCCTGATGGCGCAGGGCGGCGAGTTGAAGAAGAACTGAAGGAGGCGGAGATGGAAATCGTCAGCCATACCGTCACGAACCTGATCATTTTCGTGCTGGCCATTTATGTGGGCTACCACGTGGTGTGGAACGTGACGCCGGCCCTGCACACGCCGCTGATGGCGGTGACGAACGCGATCTCGGCGATCGTGATCGTCGGCGCGATGCTGGCGGCGGCGCTGACCGAGACGGACCTGGGCAAGACCATGGGCGTTCTCGCCGTGGCGCTGTGCGCGGTCAACGTCTTCGGTGGCTTCCTCGTCACGCGGCGCATGCTCGAGATGTTCA
>NZ_NRRU01000015.1 GCF_016583785.1 Rubrivivax gelatinosus | reverse complement strand
GCTCGACGCCGGGGTCACGGCGCAGGTCGTCGGCGGCAACCAGGTCGTGCTCGGCCCCGAGGCCATCCTGCCGCCGCAGCGCATCGTGCTGCGGCTGGACGACCGCCGCGTCGACATCGCCAGCGACGGCCTGTCGCCGTTCGCCGTCGTGCCGGCGCCCGAAGCGCCATGAGGACCAGCCGCGGTTTCACGCTGATCGAGGTGCTGGTGGCGGTGGCCATCGTCGCCGTCGCGCTTGCCGCCGGGCTGCGTGCGGCCGGCGCGCTGACCGACAACGCCCAGCGCCTGGCCGACGTCAGCGCCGCGCAGTGGTGCGCCGAAAACCGGCTCGCCGCGCTGCGCCTGGCGCGCCAGCTGCCCGGCATCGGCGAAGAGACCTTCGACTGCGAACAGCTGGGCCGCCCCTACCGCGGCGTCGTGCAGACGAACGCGACGCCGAATCCCAACTTCCGCCGCGTCGACGCGCGCATCAGCGACGCCGACGGCCGGCCGCTGCTGACGCTGTCGACCGTGCTGTCGCGCTACTGAGATGGCCCGCCACGCCCGCAGCCGCGGTTTCACGCTGGTCGAGGTGCTGGTCGCGCTGACGATCATGGCCGTGCTCGCGGGCCTGGCCTGGCGCGGTGTCGACGGCATGGTGCGGGCACGCGAGGCGACAAGCCAGGCGGTGGACCGCGCGGCGCGCCTGAACACCATCCTGACGCAGTGGCAGCAGGACCTGGAGGCGCTGCACGACACCGGCGCCGCGCCGCCGCTGCAGTTCGACGGCCGCCACCTGCGCCTGACACGCCGCGTCGAAGGCGGCGTCGCGGTCGTCGTCTGGACGCTGGCCGACGGTGTCTGGCAACGCTGGGCGAGCCCGGCGACGACGCGGCTGCAGCCGCTGCAGCAGGCCTGGTTGCGCAGCCAGCAGCTGCTGGGCACCGAGCCGCAGCAGGTGCGGCTGCTCGAAGGCGTCAGCGCGTGGCAGCTCTACTTCTACCGCGGCAACGCCTGGTCCAACGCCCAGTCCAGCGCCGGCACCAGCAACGGCACCAGCAACGGCACCAGCAACGACGGCGAAGCCAGCGGCACCCGCAGCAGCGAGGCGCTGCCCGACGGCGTGCGCCTGATGCTCGACACCGCCACCGGCCGCCTGACGCGCGACCTGGTGCTGGCGCCCGGAGGCGCTTCATGAGCCCTCAGGACTTGTCCGGGGCTCATTCCCGCTCGGCGGGACCGGCCGCCAGGCCGAAGGGTGCCCCAGTGAGCGCGCGCCGCGAGCGCGGCGCCGCGCTGCTGCTGGCGATGCTGATCCTGACGCTGGTGGCGACGCTGGCCGCCGGCATGGCCTGGCAGCAGACACGCGCGGTGCAGATCGAAGCCGCCGAGCGCGCCTCGGTGCAGTCGAGCTGGATCCTCGACGCCGCGCTCGACTGGGCGCGGCTGATCCTGCGCGAGGACGCGCGCACCGGCAGCATCGACCACCTCGGCGAGCCCTGGGCGACACCGCTGGCCGAAGCCCGGCTGTCGAGCTTTCTCGCCGCCGACCGCGACAACAACGCCGACGGCGGCCCCGAAGCCTTCATCTCGGGGGCCATCAGCGATGCGCAGGCGAAGTACAACCTGCGCAACCTCGTCGACGGGGAGGGGAAGATCTCGCAGTTGGAGCTCAAGGCGCTGCAGCGCCTGTGCGAAGCCGCGGGCGTGCCGACCGACACGCCCGCGCGGCTGGCGCAGGGCCTGGCCGCCGCATGGGCGGCGCAGAACAGCGGCGACGCGGCCGACGCGCCGCTGCCGCCGGCGCGCGTCGCCGACCTCGTCTGGCTGGGCCTGGACAGCGCCACCGTCGCCCGGCTCGGCGCCTACGTCACGCTGCTGCCGGCGCAGACGCCCGTCAACGCCAACACCGCGCCGCGCGAGGTGCTGGTGGCCGCGATCGACGGCCTGGACCTGGGCAGCGCCGAACGCCTGGTGCAGACGCGCCAGCGCAGCCCCTTCGACAACCTGGAGGCGATCGAGGCGCTGCTGCCGCAAGGCACCACCAAACTCGACAAGAGCCGCGTCGCCGTCAGCAGCTCGTACTTCGAGGTGCGCGGCCGCTTGCGGCTCGAGGACCGCGTCGTCGAGCAGGAATCGCTGGTCCAGCGCCGCGGCGCCGACCAGGGCCGCGACGTCGTCACGCTGCGGCGTGAGCGACATCCGCTTCACATGAGCCCGCCACAATAGCCCGCATGTCCGTTCTCGTGCTCCAGATCCCTCCCCGCCAGCGCCTGGGTTCCCGCGCGGCGGACGAGCCGGCGCCGCCGCGCACGCTCGCCGAGGTCGACTACGTCTTCAGCCCCGACGGCCTGGCGGTCGGCTCCTCGGGCCGCGCCGCGCCCGCGCTGCTGCCGCGCGCCGACAGCGTGCTCGCGGTGCTGGCCGACGCCGACGTCGCCTGGCAGCGCATCACGCTGCCCAAGGCGCCGCCAGCGCGGCTGCGCGCGGCACTCGCCGGCGTGCTCGAAGAGCTGCTGCTCGACGACGAGGACGCGCTGCATTTCGCGCTCGCGCCGCAGGCCGCCGCCGGCGCCACGGCCTGGGTCGCGGTGCTGCACCGCGGCTGGCTGGCCGGCGTCATCGCCCAGCTCGAAGCCGCCGGTGTCGTGCTCGACCGCATCGTGCCGTCCGCGCTGCCCGGCACGGCCGGCGGCCACTTCTTCAGCCCGCCAGACGCCGCCAGCGACGCCGCGCCCTGGCTGTCGCTGGTGCGCGAGGACGGCCTGGCCTGCCTCGACAGCGCCGGCACGCTGGCGCGCGCGCTGCTGCCGGCCGATCCCGGCACGCTGCACTGGACCGCGACGCCGGCCGCGGCCGCGGCCGCGGAGAAGTTCATCGGTGTGCCCGTCACCGTGCTCACCGAGGCCGAACGTGCGCTGCAGGCGGCACGTTCACCCTGGAACCTGCGCCAGTTCGAGCTCGCGCCGCGCCAGCGCGGCATGCGCCTGCTGCGCGACGCCGCGCGCCGGCTGCTGAGCCCCGAATGGCGCCCGGTGCGCTGGGGCGCCGCGGCGCTGGTGCTGGTGCAGCTCGTCGGCCTGAACGCCTGGGCCTGGCAGCAGCGGCGTGCGGTCGACGAACGCCGCACGGCGATGACGGCGCTGCTGCAGCAGAGTTTCCCCGGCGTGCGCGCCGTGATCGACGCGCCGCTGCAGATGCGGCGCGAAGCCGAGCGCCTGCGCGCCGCCGCCGGCCGTGCCGGTGACGGCGACCTGGAGGTGCTGCTGGCCGCCGCCGCCGCCGCCTGGCCCGAAGGCCAGGGCCCGGCGCAGACGCTGCGCTTCGAAGCCGGCCGGCTGACGCTGGCCGCGGCCGGCTGGAGCGAGCCCGAGATCGCCGCCTTCCGCGACCGGCTGCGCCCGGCCGGTTACGGCGTCGAAGTCGCCGACGGCCGCATCACGCTGGTGCGCAGCGGAGCAGCAGCATGAACGCCGCCCGTCTCGCCCCGCTGAAGGCACGTTGGACGCAGCTCGCGCCGCGCGAGCGTGCGCTCGTCGCCGTCGCCGCCGCCGTCGTCGGCTGCTACCTCTTTTTCGCGCTCGCGATCCAGCCGGCCTGGCGCACGCTGGCCAGCGCGCCGGCGCAGATCGAGGCCCTGGACACCGAGCTGCAGGCGATGCAGCGGCTGGCCGCCGAAGCGCGCGAGCTGCGCGCGACGCCGCCGGTCAACGCCGAGCAGGCCGCTGCCGCGCTGCGTGCCGCCAGCGAGCGCCTGGGGCCGCACGGCCGCCTGTCGCTGCAGGGCGAGCGCGCGGTGCTGACGCTGGACAACGCCGGCACCGGCGAGCTCCAGGCCTGGCTCGCGGAGGTGCGATCCGGCGCCCGGGCGCGCCCGGTCGAAGCCCAGCTGACGCGCGGCGCCGGCGGCTACAGCGGCAGCATCGTCGTCGCCTTCGGGGCCGGAGCATGAAGCCCTTGGCAGCCGACTGGAACCCGGGACGGCGCATCGGACGGCGCTGGGCCGTCGGCGGCGCGCTGCTGGGCACGGCCGTGGCACTCGTCGCCTTCGCCCCTGCGGCCTGGCTCACCGGCGCGCTGGCCCGTGCCAGCGGCGAGCGTTTCCTGCTCGCCGACGCCCAGGGCAGCATCTGGAACGGCAGCGCCGTCGCGGTACTGACCGGCGGCCCCGGCAGCCGCGACGCCGCCGCGCTGCCCGGACGCCTGCACTGGACGCTGCGGCCGGCCGGCGCCGGCATCATGCTGCGCGCGCGCCAGGCCTGCTGCATCGACGGCGAACTGGCGCTGCGTGTCGAAGCCGGCCTGGGCCGCTGGCGCGTCACGCTGCCGGCCGGGCCGGTGGGGCGCTGGCCGGCGGCCTGGCTCGCCGGTCTGGGCACGCCCTTCAACACGCTCGGGCTGGGCGGCTCGCTCGCGCTCGCGAGCCAGGGCCTGGTCGCCGAGTCGGCCGCCGGGCGCTGGAGCCTGGCCGGCGGCGCGACGCTCGCCGCCGACAACCTGTCGTCGCGGCTGACGACGCTCGACCGCCTGGGCAGCTACCGCATTGCGCTTGCCGGCGGCGACGTGCCGCGGCTGACGCTGTCGACGCTGCAGGGCCCGCTGCTGCTGTCCGGCGACGGCCAGTGGTCGGCGCGCGGCCTGCGCCTGCGCGGCGAGGCCAGTGCCGAGCCGGGCTCGGAGCCGGTCCTGAACAATCTGCTGAACATCATCGGCCGCCGCCAAGGCACCAAGGCCGTCATTTCGATCGGATGAGCATGAAACCCTCGCGCCACCTCACCGCCGCGCTGTGCCTGGCCGCCGCCGCCCAGCTGGCGTCAGCGCCGGCCGCCGCGCAGCGCCCGCGTGCGCCGGTGACCGTCAACTTCGTCAACGCCGACATCGACGCCGTCGCCCGCGCCTTCGCCGCGATGATCGACCGCCAGATCGCCGTCGACCCGCGCGTCAAGGGCCAGATCACCGTCTACAGCGAGCAGCCGCAAAGCGTGCAGCAGGCCTACCAGACCTTCCAGACCGCGCTGCGCGGCCTGGGCTTCGCGGTCATCGAGAGCGGCGGCCTGCTGAAGATCGTGCCCGAGGCCGACGCCAAGCTGCAGACCGGCACCGTGTCGGTGGGCGAGAGCGGCGTGCGCGGCGACCAGGTCATCACCCAGATCTTCCAGCTGCGCTACGAGAACCCGAACAACCTCGTCGCGGTGCTGCGGCCGTTGATCAGCGCCAACAACACGATCAACTCGAACCCGGGCTCGAGTTCGCTGGTCATCACCGACTACGCCGACAACCTGCAGCGCATCGCCCGCATCATCGCCGCGCTCGACCAGCCGACCGCGACCGACCTCGAGGTCGTGCCGCTGCAGCACGCCGTCGCCTCCGACCTGGCACCGCTGGTGCAGCGCCTGGCCGAGACCGGCAGCACCGTCACCGCGCCGGGCGCGGCCGCCGGCGCCGGCGGCACCACCGTCGTCGCCGACGCACGCAGCAACTCGCTGATCATCCGCGCGCCCAACGCCGCGCGCCTGGCCGGCGTGCGCGCCGCGATCGCCAAGCTCGACCGCCCGGCCAGCGGCCTGGGCCCGAGCGGCGGGCTCTGGGTCGTGCACCTGAAGAACGCCGACGCCGTCAAGCTCGCCACCGTGCTGCGCGCCGCCTTCGGCACCAGCGGCGGCAGCGGCAGCACCGGGTCGACGACGCCGGGCTCGCTGACCACGGCGACGACGACGCAGAACACGCCGCCGTCGCCCGGCAACCAGAACAACAGCGGCGCGGCCTCCGCGCAGGCGACGGCGCCGGTGACGGCCTCGGGCCAGCCGACGACCGGCGGCTTCATCCAGGCCGACCCGGCGACGAACTCGCTGATCATCACCGCGCCCGAGCCGCTGTACCGCCAGGTGCGCGCGATGATCGAGCAGCTCGACTCGCGCCGCGCCCAGGTCTACATCGAGAGCCTGATCGTCGAGGTCGCCGGCGACAACGCCGCCGAGTTCGGCTTCCAGTGGCAGGGGCTGCTGGGCAAGGACGGCGACAGCACCGGGCTGTTCGCCGGCACCAACTTCAGCAACACCGGCGGCAACATCCTCAGCATCACGACCGCCGCCGCCAGTGGCAACACCAGCGGCCTTTCGGTCGGCGAGGGCCTGAACATCGGCCTGCTCAAGCGCTACGGCGGCACCTACGCGCTCGGTGCGCTGGCCACCCTGCTGCAGAGCCAGACCAACACCAACATCGTCTCGACGCCTAACCTGGTCACGCTGGACAACGAGGAAGCCAAGATCGTCGTCGGCGAGAACGTGCCCTTCATCACCGGCCAGTACACCAACACCGGCACCTCGACCTCGAGCCCGTTCCAGACCATCGAGCGCAAGGACGTCGGCATCACGCTGCGCATCCGGCCGCAGATCGGCGAGAGCGGCACGGTGCGCATGACGATCTACCAGGAGCAGTCCAGCGTGCTGTCGACGGCCACCGTCGGCACGAGCAACGCCGGGCCGTCGACGACCAAACGTTCGATCGAGTCGCAGGTCGTCGTCGAAGACGGCCAGATCATCGTGCTCGGCGGCCTGGTCCAGGACAGCTACGTCGAGGAAAAATCCAAGGTGCCGCTGCTGGGCGACCTCCCGGGCATCGGCGCGCTCTTCCGCAGCGAGAGCCGCACCAAGAAGCGCACCAACCTGATGGTCTTCCTGCGCCCGGTGGTGATGCGCGACGCCGACAGCTCGGCCAAGCTGTCGCTGGACCGCTACGACCAGATCCGCGCCCGCCAGCAGGACGCACAGCCGATACCGAGCACGATCCTGCGCATCGACGAAGCGCCGGTGCTGCCGACGCTGCCCAACACCACGCCGCAGCCGGCGCAGCCGGCCAAGCCGCCGCTGGTCGAGCCGGTCGCGCCCGCGCCCAACGACGTCACGCCCGCCACCACCCCGTAAGCCGATGGCCACCCGACACCCGCTGCCCTACGCCTTCGCCAAGGCGAACACGCTGCTGCTGGAGGACGACGGCCAGCTCGTGCTCTGGGCCGGCGAGACCACGCCGCCGGCGGCGCTGGCCGAGGTCACGCGGCTGTTCGAGGTCACGGCCTTCGAACACGAGCCCAGCGCCACGCTGTCGCAGCGCATCTCGGTCGCCTACGCCGGCGGCGGCGGCAGCGCCGCGGCCGTGATCGGCGAAGTCGAGAGCGGCGTCGACCTGTCGCGCATGATGCAGGAGCTGCCGGCAGTCGAGGACCTGCTCGAAGCCGCCGACGACGCGCCCATCATCCGCATGCTCAACGCGCTGCTGACGCAGGCGGCCAAGGACGGCGCGAGCGACATCCACATCGAGCCCTACGAACGCAGCTCGAGCGTGCGCTTCCGTGTCGACGGCACGCTGCGCGAGGTGGTGCAGCCGAACAAGGCGCTGCACGCGGCGCTGATCAGCCGGCTGAAGATCATGGCCGAGCTCGACATCTCCGAGAAACGCCTGCCGCAGGACGGCCGCATCAGCTTGCGCATCGGCGGCCGCGCGATCGACGTGCGCGTCTCGACGCTGCCCTCGGCGCACGGCGAGCGCGCGGTGCTGCGCCTGCTGGACAAGGCCGAGTCGAAGTTCACGCTCGAAGGCCTGGGCATGGACGGCGAGGTGCTGTCGCGCTTCGAGCGCCTGATCCAGCAGCCGCACGGCATCGTGCTCGTCACCGGCCCCACCGGCAGCGGCAAGACGACGACGCTGTACGCCTCGCTCGGCCGCGTCGACACCGCGACGACCAACGTGCTGACGGTCGAGGACCCGGTCGAGTACGAGCTGCCCGGCATCGGCCAGACCCAGGTCAACCCGAAGATCGACCTCACGTTCGCGAAGGCGCTGCGCGCCATCCTGCGCCAGGACCCGGACGTCATCATGATCGGCGAGATCCGCGACTACGAGACCGCGCAGATCGCGATCCAGGCCTCGCTCACCGGCCACCTGGTGCTGGCGACGATCCACACCAACGACGCACCGTCCTCGGTCACGCGGCTCATCGACATGGGCGTCGAGCCCTATCTGCTGTCCTCGAGCCTGCTGGGCGCGCTGGCGCAGCGCCTGGTGCGCAAGCTCTGCCCGGCGTGCAAGCGCCAGGACGGCGAAGGCCGCTGGCACCCGGTGGGCTGCGAACGCTGCAGCCACACCGGCTACAAGGGCCGCACCGGCGTCTACGAGCTGATGGTCGTCGACGAGGCGGTGCAGACGCTGATCCACGAGCGCGCCTCCGAGCAGGACCTGGCCGCGGCGGCGCGCGCCAACGGCCTGAACTCGATGCGCGAGGACGGCGAGCGCCTGATCGCGGCCGGCCTGACCTCGGCCGAGGAAGTCATCCGCGTGACGCGGGACTGAAGGCGATGCCGGCTTACCGCTTCGAGGCGCTGGACGCCACCGGCAAGCAGCAGTCGGGGCTGCTCGACGCCGACAACGCCCGCGCCGCACGCACCCAGATCCGCGCCCGCAACCTGGTGCCGCTGTCGGTGGCGCCGGTGGGCGCGCCGGCGGCCGAAGGCACGAACGCCTCGCGCTTCTCGCGCCGCGTCTTCAACACCACCGGGCTGGCGGTCTGGACACGCCAGCTCGCCGGGCTGGTGGGCTCGGGGCTGCCGCTGGAGCGGGCGCTCACCGCGCTCGCCGACGAAGCCGAAGACCAGCGCCAGCGCGAGCTGCTCGCGCACCTGAGGAGCGAGGTCAACGCCGGCAGCCCGTTCGCACGGGCGCTGGCGACCGCGCCGCGCGAGTTCGACGATGTCTACCGCGCGGTGGTGGCCGCCGGCGAGCAGAGCGGCGCGCTCGGCGCCGTGCTCGAGAACCTGGCGCAGGACCTGGAGGACCGCCAGGCGCTGCGCAGCAAGCTGCTGGGCGCGATGCTGTATCCGGCGATCGTCTCGGCGATCGCGCTCGTCATCGTCACCTTCCTCGTCACCTACGTCGTGCCGCAGGTGGCGACGGTGTTCAGCAACACCAAGCAGACGCTGCCGCTGCTGACGGTGCTGATGATGGCCGTCAGCGACTTCGTGCGTCACTGGGGCTGGGCGCTGGTGCTGGCGCTGGTGGCGGGCGTCTCGGGCTTCGTGTTCGCGCGCCGCAGCGAGGCTTTCCGCGAGCGCAGCGACGCCGCCTTCCTGCGCCTGCCGCTGGTCGGCCGGCTCACGCGCGGCTACAACGCGGCGCGTTTCGCCGGCACGCTGGCGATGCTGGCCGGCGCCGGCGTGCCCATCCTGAAGGCGCTGCAGGCGGCGGCCGAGACCCTGGGCAACCGCGCGATGCGCGCCGACGCGCTCGACGCGCTGGTGCAGGTGCGCGAAGGCGCGCCGCTGGCCGCGGCGCTGGCGGCGAAGAAACGTTTCCCCGGGCTGCTGGCGATGTTCGCGCGCCTGGGCGAGCAGACCGGCCAGCTGCCGGTGATGCTGCAGCGCGCCGCCACCCAGCTCGGCGCCGAGGTCCAGCGCCGGGCGATGGCGGTGGCCACCGTGCTCGAGCCGCTGCTGATCGTCGCGATGGGCGGCGTCGTGATGCTGATCGTGCTGGCGGTCATGCTGCCGATCATCCAGCTCAACAGCTGGGTGCACTGAGCGGCCGCGGGCCGCGGCCGCCGCTCAGGCGGTCTCGCGCCCGAGGCGGAAGGTCGACACCAGCTCGGCCAGCTGCGACGCCTGCGTGCGCAGGCTGCCGGCGGCGGCGGTGGCCTCTTCCACCAGCGCCGCGTTCTGCTGCGTCATCTGGTCAAGCTCGCCGACCGAGCCGTTGACCTGGTGGATGCCCTGGCTCTGCTCGTGGGCCGCGGCGCTGATCTCGGCAATGATGTCGGTGACGCGCTGGGCGTTGGTGACGATCTCCTGCATCGTGCTGCCGGCGTCGGCCACCAGCTTGCTGCCCGACTCGACCTTGTCGACGCTGGTGCCGATCAGCGCCTTGATCTCGCGTGCCGCGTCGGCGCTGCGCTGCGCCAGCAGCCGCACTTCGCCGGCGACGACCGCGAAGCCGCGGCCCTGCTCGCCGGCACGCGCGGCTTCGACCGCGGCGTTCAGCGCCAGGATGTTGGTCTGGAACGCGATGCCGTCGATCGTGCCGATGATGTCGGCGATGCGGTGCGAGCTGGCGCTGATCTCGCCCATCGTCGTCACCACCTGGCCGACGACCTCGCCGCCGCGGCGGGCGACGTCGGCCGCCGACACCGCCAGCTGGTTGGCCTGGGCTGCCGCGTCGGCGCTCGACTTGACGGTGCTGGTCAGCTCCTCCATCGCGGCCGCGGTCTGCTGCAGGTTGGACGCGGTGTGTTCGGTGCGCTGGCTCAGGTCCTGGTTGCCGGTGGCGATCTGGCTGCTGGCGGTGGCGATGCCGTCGGCCGCGCCGCGCACCTGCTGCACGGTGCGCCGCAGCGCGTCACGCATCGCGTCGATGGCGCGCAGCAGGCGCCCCACTTCGTCGCTCGGGTAGTCGCTGCGCGCCTGGCCCGACAGGTCCATCGCCGCCACCGCCTCGGCGGCGCGTTCGGCTTCGACCACCGGGCGCACGATGCTCAGCGTCAGACGCCAGGCGAGGAAAACGCCGAGCAGCAGGCCGACAACGCTCGCGGCGACCTGAACCTGCACCGTGCGCGCGCGCAGCGCTTCGACACGCTGGGCGGCGTCGTCCAGGCTCTTCTGCTGCAGGTCGACCAGCGCCTGTACCGCCACGACATAGGCCTTGGCAGCGGGGTCGAACTGCTCGGCGTAGGCGCGCTCCGCTGCGCCCATGTCACCGGTCTTCTTGGCCTCGCTGACGGCGTCACGCGCCGCGAGGTAGTTCTTGCGTGCGACGCCGATGCGGTCGAACACCGCCCGCTCCTCGGGCAGGGTCAGCGCCTGGTCGACACGCTTTTGCAGCTCGGCCGAGCCCTTGGAGGCCTCGGCGTTGATCGGCGCGAAGTAGTCGGCCAGCGTCGGGTCGCTGCTCTTGGCGATCGCCGCGGCACGCTGCAGGCCGACGTTCAGGCGCTGCAGCCAGTCGGCGCTCATGCGCTCGACCTGCAGCCGGTGCTGGAGCATGTCCTGAATCTCGCCCTGCAGCGTGCGCAACATCAGGACGGAGACGACGGCGGAGGCCAGGGACAGCGCCAGGATGGTGGCGAGCACGACCGCCATGCGGCGGCCGATGGAAAGACGTTGGAGCATGCGACTTCTTGACCGGTGCGACCAGGCGAGAGACCCGGACTTCTACTAGCCTGCTTTCGGCATGGGTTTTCACTGATTAAGCGAAATCGCTGGTTTGCCGTGACGGATGTCACGACAAAGGCCGGTCGGCCGCCGAAAAGCTCACGACCTGCCGGCCGCTAGCGGCCGCCTCGTGCCACGCCGCCTCAGGCGAAGGCGTGCTGCCCCAGGCGGAAAGTCGCGACCAGATCGGCCAGTTGCCCGGCCTGCGACTGCAGGCTGCCGGCGGCGGCGGTGGCTTCTTCCACCAGCGCCGCGTTCTGCTGCGTCATCCGGTCGAGTTCGCCGACCGAGCCGTTGACCTGGTTGATGCCCTGGCTCTGCTCGCGCGACGCGGCGGTGATCTCGCCGATGATGTCGCTGACGCGCTGCACGCTGGAGACGATCTCCTGCATCGTGCTGCCGGCATCGGCCACCAGCTTGCTGCCCGACTCGACCTTGTCGACGCTGGTGCCGATCAGCCCCTTGATCTCGCGTGCCGCGTCGGCGCTGCGCTGCGCCAGCAGCCGCACTTCGCCGGCGACGACCGCGAAGCCTCGGCCCTGCTCGCCGGCACGCGCGGCTTCGACCGCGGCGTTCAGCGCCAGGATGTTGGTCTGGAACGCGATGCCGTCGATCGTTCCGATGATGTCGGCGATGCGGTGCGAGCTGGCGCTGATCTCGCCCATCGTCGTCACCACCTGGCCGACGACCTGGCCGCCGCGGCGGGCGACGTCGGCGGCCGAGCCCGCCAACTGGTTGGCCTGGGCGGCGGCGTCGGCGCTGGACTTGACGGTGCTCGTCAGCTCCTCCATCGCGCTGGCGGTCTGCTGCAGGTTGGCCGCGGTGTGTTCGGTGCGCTGGCTCAGGTCCTGGTTGCCGGTGGCGATCTGGCTGCTGGCCGTGGCGATGCCGTCGGCCGCGCCGCGCACCTGCTGCACGGTGCGCCGCAGCGCGTCGCGCATCGTGTCGATGGCGCGCAGCAGGCGCCCCACTTCGTCGCTCGGGTAGCCACTGCGCGCCTGGCCCGACAAGTCCATCGCCGCGATCGCCTGGGCCGCACGTTCGGCCTCGACCACCGGGCGCACGATGCTCGCCGTCAGGCGCCAGGCCAGCCAGGCGCCGAGCAGCAGGCCGAAGACACTGGAGCCGACGAGCACGTTGACGGTGCGCGCGCGCAGCGCGTCGATGCGCTGCGCCGCCGCGTCCAGTTGCGCCTGCTGGCCGTCGACGATGCCCTGCACGCCGTGCACATAGGCCACCGAGGTCGGCTCGAAACGTTCGGCGAAGACCCGCGCCGCACCGGCGGGGTCGCCCGCCTTCTTCAGGCGCGAGATCTCGTCGCGGGCCGCGAGGTAGTTCTTGCGCAGCGCGCCGACGGCGTCGAAGCGCGTGCGCTCCTCGGGCGACGAGATCGCCTCCTCGATCTGCTTCTGCAACTCGTTGGTTTCCTTGATCGCCAGCGCCGAGGCCGGCGCGAAGTACTCGACCAGGCTGGTGTCGCTGCTCTTGGCGATCGCAGCGGCGCGCTGGATGCCGGCACTGGTGCGTGCCAGCCAGGCCGCGCCGGCGCGTTCGACCTTGAGCTGGCGCCCGAGCATGGTGTCGAGCTCGCCCTGCAGCGAGCGCAGCATCAGCACCGAGACGATCGCCGAGGCGACCGACAGCAGCAGGATCGTCGCGAGCACGAGCGCCATCCGGCGGCCGATCGAAAGCTTGTGCAGCAGCATGCGGTTGTCTCACCGGTTGCCGGGAGACGATCCGGGCTTCTACCGGTACTTATCGGCGCGCAGCTCGCTTGATCTGAATCCAGCCGCGTGAAGAACAGCACGGAGCGGCGCAGGACCGGCGCCGGCAGGCGCCGCGCAATCGCCCAGGTCCTCGGCAAAAGCCTCGCTGCGCCAGCAGAAATCCGACGCCGGCGGCTCGGGGCGGGCCCGGTCCTCGATCGGCATCCATGCGGCGGCGGCGCTCGACATCGTCGTCTCCTGTCAGCCCGGGATGGGCCGGCGGGTCACAGTGTCCCGGCGCGAGGTTTCAGCGTTTTGACGGGCCGATGACAACTGTCTGACACCCCCGCGGCCCAATGCCGGCTGCGGCGGGGCACGGCAGATCAGGCGAGTTCGCGCCCCAGGCGGAAGGTCGCGACCAGACCGGCCAGTTGTCCGGCCTGCGACTGCAGGCTGCCGGCGGCGGCGGTGGCTTCTTCCACCAGTGCCGCGTTCTGCTGCGTCATCCGGTCGAGCTCGCCGACCGAGCCGTTGACCTGGTTGATGCCCTGGCTCTGCTCGCGCGACGCGGCGGTGATCTCGCCGATGATGTCGCTGACGCGCTGCACGCTGGCGACGATCTCCTGCATCGTGCTGCCGGCGTCGGCCACCAGCTTGCTGCCCGACTCGACCTTGTCGACGCTGGTGCCGATCAGGCCCTTGATCTCGCGTGCCGCGTCGGCGCTGCGCTGCGCCAGCAGCCGCACTTCGCCGGCGACGACCGCGAAGCCGCGGCCCTGCTCGCCGGCACGCGCGGCTTCGACCGCGGCGTTCAGCGCCAGGATGTTGGTCTGGAAGGCGATGCCGTCGATCGTGCCGATGATGTCGGCGATGCGGTGCGAGCTGGCACTGATCTCGCCCATCGTCGTCACCACCTGGCCGACGACCTGGCCGCCACGGCGGGCGACGTCGGCGGCCGAGCCCGCCAGCTGGTTGGCCTGGGCGGCGGCGTCGGCGCTGGACTTCACCGTGCTCGTCAGCTCCTCCATCGCGCTGGCGGTCTGCTGCAGGTTGGCCGCGGTGTGTTCGGTGCGCTGGCTCAGGTCCTGGTTGCCGGTGGCGATCTGGCTGCTGGCGGTGGCGATGCCGTCGGCCGCGCCGCGCACCTGCTGCACGGTGTGCCGCAGCGCGTCGCGCATCGCGTCGATGGCGCGCAGCAGGCGCCCCACTTCGTCGCTCGGGTAGTCGCTGCGCGCCTGGGCCGACAGGTCCATCGCCGCCACCGCCTCCGCGGCCTGCTGAGCCTCGACCACCGGCTGGACGATGCTCGCCGTGAGGCGCCACGCCATCCAGGCGCCCAGCAGCAGGCCGAAGACACTGGAGCCGACGAGCACGTTGACGATGCGCGCACGCAGCGCGTCGATGCGCTGCGCCGCCACGTCGAGGTTGGACTGCTGCAGTTGCAGCAAGGCCTGCACCCGTTCGATGTAACGCGCCGATGTCGGCCCGAAGCGCTCGCCGAAGGCTTGGGCGGCGCCGGCCGTGTCGCCTTCCTTCTTCAGCCGCGTGATTGCGTCGCGCGCTTCGAGATAAGCCTTGCGCACCTGCCCGATCTCGTCGAACAGCGCCCGCTCCTGGGGCGTGTCCAGCGCCGCGCCGACCGTCTTCTGCAGTTCGGTGGTCTCCTGGCTGGACCGGGCCGATGCCGCAGCGAAGTACTCGACCAGGCTGGCGTCGCTGCTCTTGGCGATCGCGGCGGCGCGCTGCACGGCGGCGTTGATGCGCAACAGCCAGGCGGCGCTGGCCCGCTCGACCTTGAGCTGTCTCTCCAGCATGGTGTCGAGCTCGCCTTGCAGCGAACGCAGCATCAGCACCGACACGATGGCCGAGACGACCGACAGCGCCAGGATGACGCTGAGCACGAGCGCCATCCGGCGGCCGATCGAGAGACGTTGAAGCAGCACGGTGTTCCCCTGCGCGGAGAAAAGCCCGCGACTCCACTCGACAGGTCGACCGCCTCGTGCCGCGCTTAAACAGATATGACGCCGGCGCGAGCATCTGTTCACGCTCTTCGGTGCCGGCCCGGCAGGTATTCGGGCGCAGCTCTTGCTAACTGCAGCACAACTGACCGGGTTTCACCTGCCGGTTCGGGCTCCCGGCGCGGGCATCTGCATGCTGGAATCGAGCCAGGCAGTCGATCGCCTTCATCGGAGGTGTGCATGTCGCAGTCGCACGAGCTCGTCACGGTGCCGCCCGCCCAGGGCCGCATCCCGATCGCCCAGATGCGCGCCGTCTACCGGCCCGACGAGGTCGAGCAGCGCCTGACCAAGCTGCCGCCGCGCGAACACGAAAGCCTGCGCTGCACCTACGAACGCATGCTCGAGAAAGGCGGCGAACGTTTCCAGGTCAAGCCCTCGGGGCTGCCGGCAATGGAGCACCTGTACGAGGAACTGCCCAACTTCGGCGAGGTGCTCGACGACGTCAGGCGCCAGCTCGCGCTATGCCAGGACAGCCGCGACGCGCTCGAGATCACGCCGATGCTGCTGCTGGGCCCGCCCGGCATCGGCAAGACCCACTTCGCGCGCGAGGTCGCGATGCTGCTGGGCACCGGCATGGGGTTCATCTCGATGAGTTCGCTGACCGCCGGCTGGGTGCTGTCGGGCGCGTCCAGCCAGTGGAAGGGGGC
Source organism: Rubrivivax gelatinosus (assembly GCF_016583785.1). Taxonomy (GTDB): domain Bacteria; phylum Pseudomonadota; class Gammaproteobacteria; order Burkholderiales; family Burkholderiaceae_C; genus Rubrivivax; species Rubrivivax gelatinosus_B. Next base: position 48,030 of record NZ_NRRU01000015.1, on the reverse strand, counting down.
GCGCCCGGGCAAGGTCTTCGAGACCCTGGTCGACGGCCAGTACGCGAACCCGGTGATGGTCGTCGACGAGATCGACAAGGCGCGCGGCGAACACGCCTACGACCCGCTGGGCGCGCTGTACTCGCTGCTCGAACACGACACCGCGCGCCAGTTCACCGACGAGTTCGCCGAGGTCGCGATCGACGCCAGCCAGGTGATCTGGGTCGCGACCGCGAACGACGAACGCGCGATACCCGAGCCCATCCTGAACCGGATGAACGTCTTCGAGGTCCAGGCGCCCGACGCCGACGCCGCACGCTCGATCGCGCTGCGCCTGTACCGCAGCCTGCGCGAGTGCCACGACTGGGGCCGGCGCTTCGACGAGGATCCGGGCGAAGCGGTGCTCGAGCGCATGGCGCAGATGGCGCCGCGCGAGATGCGCCGCGCCTGGATGACCGGCTTCGGCAACGCCCGCCTGGCCGGGCGCGACAGCGTCGAACTCACCGATCTGCCCGGCGCCGGCACGCGCCGCGGCGGCATCGGCTTCCTGCAATAGACAGCGCCGCCTCGCGCCCGCCGGTTCGCTCGGGCGCGTACGCCGCAGGCCGGCGCGGGCCCGGCGGGGCGGGACAATGCCGGGCATGACGACGACTTCGCTGCGCCTGGCCACTTTTGCCACCCTGCTGGCCTTCGTGCCGGCGCTGCACGCCGAACCGGCGCCGCGGCCGCGTGTCGGCCTGGTGCTGAGCGGCGGTGGCGCGCGCGGCGCGGCCCACGTCGGCGTGCTCGAGGTGATGGACCGGCTGCACGTGCCGGTGGACTGCGTCGCCGGCACCAGCATGGGCGCGCTGGTGGCCGGCGCCTGGGTCGCCGGCGTGCCGCCGCAGACGATGCGCGAGGAACTGGGCAAGGCCAACTGGCACGACATGTTCGTCGACAACCCGGCCTACGCCGAGCTGAACTACCGCAACAAGCAGCTCGAGCGCCGCTACCTATCGGGCACCGAGGCCGGCTTCGGCCTCGACGGCATCGTCAGCGCGCAAGGCGTCGTCACCGGGCAGAAGATCAAGCTGTTCTTCAACACCATCGTGCGCGCCCAGGCGGGCGAGCGCGACCTGGCCAAGCTGCCGCTGCCACTGTCGATGATCGCCACCGACATCGGCAGCGGCGAGCGCGTCGTGCTGCGCTCGGGCAGCCTGACGCAGGCGATGCGCGCCTCGATGGCGGTGCCCGGGCTGCTGCTGCCGCTGGACCTGGACGGCCGCCGCCTGGTCGACGGCGGCATCGTCGACAACCTGCCGGTGCGCGAGGTGCACGAGCGCTGCGGCGCCGAGGTCGTCATCGCCGTCAACGTCGGCTCGCCGCTGCTGCGCGCCGAGGAGGTAACCGGCGTGCTGTCGCTGACGGCGCAGATGGTGGCCATCCTCACCGAGCAGAACGTCGCCCAGTCGCTGGCGACGCTGACCGACGGCGACATCTACATCAAGCCCGACCTGAGCGGCATCAGCGCGGGCGACTTCGACCGCAGCGCCGAGGCCGCCGACCGCGGCCGTGCCGCCGCCGAGGCGCTGGCGCCAGCGCTGGCGCGGCTGGCGGTGCCCGAGGCGCAGTACGCGGCCTGGCGCCGGCGGATGGAGGACCACCGGCCCGACATCGACCGCGTCGACGACATCGAGATCGCGGGCCTGAACCGGGTCAGCGCCGACGCCCTGCGCCGCCACCTGCAGCAGCGCGTCGGCGAGGCGCTGAACACCGAAGAACTCAACCGCGACCTGGTGCGCGCCTACGGCGACGGCTACTACCAGGGCGTCGACTACACGCTGCTGACGGTGCGCGACAAGCGCGTGCTGCGCATCACGCCGATCGAGAAGCCCTGGGGGCCCGACTACCTGCGGCTGGGGCTGAACTTCGATTCCAACGTCAGCCAGGGCTCGACCTACTCGATGCGCGCCGGCTACCAGAAGACCTGGCTGAACACGCTCGGCGCCGAGGCCATGCTGGAGCTGGAGATCGGCAACGTCAGCGCCGCCAGCCTGCAGTTCTACCAGCCGCTGGAGCCGAGCCAGACCTGGTTCGTGCAGGCCGACGCCAACTACCGGCGCGAACGCGCCGACGTCTTCGAGAACGACCACCGCATCGCCGAATACCTGGTGTCGCGCGACACCTTGGCGCTGCGCCTGGGCGCCAACCTGGGCTTCTACGGCCAGGCCAGCGTCGGCCGGCGCCGCGGCGAGCTGCGCCCGCGGGTGGACACCGGCGACGCCTCGCTGTCGAGCTCCCGCCAGCCGCTGGACGGCTGGGAGGCGACGCTGGACCTGGACCAGCTCGACCAGCTGCACTTCCCGTCCTCGGGCTGGGCGGCGCGCCTGGGCTGGTTCTCGTCGACGGCGCGCAACTACGCCCGGCTCGACGCCGACGCACGCATGGCCTGGTCCTACGGCGACTGGGTGCTGGGCACACGCGCGAGCTGGACCGGCTCGACACGCGGCACGCTGCCGGTCTGGGACGCGGCGACGCTGGGCGGTTTCCTCAACATGTCGGCCTACGCCTCGGGCCAGCTGCGCGGCGACGACATGCGCTACGGCCAGCTGCGCGCCGAACGCATCGTCGGCCGGCTGCCGCTGGGGCTGCGCGGCGACATGCGCTTCGGCATGGCCTGGGAGCGTGCGCGCCTGGGCCTGCTCTACACCGAAACCCAGCGCAGCGGCTGGCTCGACTCGGCCACCGCCTACCTCGGCGGCGAGACGCCGATCGGCGCGGTCTACGTCGGCGTCGGCCGCAGCCGCGACGGCGCGTCCAACGCCTACCTGTTCATCGGCACGCCCTAGGAGTCTGCGCGGCAGCAGCCGCCCAGACTCCCAGCTGCGCCTTAACGCACGGCTCCCCCGAGCCCCCTCCACGAGGGTGCTCCAGCGTGTCGGACCGCACCCTCCAGCCTCCCTCCGCGAGGCAGGCTCCAGTCAGTCTGACGACTGCCGTAACGCGCGTCAGCCTGCGCTCAACTGCTCGCGGCTGAACTGCCGGAGCCCGGGCACGTTCTTGATCCCGCGGCATCGGCCACGGCCGGGTTCTACCGCGCGGGCTCCTGGCTCACGGCGCCGGCGGCGGGTCCTCGGGCGCCGGGCCGCCTTCCTCGATCCAGCTGTCCAGCAGCGTGAACGCGACCGCCAGCACCACCGGCCCGACGAAGATGCCGACCAGGCCGAAGCCGAGCAGGCCGCCGATGACGCCGGCGAAGATCAGGAGCAGCGGCAGGTCGGCGCCGAGCCGGATCAGCACCGGGCGCAGAAAGTTGTCGAGCGTGCCGACGATCAGCGACCAGACCAGCAGGAACACGCCCCAGCCGACCTCGCCGCCCCAGAAGGCCCAGGCGGCGGCCGGGAGCAGCACCGGCAGCGCGCCGATCTGGGCGATGCACAACATGAACATCAGTGCCGTCAGCAGCCCCGCCAGCGGCACGCCGGCCAGCGCCAGGCCGATGCCGCCCAGCACCGCCTGCACCACCGCGGTGACGCCGACACCGAGCGCAACACCGCGGATGGCGTCGGCCGCCAGCTTCACCGCGCCCTCGCCGCGCGGCCCGGCCAGCCGGCCCGCGAACGCACGCACGTAGCCGCCGAAGACCTCGCCGCGTGCGTACATCACCGCAGCGATGACCACCGTCAGCAGGAACTGCAACGTGACGCTGCCGAAGTCGCCGATCTCGCCGACGAACCAGCGCGTGAAACCGCCCGCGTAAGGCTGCACGTGCGCCAGCAGCCCTTCGATGCCGGCGGCCACCGCCTGCTCCCAGGCCAGCGCCAGCTTGCCGCCGACCAGCGGCAGCGTCAGCACCCAGTCGGGCGCGATGCGTGTCGGGCGCCAGGCGGCGACGTCGCGTGCGCTCTGCACGATGCGGTCGGCGTTCTCGACCAGGGTCGCGATCGACAGCGTCAGCGGCACCGCGAACAGCAGCACCAGCAGCAGCGTCATCACCACGACCGCGATGCTGCGCCGGCCGCCGCACCAGGCCTGCACGCGCAGCATCACCGGCCAGGTGGCGACGACGACCATCGTCGACCAGATCGCCGGGCCGATGAAGGGCTTGAGGATCCACAGCGAGCCGCCGATCAGCGCCGCCAGGAAGAGCACGGCGAAGCTCGTGCGCGTGATGTCGGCTGTCTTCAACGCGCCTTCTCCGTGTAGCGCTCGACGGCGGCGCCGTCGATGCGGTAGCTGGCGGCACCCATGAACGAATCGGTGCGCACCGTCGCCAGCGTGCCGCTGACCCAGACCGTGTCCATGGACTTGAACGCCACCGGCGCGTGCGCCAGCACGTGCACGATCTGGTTGGCCGGTGGCGGCGGGCTGTGGATGCAGGCGCCGAAGTACGGCACGAGCAGGAACTCCTTCAGGCCCTGCTTCGTTTCTTCCAGCGGCACGACGAAACCCGGCAGCCGCACCGCCTGGCCGACGATGGCCGGATTCGCCGGCGCCGCGTCCCAGACCTCGCGCATGCGTTGCAGCAGCTTGTTCGCGCGCGGGTCGCCGTCGGCCAGGCCGGCCAGGTCCAGGTCCTTGAACTCCTTCAGCGGGTCCCAGTCCTTGGGCACCAGCTCGTCCCAGCGGATGGTGCGCGGCGCACCCGGCGCAGCCTTGGCCGGCGCGCCGCTCAGCGCCGGCTGCGAAGCCGGCAGGCCGGGCAGCGGGGGCGCCGCGACCGCAGCAAATGAGGCCGCGGTCATCGCGGCCAGCAGGCTTGTTCGCATCTCGTCGTGTCCTCGGGAAATCATCAGCGCGGGCTGAGCCCGTCGGCCAGCGACAGGCGGTAGGCACGCCAGCCCGGCACCAGCCCGGCGAGCATACCGGCCACCAGCACCGCCGCGAGCCAGGCCCACTGCGTCGCCGTCGGTGCGCCCAGGCCGAGCGCAACGCCCAGCCGCTGCTGCAGCAGCGGCCCGGCGAACGCGATGCCGGCGGCGGCGGCGAGCGCGCCGGTCACCACCCCTGCTGCCGTCACCAGCGCCGCCTCGGCCGCCAGCAGCAGCAGCACCTGGCGCGGCCCGGCGCCGACGGCGCGCAGCACCGCCAGCTCGCGCCGGCGTTCGCCCAGACCGGCGAGCACCACCGCCACCAGCCCGGCCAGGCTGACCGCCGCCACCAGCACCGACACCGCGAGCAGCGCCCGTTCGCCGACACCGACGACTTCCCAGAGTTCGTCCAGCGCGACGCCCGGCAGCACCGCCATCAGCGGTTCGGCCTCGTAGTCGGCGACCCAGCGCTGCATGCGAAAGACCGCGACCCGGTTCTTCAGGCCGACGAAGACCGCGGTCGCACGTTTGGGCGCCAGGTCGAACTTGCGCGCCTGCTCGGCGGGAATGGCCAGCCCCGGCAGCGGCGCACCGCCGGCCCAGTCGAGGTGGATGGCCTCGATCGCCTGCAGGCCGACGTGCACGCTGCGGCCCACCGGCGTGCCGGTGGGCGCGAGCACGCCGACGACGGTGAAGGGTTTGTCGGCGTGTTCGGCGCCGAGTTCGCCGCCGGCGCCGTGCGCGAGCACGATGCGCTGGCCCGGCCGGTAAGCCAGCCGCGCCGCCACCTCGAAGCCCAGCACGGCCTCGTACAGGCCGTCCAGCGTGCCGCTGAACGCGCGGCCTTCGGCCAGCACCAGCGGCTGGGCGTCGCCGTAGCGGAAGTGCTCGAAGTAGGCCGGCGTCGTGCCGACGACCGGGAAGCCCCGGTGCGAGTCGCCGAGTGCGATCGGCACGACCCAGGCCACCGCCGGCTGGCGCGCCAGCGCCTCGACGCTGGCCATCGAGATGTCGTTGGTCGCGCCGCCGAGGCGGAACACCGCGTACAGCATCAGCTGCACCGGCCCCGTGCGCGCGCCGACGACGAGGTCGGTGCCGCTGACGGCCTGGGCGAAACTCGCGCGCACGTCCTCGCGCAGCCGCTCCAGCGTCAGCAGCAGCGCGGTCGACAAGGCGATCGACAGCACCACCAGCGCCAGCGTGCCGCGCCGCGACCAGGCGCTGCGCGCGGCGAGTGCGGCCAGCGGCGTCATCGCGCCGCCCCGTTCAGCTCGGCGAGCGCGACGCGGCGGTCGAAACGCCCGGCCAGGCCCTGGTCGTGGCTGACGAAGACCAGCGTCGAGCCGGCTTCGTGCACCGCGTCGAGCAGCAGATCGAGGAAGGCGTCGCGCAGCGGCGCGTCCAGCGCCGAGGTCGGCTCGTCGCAGATCACGAGTTCGGGCGCGCCGATCAGCGCGCGCGCCGCGGCCACACGCTGCTGCTGGCCGACCGAGAGTTCGGCCGCCGGCCGCGGCCAGGCCGCAGGCGGCAGGCCGATGCGTGCCAGCAGCGCCTCGGCTGCACCGGCACCGGCGCGTGCACGCCGCAGCGCCGAGAAGCGGCAGGGCAGCAGCACGTTGTCGAGCACGCTCAGATAGGGCAGCAGGTTGAACTGCTGGAAAACGTAGCCGACGTGGTCGGCGCGGAAGGCGTCGCGCCGGCCGGCGGGCAGCGCCGCCCAGTCCTGGCCCAGCACCTCGACGCGGCCGGCGCGCGCGACGAGCACCCCAGCCAGCAAGCCCAGCAGCGTGCTCTTGCCGCCGCCGCTGGGGCCGTGCAGGAACACGGTTTCACCGCTGCCGACGTCCCAGGCCTCGACCGCCAGCGTGTCCGCGGCGGCGCGCGGCCAGCGGTAGCGCAACGCGCGGACCGACAGCGCAGCGCTCACCGCACCAGCGGCAGGCGCGTCATCGGCCGGGTCAGCAGCGTCTTCCACTGGCCCTGGCGTGTCGCCAGCTGCACGTTGACGGTGCGCAGCCGCGGGAAGGACTCGAGCAGCCCGGTGTCGACGAAGGCGGCGCGCTCGGCCGCGCTGCATTCGAAGCTGAAGCTGGCTTCGGCGTCGGCATGGCCGTCGCCGTCGTCGTGGGCATGGGCCGGCTCATGGCTGCCGTGCTCGCCAGCTTCGATCGGGCCGGCTCCGATTTCGACCGTCGGCGCAGCGCAGCCGGCGGCGGCGTCGACACGCCACAGGCGGGCCGCGTCGTGCAGCTTGGCGAGCGCGGCGCGCGCGGCCTCGCGTTCGACGGCGTTGCGCGGCGCGTGTTCGAAGCCGACGAGCGAATCGAGCGGCATCTCCAGCAGCAGCGTCACGCGGCCGTGTTCGACGGCAACGTCGAGCCGGCCGACCCCGTGTTCGTGCGGCGGCGCGGCGAAGGCGGAGGCGGCGCACAGCGCCAGCAGGACCGGGGTCGAGCGCATCAGCGAAGGCTTCATCACGAAGGGCGGGCAAGGGCCGCAAGCCGGAAACGACGGCCGATTGTGCCGCCGGCGCATGACGTCCCCGTCGTTATGATCATCCACGATGGACGCAGCCGCCCCCACCCCCGCCGTGCCGGATGCGCGCCTCGTCGTCGCCATCTCCTCGCGCGCGCTGTTCGACTTCGAGCAGGAAAACGAGGTCTTCGAGACCGAAGGCGACGACCGCGCCTACATGCGGCTGCAGCTCGAACGCCTGGACGTGCCGGCGCAGCCCGGGGTCGCGTTCTCGCTGGTGCAAAAGCTGCTCGCCTTCAACGCCGACGCGCCGCGTGTCGACGTCGTCGTGCTCTCGCGCAACGACCCGGTCTCGGGGATGCGCGTGTTCCGCTCGGCCCAGCACTACGGGCTGGCGATCGAACGCGGCATGTTCTCGCGCGGCCGCCCGCCCTGGCGCTACCTGGGGCCGCTGAAGGCCAACCTGTTCCTGTCGGCGAACGAGGCCGACGTGCGCGCCGCGCTCGACGCCGGCGTCGCCGCGGCACGCGTGCTGCCCTACAGCCGCCACGCCGCTGAGACCCACCCCGACGAGGTGCGCATCGCCTTCGACGGCGACGCGGTGCTGTTCTGCGACGAAGCCGAACGCATCTACCACGACGGTGGCCTGGCGGCCTTCCAGACGCACGAAGTCGAACGCCGGGCGACGCCGCTGGCGGCAGGGCCGTTCAAGCCGCTGCTGGAAGCGCTGCACCGGCTGCAGCGCGCCGCCGGCACCGGCATGCGGCTGCGCACCGCGCTCGTCACCGCACGCAGCGCGCCGGCGCACGAACGCGCGATGCGCACGCTGATGGCCTGGAACATCGAGGTCGACGAGGCGATGTTCCTCGGCGGCCTGCCCAAGGGCGAGTTCCTGCGCGAGTTCGAGCCCGACTTCTTCTTCGACGACCAGACGCGCCACGTCGAACACGCCGCCGGCCACGTGCCGGCGGGCCACGTCGCCTCCGGCATCCGCAACCCGGCGCCCTGATCCCTTCGCGGCCTTTGCCGCCCTCTATCCCAGCACCCATGCGCATCGAGATCCAGCCCGGCATCCGCCTCTTCGTCGACATCGAGGGTCCGGGCTTCGTGCCCGACGGCCCGAAGCTGCGCGAAAAACCCACGCTGCTGCTGCTGCACGGCGGCCCGGGTTTCGACCACGCGAGCTTCAAGCCGCTGTTCTCGCGTCTGGCCGACCTGGCGCAGATCGTCTACGTCGACCACCGCGGCCACGGCCGCAGCGACCGCCGCCCGGCCGACGAATGGACGCTGGACACCTTCGCCGACGACGTCGTGCGGCTGTGCGACGCGCTCGGCGTCGAGCGCCCGATCGTGCTCGGCCAGTCCTTCGGCGGCTTCGTCGCCCAGCGCTACATCGCGCGCCACCCGGGGCATCCGGCGAAGGTGATCCTGTCCAGCACCGCGCCGCGTTTCGAGCTGGCGCGCAAGCTGGCGATGTTCGAACGCCTGGGCGGCGCGGCCGCGCGCGACGCGGCCGAGGCCTTCTGGACGCGCCCCGACGCCGCCACCTGGGCGGCGTACGAGCAGCACTGCCGCCACCTCTACAACACGATGCCGCCGGCCGACCCCGAGGCCGGCAGCCGCGGCATCTTCAGGCCCGAGATCCTCTTCGGCTGGAACGAACAAGAACACGCGGCAATGGACCTGCGCGCCGGCCTGGCCGAAGCGCGCTGCCCGGTGCTGGTGCTGGCCGGCGCCGAGGACCCCGTGTGTCCGGTCGCCGACGCCGAGGACATCGCCGCCGCGCTGCCGCCGCAGTGGCTGCAGTACAGCGTGATCGAAGGCGCCGGCCACGGCACCTGGCGCGACCGGCCCGACGAAGCGCTGGCGCGGCTGCGCGCGTTCATAGCCGCCTGAAAACAAAAACGGCCCGTCGCAGCGACGGGCCGTCAGGGGCAAAGCCGGGCGTGGCCCGGCCGGCGCTCAGTTGCCGTCCTTGAAGTCACCGCCCCAGGCGATGCTCCAACGCGAGGGATCGAAATAGCGGCGCAGCGCCGCGTTGACCTGCTCCAGCGTCACCGCGCCGATCTTCTCGTCGACCTGCTGCGCGAACGCGAAGCTGCGGCCGAGGTAGAGGTTCTGCGCCAGTTGGCCGGCAACCGCGCCGTCCTGCGCGCGCTGCAGCTGCAGCACGTTCAGCAGGCCCTTGCGGCCGGCGTCGAGCTCGGCCTGGGTGAAACCGTCGCGGCGCGCACGCTCCAGCTCGGCCATCACCGCGGCTTCGACCTTGGCACGGTTCTGCGGCGCGAAGATCGCGCTCACCGACCAGGTGGAGTTGGGCTCGAGCCGGTTCCAGTCGATCGTCGAGCGCACGTCATAGCTCAGGCCCTCGGTCTCGCGCACCCGCGTCCACAGCCGCGACGAGGTGCCGCCGCCGAACAGGTAGTTGGCGACCAGCAGTGCCGGGTAGTCGGCGTCGCGGTCCGACAGCGGCAGCGCCAGCGCGGTGCGCAGGTTGGCGTTCTGCTTGTCCGGCGTCTTCAGCTTGAAGGCGGCCGGCGCCACCTCGACCAGCGGCTGCGGCAGGCGCACGTAGGGCAGCGCACCGCCGGCCGGGGCGCGCCAGTCGGCGAAGGCGACGACGAGCGCACGCTTGACGGCATCGGCGTCGAAGTCGCCGACGGCGCTGAACTCGCCGGCCGCGGCGCTGTAGAAGCGGCGGTGGAAGGCGGCGATCTTCGCCGTGTCGACAGCGGCCACGTCCTCGATGATCTCGTCGAAGCTGGGTGCGTAGCGCAGGTCGCCGCGCGGATACGGGTTGCCGTGGCGCTGCAACTCCTTGGCGACCAGCGCCTCGGGTTCCTGGCGCTGGTTTTCGATCGCGGTCAGCCACTGGCGCTTCTGCTCATCCAGCGCATCGGCCGGGAAGGCCGGCTCCCGCAGCAGCCGGCCGATGAGCGCCAGCGTCGCCGGCAGGTGCTCGCGCACCGTCGTCACGAAGACGTCCAGGTCCTGACCGTTGGCGCGAAAGCCCACCTGCGCGCGTAGCGCATCGAAGCGGTCGGCGATCTGCTGGCGCGTGAGGCCGGCGCCGCCCTTGTCCAGCAGCGAGGCGGCGAAAGCGGCCACGGTCTCCTGGCCCTTGAGGCTGTCGCCGTCGCCGAAGTGCAGCCGCAGCCGCGCCTGCACCGCGCCGCCGCGTGTGCTCTTGGGCAGCAGGCCGATCTTCAGCCCGCTTTCCAGCGTCGAGACCTGGCTGCGGCGGTCGAGGTTGGCCGGCGTCGCCTCGAAGGCCTCGGCCTGGGCGAGCTGGGCGCGGCCGCGGTAGTCCTTGACCAGGGCGGCCACGTCGACACGCGCCGGTGCCGGCGCGCGCTGAGGCTGCTCGGTCGGCAGGTAGGTGCCGACGGTGCGGTTGTCGCGCAGCAGGTACTGGCGCGCGACGCGGTTGACCTCGTCCAGCGTCAGCTTCTGGATCTGGTCGCGGTCGACGAAGAACAGGCGCCAGTCGCCGCGGGCGATGGCGTCCGAGAGTTCGACGCCGACGGCCTGCGGATCGGTGAAACCCTGTTCCCAGGCGTTGAGCCACTGGGTGCGGGCACGCTCCAGCTCCTCGGCCGTGATCGGCTCGGTGGCGAGCGCGTCTATCGTCGCCAGCATCGTGCTGCGCGCCGCGTCGACGTCCTGCCCCGGCGCCAGGCCGACACCCAGGAAGATCACGCCCGGTTCGGCCAGGCCGAAAGCGGCGCTGAAGCTGGACGACGCGAGCTTGCCTTCGACCAGGCGCTTGTGCAGCCGGCCGGCGGGTGCGTCGCCCAGGATGCCGGCGACCAGCGAGGCGGCGGCGAAGTCGGCGGCGGCACCCGGCGGCACGTGGTAGCCGGCGAAGACCAGCGGCGCGCCGCCGCTGCGGCGCAGCGTGACGCTGCGTTCGCCGTCCTGCGCCGGGTCCAGCGTGTAGGTCGGCTCGATGACACGTTTGGGGCGCGGGATCTTGCCGAAGTCCTGCACCACCCAGGCCAGCGTCTTCTTCAGGTCGAAGCGGCCGCTGACGATCAGCGTCGCGTTGTCGGGCTGGTAGTAGCGGCGGTAGAAGGCCTGCAGGCGCGGGATGTCGACGTTCTCGACGTCGGCGCGTGCGCCGATGGTGTCCTTGCCGTAGGCGTGCCAGTCGTACATGACGGCCATCGTCTTCTGCAGCAGGACGCCGCCGGGGCTGTTCTCGCCCATCTCCATCTCGTTGCGCACGACGGTCATCTCGGTGTCCAGGTCGCTGCGCGCGATCAGGCTGTTGACCATCGCGTCGGCCTGCCACGACAGGTACCAGCGCAGGTTCTCGTCGTTGGCCGAGAAGCTGGCGAAGTAGTTGGTGCGGTCGAACCAGGTGGTGCCGTTGGCGCGCATGCCGCGGCGGCTGAACTCGGCCATCACGTTGCGCGTCGTCGGCGTGCCCTTGAACAGCAGGTGTTCCAGCAGGTGCGCCATGCCGGTCTCGCCGTAGCTCTCGTGGCGCGAGCCGACGCGGTAGGTGACGTTGACCGTCGTCGTCGGCTTGGACTCGTCGGGCACCAGCAGGACCTGCAGGCCGTTGGGCAGGCGGTACTCGGTGATGCCTTCGACGCTGGTGACGGGGCTGGGCAGCGCCGGCGGCGCGGTCTTGGAAGGTGGCGCGCCCTGCACCAGGGGAGCCGACAGCACGAGCGCCGCGGCGGCAAACCAGGCTCTGATCATCTTCGGGGGAGCAGGCTAGGAAGAAGCCGGCGAGTGTAGGCCGCGCTACGACTCCCTCAGCCCGAGCAGCGATAAGCGCGCAGTTCCTCCAGCGCCAGCACGCGCACGCCGCCGTATTCGACGCGGATCAGGCCCGCCGCCTGCAGCGCGCGCAGCGCCTCGTTGACCCGCTGGCGCGACAGGCCGACCAGGTAACCCAGCTCCTGCTGGGTGATGTGCAGCACCTCGCCGACGCCCGGATACAGCGTCGGGTGGAACAGCGAGGCCAGGCTGCGTGCGACGCGTTCGTCGGGGTCGCTCAGGCGGTCGATCTCGCGCGCGCCGATGAACTGCCCCAGGCGTTCGTTCAGCTGCAGCATCACGAAGCGGTTGAAGCCGATGCTGCGGTCCAGCAGCCAGTGGAAGGTGTCGGCGCCGATGCCGGCGACGTGGCTGCGGCGCAGCGCCTCGATGTTGTAGCGGTAGGGCTCGCGCTTGAGCACCGTGCCTTCGCCGAACCAGCCGCCCGGTGGCACGCCGGTGAACGTGATCGGCATGCCCAGAGCCGAGTCGTTGCTCATCTTCAGCAGCCCGTCGACGAGCCCGAACCAGTAGCTCACCGGCCGGCCGATGCGGCAGACCTGCTCGCCGGCCTCGACCTGCACGACGCGCAGGTCGGCCGTCACGCGCTCGCGCTCGACCTCGTCGAGGCAGCGCAGCCAGGGGATGCCGGCGAGTTCGTCGGCACTGGCGGCACGCGAACGCGAGGCCAGTGCGGCGGGGCCCGGCGGGACGGCTGGAGTCATGTCGGCCTTGCGGGAAAGACCCGGTGGGAGCTTCCCGAAGATTGTCGTCAGAACGACAACTCGACGTCAAAGCACTTCGCACAATGGTTTGAACCCGTGCCAGGAGTGCGCCGTGCCGACGACTTTTCCGCGCCTGTTGCAGCAGCATGCGATGCAGCGCCCGCAGGCCCCGGCGCTGCGCGAGAAGGTCTACGGCATCTGGCAGACGCTGTCCTGGGGCGAGCTGCTGCCGCTGGTGCGTGCGATCGCCGGCGGGCTGCTGGGCGCTGGCGTGCAGCGCGGCGAACACGTGGTCGTCGTCGGCGAGAACCGGCCGCGCCTGTATGCCTCGATGCTGGCGCTGCAGGCCATCGGCGCGGTGCCGGTGCCGCTGTACCAGGACGCGGCCGCGCCCGAATACGCCTTCCCGATCACCAACGCCGAGGTGCGCTGCGCCATCGTCGAGGACCAGGAGCAGGTCGACAAGCTGCTCGAGCTGCGCGAGAGCTGCCCGCGGCTGCAGCGCCTCTGGTACGACGACCCGCGCGGGCTGCGCAAGTACGCCGAGAGCGGGCTGGAGTCGCTGGACACGCTGCTCGAAGCCGGCCGCGCGCACGAAGCCGCCGAGCCCGGCTGGTTCGAGGCCGCGGTCGCCGCCGGCGCGCCCGAGGACGTCGCGGCGATGTTCTTCACCTCGGGCACCACCGGAAACCCGAAGGGCGTGGTGCACACCCACTTCTCGCTGCTGGACCGCGCCGCCGCCGGCCGCGACTTCGACCGGCTCAGCGCCGACGAGGAAGTGCTGGCCTACCTGCCGCCGGCCTGGATAGGCCAGAACATCTTCAGCTACGCGCAGTGGCTGGCCTGCGGCTACGTCGTCAACTGCCCCGAGTCGCAGGCCACCGTGACGATAGACCTGAAGGAGATCGGCCCGACCTACTACTTCGCGCCGCCGCGCATCTTCGAAGGCCTGCTGACCAGCGTGACGATCCGCATGGAGGACGCCTCGGCACCCAAACGCTGGATGGTCCGGCGCGCGATGGCGGTGGCACGCCGTGTCGGCCCGCGGCTGATGGACGGCGAGGCCGTCGGCCTGGGAGACCGCCTGGCCTACGCGCTGGGAAACCTGTTCGTCTACGGCCCGCTGCGCAACACGCTGGGTTTTTCGCGCGTGCGTGTCGCCTACACCGCCGGCGAGGCCATAGGCCCCGACCTCTTCAGCTTCTACCGCTCGATCGGCATCAACCTGAAGCAGCTCTACGGCTCGACCGAGACCGCGGTCTTCGTCTGCCTGCAGCCGGATCACGAGGTGCGCGCCGACACGGTGGGCGTGCCGATCGAAGGCGTCGAGATCCGCGTCGCCGGCAATGGCGAGATCCTGGTGAAGAGCCCCGGGCTGCTGAAGGAGTACTACAAGAACCCGGCAGCCACCGCCGAGGTGTTGACGGCCGACGGCTGGTACCACACCGGCGACGCCGGTTTCCTGGACGCGCACGGCCACCTGAAGATCATCGACCGCGCCAAGGACGTCGGACGCCTGGCCGGCGGCGCGAACGACGGCGCGATGTTCGCGCCCAAGTACGTCGAGAACAAGCTGAAGTTCTTCCCCTTCGTCAAGGAGGCGGTGGCCTTCGGCGACGGCCGCGAGAAGGTCTGCGCCTTCGTCAACATCGACTTCGAGGCGGTGGGCAACTGGGCCGAGCGCCACAACCTGCCCTACGCCGGCTACACCGACCTGGCGGCCAAGCCGCAAGTGCTGGAGCTGGTGCGCGAGTGCGTCGAACAGGTCAACGCCGACCTCGCCGGCGACGAGCGCCTGGCCGGCAGCCAGATCCACCGCTTCCTGGTGTTGCACAAGGAGCTCGACGCCGACGACGGCGAGCTGACGCGCACGCGCAAGGTGCGGCGCGGCACCATCGCCGAGAAGTACGCGGTGCTGGTCGACGCGCTGTACGAGGGCCGCAGCGAGCAGTACATCGAGACCGCGGTGAAGTTCGAGGACGGGCGCACGGGCAGCGTCTCGGCGACGCTGGCGATCCTCGACACCAAGGTGTTCCCCGCAGCCCGAAAGGCGGCTTGAGGTGGCAGCAGTGCTCGAACGACCCCAGGACGCGTCGGTGTCCGACCCGGCGCCCACCGGCCGCCGCAGCGGCGAGGTGATCCTCGACGTGCGCAACATCTCGCTGCGTTTCGGCGGCGTCAAGGCGCTGACCGACATCAGCTTCGACGTGCGCGAGCACGAGGTGCGCTCGATCATCGGCCCCAACGGCGCGGGCAAGAGCTCGATGCTCAACTGCATCAACGGCGTCTACGCGCCGCAGCAAGGCGCGATCAGCTTTCGCGGCAAGACCTTCGCCCACATGAACAGCCGCCAGGTGGCCGAGATGGGCATCGCGCGCACCTTCCAGAACCTGGCGCTGTTCAAGGGCATGAGCGTGCTCGACAACATCATGTCGGGGCGCAACCTGAAGATGAAGACCAACATCTTCCAGCAGGCCATCCGCTGGGGCGCGGCCGAACGCGAGGAGACGGCGCACCGCGAGGCGGTCGAGAAGATCATCGACTTCCTCGAGATCCAGGCCTGGCGCAAGACGCCGGTCGGGCGCCTGCCCTACGGCCTGCAAAAACGTGTCGACCTCGGCCGCGCGCTGGCGATGGAGCCGCAGGTGCTGCTGCTGGACGAGCCGATGGCCGGCATGAACGTCGAGGAGAAGCAGGACATGAGCCGCTTCATCCTCGACGTCAACGAGGAGTACGGCACGACCATCGTGCTGATCGAGCACGACATGGGCGTGGTGATGGACATCAGCGACCGCGTCGTCGTGCTCGACTACGGCAAGAAGATCGGCGACGGCACACCCGAGGAGGTGCGCAGCAATCCCGACGTCATCGCGGCGTATCTCGGTACCTCTCATTGACATGGAGCCCCCGACCTCGCATTCGCTCGGTACCCCCCAAGGGGGCCGTCCGCCAGCGGCCCGGCAGAGCCGGTTCCGCGGCGGGAAGCTTGATCGGGCCTCGCGTCTTCGTGATCCGCGGGTGGTAGCCAGCGCCATGGACAACTGAAACGAAAGCGGCATCGCATGGCCTTCTTCCTCGAAACCCTGATCGGCGGCCTGATGACCGGCATGCTGTACGCGCTGGTCGCGCTCGGCTTCGTGCTGATCTTCAAGGCCAGCGGCGTCTTCAACTTCGCCCAGGGCGCGATGGTGCTGTTCGCGGCGCTGGCGATGGCGCGTTTCTCGGCCTGGTTCCCGGCCTGGTTCGGCTTCGAGAGCCAGCTGCTCGCCAACCTGCTGGCCATCGTCGCGGCGATGGCGGTGATGATCGTCGTCGCCTGGTGCATCGAACGCTGGGTGCTGGGCAAACTCGTCAACCAGGAAGGCGTGACGCTCCTGATGGCGACGCTGGGCATCGCCTACTTCCTCGAAGGCCTGGGGCAGACGATCTTCGGCAACGACATCTACCCCATCGACGTCGGCCTGCCCAAGGACCCGGTGTTCATGCTGCAGGACAGCTTCGAAGGCGGCATCCTCGTCAACAAGGAAGACCTGTACGCGGCGCTGATCGCCGCCGCGCTGGTGGCGGCTCTGAGCCTGTTCTTCCAGAAAACCGCCACCGGCCGCGCGCTGCGCGCCGTGGCCGACGACCACCAGGCGGCGCAGTCGATCGGCATCCCGCTGAACCGCATCTGGGTCATCGTCTGGAGCGTCGCCGGCTTCGTCGCGCTGGTCGCCGGGATCATCTGGGGCAGCAAGCTGGGCGTGCAGTTCTCGCTGTCGCTGGTGGCGCTGAAGGCGCTGCCGGTGGTCATCCTCGGCGGCCTGACCTCGGTGCCCGGCGCCATCGTCGGCGGCCTCGTGATCGGCGTCGGCGAGAAGCTCTCCGAGGTCTACATCGGGCCGATGTTCGGCGGCGGCATCGAGATCTGGTTCGCCTACGTGCTGGCGCTGGTCTTCCTCTTCGTGCGGCCGCAGGGGCTGTTCGGGGAAAAGATCATCGACCGGGTCTGAGGAGGCCGCATGCTCTACAGGGAAAACGGCCAGTTCAAGACGAGCTACCGCGCCGACCAGCAGGTCTTCCCGATCCGCCAGGACCGGGTCGCGATCGCGCTGCTGCTGGCGCTGGCCATCGTCGCCGTGCCGCTGGTGGCACCCGAATACCTGTTCCGCGCGATCCTGATCCCCTTCCTGATCCTGTCGCTGGCGGCGCTGGGCCTGAACATCCTCGTCGGCTACTGCGGCCAGATCTCGCTGGGCACCGGGGCCTTCATGGCGGTGGGCGCGTATGCGGCCTACAACTTCCAGGCGCGTATCGACGGCATGCCGGTGATCGCGTCCATCCTGCTGGGCGGGCTGGCCTCGACCGCGGTCGGCGTGCTTTTCGGCCTGCCCTCGCTGCGCATCAAGGGCCTGTACCTGGCGGTGGCGACACTGGCGGCGCAGTTCTTCGTCGACTGGGCGGCGCTGCGGCTGAAGTTCGTGACGAACGGCTCGTCATCGGGTTCGGTCAGCGTCGCCGGGCTGCAGGTGCTGGGCGTGCCGCTGGACTCGCCGGTGCAGAAGTACCTGTTCTGCCTGGCCTTCGTGCTCGTGTTCGCGACGCTGGCCAAGAACCTGGTGCGAGGCCACATCGGCCGCGAGTGGATGGCGATCCGCGACATGGACGTCGCCGCCGCCGTGATCGGCATCCGCCCGGTCTACGCCAAGCTGAGCGCGTTCGCGGTCAGCTCCTTCATCGTCGGCGTCGCCGGCGCGCTGTGGGGCTTCGTGCACCTGGGCTCGTGGGAGCCGGCGGCCTTCGGCGTCAACCGCTCCTTCGACCTGCTGTTCATGGTGATCATCGGCGGGCTGGGCTCGATCATGGGCAGCTTCTTCGGCGCCGCCTTCATCGTCGTGCTGCCGATCGTGCTGGACAGCCTGCCGTACTGGTTCGGCATCCCCATCGACACCGCACTCGCGGCGCACCTGACCTACATGATCTTCGGTGCGCTGATCGTCTTCTTCCTGATCGTCGAGCCGCATGGGATCGCGCGGCTTTGGTCCACGGCCAAAGAGAAGCTGCGTCTCTGGCCATTTCCGCATTGATGTGGGCCCCCGAGCTCGCATTCGCTCGCTACCCCCCGAGGGGGCCGAGGCCGGACGCAGTCGGTCCAGTGGACCGACTGCGCCTGCCGAGGGATCGGGCCACTGGCCCGATGCGGCCTGCAAGGCCGTTCGCCGATGACCCGGCAAAGCCGGGCCATGGCTTCTGCTTGATCGCGGTACCACCGCCATTTCGGTCGACAACAAACGGAGACAAACAAAGATGAAGCTCGTTCCGTACACCCTGGCCGCCGCGGCGCTGGTCGCCGCCACGGGCGCCTTCGCCCAGGCCAAGGAGCAGTTCTTCCCGCTGCTGGTCTACCGCACCGGCCCGTACGCGCCCAACGGCACGCCGTGGGCGAACGGCAAGCAGGACTACCTGAAGATGATCAACGCACGCGACGGCGGCGTGAACGGCGTCAAGCTGACCTTCGAGGAATGCGAGACGAGCTACGCCACCGACAAGGGCGTCGAGTGCTACGAGCGCCTGAAGGGCAAGGGCGCGACGCTCTTCGACCCGCAGGCCACCGGCATCACCTTCGCGCTGACCGACAAGGCGCCGGCGGACAAGGTGCCGCTGATGACGCTGGGCTACGGCCTGGCGGCCTCGGCCGACGGCGGCGTCTTCAAGTGGAACTTCCCGCTGATGGGCAGCTACTGGACCGCGGCCGACATCCTGATCCAGCACCTGGGCAGGAAGGAAGGCGGGCTGGACAAGCTCAAGGGCAAGAAGATCGCGCTCGTCTACCACGACAGCCCCTTCGGCAAGGAGCCGATCCCGCTGCTGGAAGAGCGCAGCAAGATGCACGGCTTCGAGCTGAGCAAG
The DNA here is from genome assembly GCF_016583785.1 of Rubrivivax gelatinosus. Classification (GTDB taxonomy): domain Bacteria; phylum Pseudomonadota; class Gammaproteobacteria; order Burkholderiales; family Burkholderiaceae_C; genus Rubrivivax; species Rubrivivax gelatinosus_B. The sequence goes on along the minus strand of NZ_NRRU01000015.1, from coordinate 29,402 downwards.
ATCCCGGTGACGGCGCCGGGTGTCGAGCAGAAGTCGGCCTGGCTGCAGGTGCGCCAGCAGCGCCCCGACTACGTGCTGTTGTGGGGCTGGGGCGTGATGAACTCGACCGCGCTGAAGGAGGCCCAGGCCACCGGCTACCCGCGCGAGAAGATGTACGGCGTCTGGTGGGCCGGTGCCGAGCCCGACGTCAAGGACGTCGGCATGGGCGCCAAGGGCTACAACGCGCTGGCACTGAACACCTCGGGCACGACACCCAGGGTCATCCAGGACATCCTGAAGCACGTGCACGACAAGGGCCAGGGCACGGGCCCCAAGGACGAGGTCGGCTCGGTGCTCTACACCCGCGGCGTCATCATCCAGGCGCTGGGCGTCGAGGCCGTGCGCCGGGCGCAGGAGCGTTTCGGCAAAGGCAAGGTGATGAGCGGCGAGCAGGTGCGCTGGGGCCTGGAGAACCTGGCGCTGGACGACAAGAAGCTCGAGCAGTTGGGCCTGGCCGGCGTGATCCGCCCGATCAGCACCTCCTGCCAGGACCACCAGGGCTCGACTTGGGCGCGTGTGCACACCTGGGACGGCGCCAAGTGGAGCTTCAGCTCCGACTGGTACCAGGCCGACGAGCAGATCCTCAAACCACTGGTGAAGGCGGCGGCCGAGCGTTATGCGGGCGAGAAGAAGCTGACGCGGCGCTTGCCTGCCGATTGTCAGTCTTGACCCCCCCGTAGCGGCTTCGCCGCTCCCCCCAGGGGGCACCGCGAGCGGCCCGGCAGAGCCGGTTCCGCCGCGGTCGCTTGAAGAGCGGGGCGCGCTGCGCGCGGCCCCTAGTTTTCGGAGGACGGCGATGAGCAATGTGCTGCTGAACGTCAACGGCATCGAGGTCATCTACAACCACGTGATCCTGGTGTTGAAGGGCGTCTCGCTGCAGGTGCCCGAGGGCGGCGTGGTGGCGCTGCTGGGGGGCAACGGGGCGGGCAAGACGACGACGCTGCGCGCGGTGAGCAACCTGCTGGCGGGCGAGCGCGGCGAGGTGACCAAGGGCGCGATCGAGCTGCGCGGCGAACGCATCGAGCGGCTGTCGACCTCGCAGATGGTCGAACGCGGCGTCGTCCAGGTGATGGAGGGCCGGCACTGCTTCGCCCACCTGACGATCGAGGAGAACCTGATGACCGGCGCCTACACGCGCCGCGACGGGCGCGCCGCGGTCGCGCAGACGCTGGACAAGGTCTACACCTACTTCCCGCGGCTGAAGACGCGCCGCGGCAGCCAGGCCGCCTATACCTCGGGCGGCGAGCAGCAGATGTGCGCCATCGGCCGCGCGCTGATGGCGAACCCGAAGATGGTGCTGCTCGACGAACCGTCGATGGGCCTGGCGCCGCAGATCGTCGAGGAGGTGTTCGAGATCGTGAAGGACCTGAACACACGCGAAGGCGTGACCTTCCTGCTCGCCGAACAGAACACCAGCATCGCGCTGAAGTACGCCGACTACGGCTACATCCTGGAGAACGGCCGCGTCGTGATGGACGGCGCCGCCGAGGCCTTGCGCGAGAACGAGGACGTCAAGGAGTTCTACCTCGGCATGGGCGGCGGCGACCGCAAGAGCTTCCGCGATGCCAAGAGCTACAAGCGGCGCAAGCGGTGGTTAAGTTGAGCCCCCAAGCTCGCTATCGCTCGCTACCCCCCAGGGGGGCCGTCCGCCGATGGACCGGCGGAGCCGGTCCATGGCGGGAAGCTTGATGGCGGGCGGCTGGGTGGTCTTCGGATGCTCGCTGACCGCGGGCCGAGAATTCGGGGATCCTCGGTTTCTACGACACCGCCATGAACGACGACGATTTCCTGGGGTTCGCCCCGCCGGCATTCAACCCGGCCGAGGCGCTGCAGCGGCTGCGGCGCGAGCTGCGTGAGCTGGGGCTCGCGGAGCGCGAAGGGGTGTTCGAGCGCCGCGGCTGTGCGATCGCGCGGGTGGAGCTGGAGACGGCGGCGCTGAAGGCCGGGGTGGTGAAGCGGCCGTCGCGCAGCAGCCCGGAGTGGCAGGCGAAGACGCTGCGTTCCAGCGCCGAGACGCGCGACTTCGTCGCCGACCTGAAGAAGCGGCTCGCCGGCTGGAGCGACCGCGATGACTAGGAGCTTGTGATGACCGCTGTCGAAACCGCGCTCGACCCGCTCGAGACCCGCGACCCCGCCGAACGCGAGGCGGCGCTGCTGGCGGCGCTGCCGACCCAGGTGGCGCTGGCCCTGTGCACGCCGGCCTTCGCCGAGCGCCTGCAGGGCGTGGAGCCCGAGGCGGTGACGAGCCGCGCCGCGCTCGCGGCGCTGCCGGTGACACGCAAACACGAGCTGCTCGAACGCCAGCAGGCCGAACGTGCCGCCGGCGGCGACCCCTTCGGCGGCTTCTCGGCGATCGGCTGGCGCGGCATCGGCGCGGTGCGCATCGCCCGGCGCGTCTTCCAGTCGCCCGGCCCGATCTACGAGCCCGAAGGCGCGGCGGCCGACTACTGGCGTTTCAGCCGCGCGCTGCGCGCCGCCGGCATCAAAGCCGGCGACCTGGTGCACAACAGCTTCAGCTACCACCTGACGCCAGCCGGCTCGATGATGGAAGGCGGCGCGCTGGCACTGGGCTGCGCGGTCTTCCCCGGCGGCGTCGGCAACACCGAGCTGCAGCTGCAGGCGCTGGCCGAACTGCGCGCCGACGCCTACGCCGGCACGCCGAGTTTCCTGCGCATCCTGCTGGAGAAGGCCGACATCGCCAGCATCCGGCTGCCGGCGCTGCGCAAGGCGGCCGTCAGCGGCGAAGCCTTCCCGCCGGCGCTGCGCGACGCCTTCCGCGCCCGTGGCATCGAGGCTTACCAGAGCTACGCCACCGCCGACCTGGGCCTGGTCGCCTACGAGACCGCGGCGCGTGAAGGCCTGGTGCTGGACGAATCGGTGATCGTCGAGATCGTGCGCCCCGGCACCGGCGAGCCGCTGCCCGACGGCGAGGTCGGCGAGGTCGTCGTCACGGTGCTCAACCCCGACTACCCGCTCGTGCGTTTCGGCACCGGCGATCTGTCGGCCATCCTGCCGGGGCCGTGCCCGACCGGGCGCAGCAACACCCGCATGCGCGGCTGGCTGGGCCGCGCCGACCAGACCGCCAAGGTGCGCGGCATGTTCGTGCACCCGGCCCAGGTGGCCGAGGTGCTGCGCCGCCATCCGGAACTGGGCCGCGCGCGCCTGGTCGTCGAAGGCGAGATGGCCGACGACCGCATGACGCTGATGGTCGAGTGCACACGCCGGCCCGAAGGGCTGGCCGCGCGCATCGCGCAGACGGTGCGCGACCTGACCAAGCTGCGCACCGAGGTCGAGCTCTGCGACCCGGGTCAGCTGCCGAACGACGGCAAGGTGATCGACGACCTGAGGCGCGTCGGCTGAGGCCGGCAGGCCAGGCTCAGATCATCTGCGCCTGGCGCGCCAGGCGTTCCCAGCGCTTCAGGTCCAGGCGGATCGCGCCGCCCCACTCGAGCGGCGACATCGTCACCGGCTGGGCGCCGAACTGCAGCAGCTGGGCCTTGTATTCGGCGGTGTCGACGAGACGGTTGACGGTCTCGTTGTAGCGCTCGACGATCGCTCGCGGCGTGCCGGCCGGAGCGACGATGCCGTACCAGACGGGGGCGTCGAAACCGGGCAGGCCGGCCTCGACCAGCGTCGGCACCTCGGGCAGCGCGAACGAGCGTTTGGTGGTCGACACCGCCAGCGCCTTCACCTTGCCGGCGCGCATCTGCACCATCGCCGACGGGATGGTCTCGAAAGCCAGGTCGGCTTCGCCAGCCGCGACGGCGGCCATCATCGGCGCGCCGCTGGCATAGGTCGAACGGTCGAGCTTGATGCCGGCGCGCAGGCGGAACAGCTCGGCCGTGGCCTGCTGGGTCGAGCCGGCGCCGATCGAGCCGTAACGCAGGCGCCCGGGTTCGGCCGCGGCCTGGTTGATCAGCTCCCTGACGCTGTTCAGCTTGGAGCGCGCCGAGACCACGAGCACCGATGGCACCGCCGCCACCGCCGCCACCGGCTCGAAGGCGGTCGCGAAGTCGTAGGGCAGGTCGCGCATCACGTGCTGGGCGACGAGGTGGTGCGACGAGGCCAGCATCAGCGTCATGCCGTCCGGTGCGGCCTTGGCCACATGGGCCGCCGCCACCGTGCCGCCGCCTCCGTCGCGGTTCTCGGCCACGACCGGATGGCGTAGCCCCCCCGCCAGCCGCTCGGCCAACGCGCGGCCGAGCGCGTCGCTCGAGCCCCCGGGCGGATAGCCGATGACGAAGCGGATCGGCCGGCCCGCGTTCTGGGCGAAGGCGCTGGGCAGGCCCAGCGCGGCGGCAGCACCGAGCAGGCTACGGCGGGAGACGTGTTGTTTCATCGGCGTGGTGGGCACAGTCGGACCGCAGGATTCTGCTGCCGGCCCGGGCGCGACAGCCGCGCGCAGTCGCCGGGAACGGCGATCCGTCACGATCATCGCGCCACAGGCCGCTGACGGCGCGCAAAGCTGCGACAAGCGTCCTCCCGGATACGTATTTACCGATGAGCGTCCCCGTCCGCACGACCTAGCATTCGCCGGTTCGGATCGCCCACCACCGCAGGAGACAAGCACCTCATGAAGAAGACGCTGTTCGCTCTGGCCGCCGCGACGCTCGCCGCAGCCGCTTCCGCCGCCTACCCCGAAAAGCCGATCACCTTCGTCGTGCCGTTCTCGGCCGGCGGCCCGACCGACAAGGTCGCGCGCGACCTCGCCGAGGCGCTGCGCAAGCAGCTGGGCAACGCGACCATCGTCATCGAGAACGTCGGCGGCGCCGGCGGCACGCTCGGTGCGTCCAAGGTCGCGAAGGCGGCGCCGGACGGCTACACGCTGCTGGTGCACCACATCGGCATGGCGACCTCGCCGGCGCTGTACCGCAACCTGCCGTACAAGACGCTCGACGACTTCGAGTACGTCGGCCTCGTCAACGAGGTGCCGATGACGCTGATCGGCCGCCCCGACCTGCCGGCCGCCAACTACGCCGAGCTGCACAAGTGGCTGGAGGCGAACAAGGGCCGCATCAACCTGGCCAACGCCGGCCTGGGCGCCGCTTCGCACCTGTGCGGCCTGCTGTTCCAGCAGAAGCTGGGCATCGACATGACGACCGTGCCGTACAAGGGCACGGCGCCGGCGATGACCGACCTGCTCGGCGGCCAGGTCGACCTGATGTGCGACCAGACGACCAACACCACCGGCCAGATCGAGAGCGGCAAGGTCAAGGCCTACGCGGTGACGACGACCAAGCGCCTGACGGCACCGGCGCTGGCCAAGCTGCCGACGCTGGACGAGTCGGGCGTCAAGGGTTTCAACGTGACCATCTGGCACGGCGTCTACGCGCCGCGCGGCACGCCCAAGCCGGTGCTGGACACGATCAACGCCGCGCTGCGCAAGGCGCTGAAGGACGCCGACTTCGTCAAGCGCGAAGAGGCGCTGGGCGCGGTCATCGTCAACGACAACCGCGTGAACCCGGCCGAACACAAGAAGTTCGTCGAGTCCGAGATCAACAAGTGGGGCCCGATCATCAAGGCCGCCGGGCAGTACGCCGACTGAAGCGGCAAGGCCGTGCGCCGGCACGGCGCGCCCGGACGCCGCGCTTGCAGCGCGGCGTTTTGTTTTCTAGACCACGCGCATCGGAATCGTCACCGGCCCGTCGTTGACGAGGTGCAGTTGCATGTCGGCGCCGAAGACACCGGCGGCGACCAGCGGGTGACGCTCGCGCGCCAGCCGCAGCACCTCGTCATAAAGCGCGCGCCCCTGTTCGGCAGGCGCCGCGCCGGTGAAGCTGGGGCGGTTGCCGCCGGCGGTGTCGGCCGCCAGCGTGAACTGCGAGACGATCAGCAGCCCGCCGGCCACGTCCTGCACGCTGCGGTTCATGCGCCCGTTGTCGTCGCTGAAGATGCGCAGCTTGAGCAGCTTGTCGACCAGCCGGGCGGCCAGCGGCGGCGTGTCCGAGGGCTCGGCGCAGACCAGCACCACCAGCCCGCGGCCGATCTCGCCGACGCTGCGGCCGTCGACCTCGACGTGTGCGCGCGCGGCACGCTGGATCAGCGCGATCATGGCTGCGGGTCCTCCTGGCCTGGCAGCGCCAGCGCCTCGGCGTCGCTGGGCAGCAGCTGGATGCTGGCGCGCAGCCCCGGCACCGCGGCCATCAGCGCGCGTTCGACCTCGCCGCGCACCTCGGCCGCGCGCGCCAGCGTCCAGTTGCCGGGCACGTGCAGGTGCAGGTCGACGAAACGGCGCTGGCCGGCACGGCGCGTGACGACGTGGTCGAAGCGGATCGGCTGGCCGGCGAAACCGGCCAGCGTCTTCTCGACCTGGCCGATGACCGCCGGCTCCAGCGCCTCGTCGAGCAGCCCGCTGGCCGAGCGCCAGACCAGCGAGGCGCCTTCACGCAGGATGTTCAGCGCGACGATGATCGCGAGCACCGGGTCCAGCCAGAGCCAGCCGGTGAAGTGCACCAGCGAGAGCCCGATGACGACGCCGGCCGAGGTCCAGACGTCGGTGAACAGGTGGCGTGCGTCGCCTTCCAGCGCCATCGAGCCGACGGCGCGCGCCTTGCTCATCATGGTCCAGGCGAGCACGCCGTTGAGCACCGAGCTGACGACCGACAGCAGCAGGCCCCAGCCCAGCGCCTCCAGTGGCTGCGGGTGCAGCAGCCGCTGCACCGCGGCCCAGACGATGGCAAGCGCGGCGACGAAGATCAGCACGCCCTCGAAGCCGCTGGAGAAGTACTCGGCCTTGTGGTGGCCGTAGGGGTGCTCCTCGTCGGCCGGGCGCGCGGCGTAGGTCACCATCGCCAGCGCGAACATCGCGCCGGCCAGGTTGACCAGCGACTCGATCGCATCCGACAGCAGGCTGACGCTGCCACTGATCCACCAGGCGCCGGTCTTCAGCGCGATGGTCGCGATCGCGACCGCGATCGAGATCTTCAGGTAGCTGCTGACCTGCATCGCGGCCCGCCCCGGTGCTGCGGCGGCGTCAGGCGGCGAGCGTGACGCGCACGAACTTGCGCTTGCCGACCTGCACGACGTAGGTGCCGTTGCCGAGCTTGAGCGCCTTGTCCGAGACCACGCCGCCGTCGACACGCACGCCGCCCTGCTCCACCAGGCGCATCGCCTCGCTCGTCGACGGCACCAGACCGGCCTGCTTGAGCAGCGCGGCGATGCCCAGCGGCGCGCCGGCGAGCGTGCGCTCGGGGATCTCGTCGGGGATGCCGCCGGCGGCGCGGCGCTGGAAGTCCTCGTGCGCGGCCTCGGCGGCGGCGGCGCTGTGGAAACGCGTCGTGATCTCCTTGGCGAGCATCACCTTCGCGTCCTTCGGGTTGCGGCCACACTCGACCTCGCGCTTGAGCGCGGCGATCTCGTCTTCGCCGCGGAAGGACAGCAGCGTGAACCAGCGCCACATCAGCTCGTCGCTGATCGACAGGATCTTGGCGAACATGTCGTTGGCCGGCTCGGCGATGCCGACGTAGTTGCCCTTGCTCTTGGACATCTTGTCGACGCCGTCCAGGCCTTCGAGCAGCGGCATCGTCAGGATGCACTGCGGCTCCTGGCCGTACTCGGCCTGCAGCGCGCGGCCGACGAGCAGGTTGAACTTCTGGTCGGTGCCGCCGAGCTCGATGTCGCTCTTCAGCGCCACCGAGTCGTAGCCCTGCATCAGCGGGTAGAGGAACTCGTGCACGCTGATCGGCGTGTTCGACTCGAAGCGCTTCTTGAAGTCGTCGCGCTCCATCATGCGCGCGACGGTGTAACGCGCCGCCAGCTGGATCATGCCGCGCGCGCCCAGCGCGTCGCTCCACTCGCTGTTCCAGCGCACCTCGGCACGCGAGACGTCGACGACGAGGCCGATCTGATCGAAGTAGGTCTTCGCGTTGGCCTCGATCTGCTCGCGCGTCAGCGGCGGGCGCGTCGAGTTGCGGCCCGAGGGGTCGCCGATCGTCGTCGTGAAGTCGCCGATCAGCGGGATCACGACATGGCCGAGGTCCTGCAGCTGGCGCAGCTTGTTCAGCACGACGGTATGGCCGAGGTGCAGATCGGGCGCCGTCGGGTCCATGCCGAACTTGATGCGCAGCGGCTTGCCGGTCGCCTCCGCGCGGGCCAGTTTCTTCAGCCAGTCGGATTCGGGAAGCAGTTCGTCGCAGCCGCGCAGCGAGATGCGCATCGCCTCCTTGACGCGGTCTGTGATCGGCGTCAACGGAGCAGCAGAGGAGTCGGACATGGCAGTTTTTTTGATGCGGACGGGCCCCTTGCTCGCGGGGGGCTTGGCTATACTCGCGCGGCCCGTTGTAGGACTGGGCGAAGGATTCTAGAGGACGACACGACGCCGGCCCCGTGCCGACGGCCTACAACGAGACCGGATCGACACGTTGGGACCGAGCATCACCCCGGAGCGTCTGCTGAAGCAGGCGCAGGCGTTCGCCGGACGCCACCGCCGCAGCGTCATCGCCTCCGTCGTCGTCGCACTCGGCGGCTTCGGCGTCACGGCCTTCGGTATCGCGCCGCTGGCCCCCGACGCCGCACTGCTGCCGCAGCGCCTGATCACGCAAGCCGTCACGCCCGATGACGTGCAGACGCAGTCCGACGCGCTCGCCGACCTGAAGCTCGAGCTGCTGCGCCACGACATCACGCGCGGCACCGACACGCCGCAAAGCCTGCTGGCACGCCTGGGCGTCACCGACGACGCCGCCGCACGTTTCCTGCGCAACGACCCGATCGCGCGTCGCATCGTCGGCGGCCGCGGCGGCAAGATGGTCCAGGTGCGCGCCAGCGACAGCGGCGAACTCGCCGAACTGGTGGTGCGCTTTCCGGCCGAAAACGCCGACCAGGCGCGCACGCACTTCACCCGCCTGACGGTCAAGCGCAACGGCAAGGGTTTCAGCAGCCACGTCGAGACCGCGCCGCTGGCCGTCCAGGTGCGCCTGGGCAGCGGCACGATCCAGAGTTCGCTCTTCGCCGCCACCGACGCCGCGCTGCTGCCCGACGCGGTCGCGATCCAGATCGCCGACATCTTCTCGGCCGAGATCGACTTCCACCGCGAACTGCGCAAGGGCGACACCTTCAGCGTCGTCTACGAGGCGCTCGCCGCCGACGGCGAAGTGGTGTCGTGGAACGAAGGCGTCGGCCGCGTGCTCGGCGCCGAATTCGTCAACCGCGGCCAGGCCTACCAGGCACTGTGGTTCAACCCCGGCAGCAAGGGCGGCTATTACGACGGCCAGGGGCGCAGCCTGCGGCGCAGCTTCCTCGCCAGCCCGATGGAGTTCTCGCGCGTGACCTCGGGTTTCGCGATGCGCCTGCATCCGATCCTGAACACCTGGCGCGCGCACAAGGGCGTGGACTACGGCGCGCCCACCGGCGCACCGGTGCGCACCGTGGCCGACGGCACCGTCGACCTCGCCGGGCGCCAGAACGGCTACGGCAACGTCATCCAGGTCCAGCACGGCAACGGCCGCGCGACGCTGTATGCGCACCTGAGCCGCATCGACGTCAAGAAGGGCCAGCGTGTCGAGCAGGGCCAGCGCATCGGCGCCGTCGGCGCCACCGGCTGGGCCACCGGCCCGCATCTGCACTTCGAGTTCAAGCTCAATGGCACGCAGCAGGACCCGCTGCGCGTCGCCCGCGCCGCCGAGCAGGTGACGCTGGACGCAGCCGCGCGCTCGCGCCTGGCGCAGCTGTCGCAGGGCCTGCGCGCCCAGCTGCAGCTGGCCGAAGCACGCGCCGCCCGCCCGAGCTTCGAATAAGCCGCCGGGAGCGCCCGCGATGCTGGTCGTGGGGCTGATGTCGGGCACTTCGCTCGACGGCGTCGACGCCGTCGCGGTCGATTTCAGCGCCTCGGCGCGTGCCATCGGCCACGTGCACCACCCTTACGACGCCGCACTTCGCAGCGAGCTGCTGGCGCTGAACAGCTCCGGCGCCGACGAACTGCACCGCGCCGCGCTCGCCGCCAACGGCGTCGCGCGTGCTTACGCCGGCACGGTGGCGGCGCTGCTGAAGACACTGGGCCTGGACGGCGCCGCGGTGCGCGCGATCGGCGCCCACGGCCAGACCGTGCGCCATCGCCCGCGCGAATTCGACGGCAACGGCTACACGCTGCAGCTGCTCAACGGCGCGCTGCTGGCCGAACTCTCCGGCATAGCCGTCGTCTGCGACTTCCGCAGCCGCGATCTCGCCGCCGGCGGCGAAGGTGCGCCGCTGGTGCCGGCCTTCCACGCCCAGGTCTTCGGCCAGCCGGGGCACGACGTCGCGGTGCTCAACCTCGGCGGCATCGCCAACCTGACGCTGCTGCCGGCGGACGGGGGCGTCACGGGTTTCGACTGCGGCCCGGGCAACGCGCTGCTGGACTTCTGGTCTCTGCGCCATCTCGGCCAGCCCTACGACGCCGACGGCGCCTGGGCGGCCGGCGGCCAGGTCGACCAGCACCTGCTTCAGGCCTTGCTGGCCGACGGCTTCTTCGGGCGGCCGCCGCCCAAGAGCACCGGGCGCGACCTGTTCAACGAGGCCTGGCTGAGCACACGGCTGGACACGAGGCTCGCGCCGCGCGACGTGATGGCGACGCTGGCCGAACTGACGGCACGCGGCGCGGCCGATGCGCTGCAGGCGCTGGCGCCGGCAACGGCGCGGCTGGTGGTCTGCGGCGGCGGCGCGTTCAACCGCCACCTGATGGCGCGGTTGGCAGCCCTGCTGCCGCGCGCCGGGCTGGTGTCCAGCGCCGAGTTCGGCATCCCGCCGGACCAGGTCGAGGCCATCGCCTTCGCCTGGCTGGCGCAGGCGCATCTGGAGCGCCGCGCCGGCAACCGCGTCGCCGTCACCGGCGCGCGCGGCGAGCGTGTGCTGGGCGCGCTCTACCCAGCCTGAAACGACAACGGCACGCGGCGCATGCCGGCGTGCCGTCGAGCAGAAGCGGCGCCGCGGGCGCCGCCGGGTGTCAGACCGAGAACGAGGAGCCGCAGCCGCAGGTCGTCGTTGCGTTCGGATTGCGGATCACGAACTGGGCGCCCTGCAGGTCGTCCTTGTAGTCGATCTCGGCACCGACGAGGTACTGCAGGCTCATCGCGTCGATCAGCAAGGTGACGCCGTTCTTCGCCATCTGCGTGTCGTCATCGTTGACTTCCTCGTCGAAGGTGAAGCCGTACTGGAAGCCCGAGCAGCCGCCGCCCTGGACGAAGACACGCAGCTTCAGCTCGGGATTGCCTTCCTCGTCGACCAGCTCCTTCACCTTGGCAGCGGCGCTGTCGGTGAAGATCAGCGGCGCCGGCGGGTCTTCGGTGGTGATGGTGGTCGGTTCGGCGATCGCGTTCATGGGTTCTCCGGTTGGGGCGTGACGGCCCGCGGCCGGCGAGGGGCCGGCTTCGACATTGTGGCGCCGCCGCAGGGCAGCGGCAGACACCGGTAAACGACGACCGCGACAGGAGCGCGGTCTTTGCCGCCCGCCCTGGACGGCAAAACGCCGCGCCAGCCGAAAACGGCCGCGCGGCGTGTGCTTCGTGGCGCAGCCGGGTCTCCCCGGCCACGCGACGGATCAGCGCTTGCTGAACTGCTTGCGACGGCGGGCGCCGTGCAGGCCGACCTTCTTGCGCTCGACTTCGCGCGCGTCACGCGTCACGAAGCCGGCACGGCTCAGGTCGGGCTTGAGCGCCGCGTCGTAGTCGATCAGCGCACGGGTGATGCCGTGGCGCACGGCGCCGGCCTGGCCGGATTCACCACCACCGCGCACGTTCACCTTGATGTCGAAGGCCGCGTCATTGGCGGTCAGCAGCAGCGGCTGCTTGACGATCATGATCGACGTCTGACGACCGAAGTACTCTTCGATCGGCTTGTCGTTGATGACGATCTGGCCGGTGCCCTTCTTGATGAAGACGCGAGCCACCGAGCTCTTGCGGCGGCCGGTGCCGTAGTTCCATTGTCCGATCATCGCAGTCCTCAGATCGCCAGCGGCTTGGGTTGCTGGGCGGTGTGCGGGTGCGTTTCACCAGCGTACACCTTCAGCTTCTTGATCATCGCGTAGCCCAGCGGGCCCTTCGGCAGCATGCCCTTGACGGCCTTCTCCAGGGCGCGGCCCGGATGCTTGGCCTGCATGTCCTTGAAGGCGGTGGCGTAAATGCCGCCCGGGTAGCCCGAGTGACGGTAGTAGATCTTGTCGGTGGCCTTGGTGCCGGTGACGCGGATCTTCTCGGCGTTCACGATGATGATGAAATCACCGGTATCGACGTGAGGCGTGTAGATGGCCTTGTGCTTGCCGCGCAAACGGAGTGCCACTTCGCTGGCGACACGTCCGAGCACCTTATCGGTGGCGTCAATCACGTACCACTCGTGCTTCACCTCGGCCGGCTTGGCGCTGAAGGTCTTCATGAGGGGGTCTTCACAGAGTGCGCACCGGATGTCGGCGCGCGTTGGATCGGCTTGCCTGCTTGCGTCTCCCTTCGGCACCGCTTGTGTGGGCGGCCTCTCGGGGCTGGCCGGACGCCGTGTGAAGGGCGTCAAACCTGGACGTGCTTTTCCCAGCCGAAATCGGGAAAGCCCGCGAGTATACACCGTTCGGCCGCGCGAACTATCGCCGGAAAGCGCCGTCAATCTGAGCTAGGGGTCAAGGGTTAACCCTAGGCTTTCCGCTACGATGCGTCAAAGCAGTCGTTGGGGGCCAGATGAAGACCGAGTCCGAAGTTCCAGGGCACGCACAGCGCGCCGCGGCGGCGCAAGCCGCGGCGCAGCAGTGGGTCCCGATCCGCAAGCTCGCCGAGCGCCACCGGCCCCGTGTGCTGCAGCACCTGCAGGCGCTGCAGGGCCACGAACGCTACCTGCGTTTCGGCTACGCCGCCAACGACCACCAGATCGAACAGTACGTCTCGCGCCTGGACTTCGGGCGCGACGAGATCTTCGGCATCTTCAACCGCCGCCTCGAACTGGTCGCGATGGCCCACCTCGCCCACCTGGACACCACGGGCGAGCACGGCGGACAGGCCGAGTTCGGGGTCTCGGTCTCGGCACATGCACGCGGCCGCGGCTGGGGTTCGCGCCTGTTTGCGCTGTGCATGGTGCACGCGCGCAACCGCGGCGTGTACACGCTGCTGATCCACGCGCTGGCCGAGAACACCGCGATGCTGCGCATTGCGCGCAAGGCCGGCGCCGAAGTCGGCTTCGACGGGCCGGACGCGGTCGCACGCGTGCTGCTGCCGCCGCAGGACCTGGCCTCGCAGGTCGAGGCCCTGGTCGAGCAGCAGGTCGCCGACTTCGACTACGGCTTGAAGCGCCATGCCCGCCGCTTCGACCACTGGCTGAACCTGTGGGGCGGCGTCGGCACCTTGCCGGACCTGGGCGACGCTGCCGTGTCGCAGGCCACGCGCCACGCCCGTTCGCGGGACCGCGGCACGGTGCCCCCGGTTTAAGATCCATCCGGCATCGGCCCCTGCTTGCGGCGGTGCTCCCGTCATGCCGCCCGCCCTGCCCTGGATCCTCACCTCGATCGCTTTTGCTTTGCTGGCAGGCGCTGCGGTGCTGTGGGCGTGGCAGCGGCGCGGGCCGCCGGCAGCGGCACCGTCGCTCGAAGGCGGGTTCGCCGCCCGGCCGGTCTTCGACTCGGTCGAACGCCGCGTGCACCGTGAACTGCGCGAGGCGCTGCCCGAGCACATCGTGCTCGCGCGCGTGCCACTGCGCCGCTTCTGCCGCGCCCTGGACCCGCAACGCGCCCGGCCCTTCGCCGCGCGCATGGCGATGCTGGACGTCGGTTTCCTGATCTGCAGCGCCAGCGGCCGGGTGCTCGCCGCGATCGACCTGGAGCGCAGCGACGACGCCGCCGTCGCCGAACAGCGCCGCTTCAAGGCCGAACTGCTGGCGGCGTGCCGTCTGCGTTACCTGCGCTGCAACCCCGACGCGCTGCCGACGCTGGCCGAGCTGATCCCGGCCGCGGAGAACACCCCGCAGGCGCGCGAGCGCCGGCCTGCGGAAGGCGAGCGAGCGCCGGCGATGCCGCGCCGGCGCGACCACCACATCTGGGTCGAGCCCCCGCCGGCACCGCTTGCCGAGACCTCCTGGGTCGGAGAAGTCCCCAGCGCCGAACCGGCGCCGGCCGCGCCGGTGCCGCCCTGGGTCACGCCGACACGACGCGCCTCGGACCAGCGCAGCCGCGCCGGCGACGGCACGGCCCACCTGCCGCCGCCGCGGCGGCACTGAGGCCCGATGGCCATTTCCGGCTACGCCGACCTGACACCACAGCAGGTTCTCGACGCGCTCGACGCCGTCGCGCTGCGCGGGGACGGGCGCATCCTGCAGCTCAACTCCTACGAGAACCGGGTCTTCCAGCTCTTCCTCGAGGACGGCAGCGCGGTCGTCGCCAAGTTCTACCGCCCCGGCCGCTGGAGCGACGCGCAGATCCTGGAGGAACACGAGTTCGCGCTCGAACTCGCCGCCGCCGAGGTGCCGGTGGTGCCGCCGCTGGTGCTCGAGTCGGCCGAGGCCGGCGTGCGCCTGGCGGGCGTGCCGCCGACGCTGGCTCTCGGCGGCGCCCATCGCTGGGCGGTCGCAGCGCGCTGCGCCGGGCGCGAGCCCGAGCTCGACGACCCCGAGACGCTGCGCCGCATCGGCCGCTTCATCGGCCGGCTGCACGCCGTCGGCCGGCGCCGGCCGTTCGTGCACCGCCACCATCTCGATCCCCGGGCCGACGGCCGGCGCGCGCTGGCGCTGCTGCTCGACGGCGGCTTCGTGCCCGGCGACCAGCTGCCGGCCTGGCAGTCGACCTGCGAGCAGGCGCTGACTGCCGTCGAGTCCGCGTTCGCCGCCGCCGCGCCGCTGGCCACGCTGCGCCTGCACGGCGACTGCCATCCCGGCAACGTGCTGTCGCGCGACGGCGCGCTGCACGCCGTCGACCTCGACGACGCGATGCAGGGCCCGGCGGTGCAGGACCTGTGGATGCTGGTGTCGGGCGAGCGCTCGACGATGGCGCGCCAGCTCGACACGCTGCTGGCAGGCTACGAGGAGTTCAGCGACTTCGACGACCGCGAACGCGTGCTGATCGAGCCGCTGCGCACGCTGCGCATGGTGCGCCACGCCGCCTGGCTCGCCGAGCGCTGGACGGACCCGAGCTTCCCGCTGAACTTCCCGTACTTCGGGACCTCGGCCTACTGGTCGCAGCAGACGACGCAGCTGCGCGAGCAGCTCGAGGCGATGGAATGAACCGCAGTCCGCGGCCTCGTGGGCCGCGGACTGCCGCAGGGCATCAGCCGACGAGCATGCGGTTGATGCGCTGCACGTAGGCCGCCGGGTCTTCCAGCTGGCCACCTTCGGCCAGCAGCGCCTGGTCGAACAGGATCTGCGCCAGGTCGTCGAAACGCGCGTCGCCGTCCAGGCGCTTGACCAGCGGGTGCTCGGGGTTGATCTCGAGGATGGGCAGCGACTTCGGCGCGCTCTGGCCCGCCTGCTTCAGCATCCGCGCCAGGTGCGAGCTCATGTCGCCTTCGTCGGCGACGATGCAGGCCGGCGAGTCGACCAGGCGCGTCGTCGTGCGCACGTCCTTGGCGCGGTCCTTCAGCACCTCCTTCAGGCGCTCGAGCACGGGCTTGAGCGCTTCGGCGGTGGCTTCGGCGGCCTTCTTCTCCTCTTCGTCCTGCAGCTGCCCCAGGTCGATGCCGCCCTTGGCCACGCTCTGCAGCGGCTTGCCCTCGAACTCGTAGAGGTGCGAGAGCATCCACTCGTCGACGCGGTCGGTCAGCAGCAGCACCTCCAGGCCCTTCTTGCGGAAGATCTCCAGCTGCGGGCTGCTCTTGGCCGCGGCCAGGGTGTCGGCGGTGATGTAGTAGATCGCCTCCTGGCCTTCCTTCATGCGCGCGACGTAGTCGGCGAAGCCGACGCCAGCCTCGGCCTGGGTCGACGCGAAACGCAGCAGCTTGGCGATGCGCTCCTGGTTGACGTTGTCTTCGCCTATGCCTTCCTTCAGCACGGCGCCGAACTGGGCCCAGAACTCGGCGTACTTGTCCTTCTGGTTCTCGGCCACGTCTTCCAGCATCGCCAGCACGCGCTTGGTGCTGCCTTCGCGGATCGCCTTCACGTCGCGGCTTTCCTGCAGCAGCTCGCGGCTGACGTTCAGCGGCAGGTCGGCCGAGTCGATCACGCCCTTGACGAAGCGCAGGTACACCGGCATCAGCGCCTCGGCGTCCTCCATGATGAAGACGCGCTTGACGTAGAGCTTGACGCCACCGCGCTTGTCGCGGTTCCACAGGTCGAACGGCGCCTTGGCCGGCACGTACAGCAGCTGCGTGTACTCGGTGCGGCCTTCGACGCGGTTGTGGGTGTAGGCCAGCGGCGGCTCGCTGTCGTAGGAGATCTGCTTGTAGAACTCCTGGTACTGCGCGTCGGTGAGCTCGCTCTTGGAGCGCGTCCACAGCGCCGCGGCCTTGTTCACCGGCTCCCACTCGTCGGTCGCGACCTGTTCCTTTTTCTCGTCGTCCCAGCGCTGCTGGGGCATCAGCACCGGCAGCGAGATGTGGTCGCTGTACTTGCCGATGATGCTGCGCAGCTTCCAGGCGGTGAGGAACTCGTCCTCGCCGTCGCGCAGGTGCAGGATGACGTCGGTGCCGCGTTCGGCGCGGGTGATGTTCTCGACCTCGAACTCGCCGGTGCCTTCGCTGGACCAGCGCACGCCCTGCTCGGGCGGCAGCCCGGCGCGGCGGCTCTCGACGCTGATGCGGTCGGCGACGATGAAGCCCGAGTAGAAGCCGACGCCGAACTGGCCGATCAGGTTCGCGTCCTTCTTCTGCTCGCCTTCGAGCGCGGCCATGAACTCGCGCGTGCCGCTCTTGGCGATCGTGCCCAGGTGCTGCACCGCCTCGTCGGCGCTCATGCCGATGCCGTTGTCGCGGATCGTGATCGTCTTGTTGGCGGCGTCGAAGCTGACGCGGATCTCGAGGTCGGGGTCGTCCTCGTAGAGCTCGGCCTTGTCCAGCGCCTCGAAACGCAGCTTGTCGCAGGCGTCGGACGCGTTGGAGACGAGCTCGCGCAGGAAGATCTCCTTGTTCGAGTACAGCGAGTGCGTCACGAGGTGCAGGATCTGCTTGACCTCGGCCTGGAACGACAGGGTTTGCTTGTCCATGGATGTAGCGGCGACGAAAAAATGTGAGGCCCGTCGGGTGCGGGCACGGCGAGCACAGTGGGGGCGGACTGCACGCCCTTCAAGAGGGCCGGCATTGTCGCCCGCCCGTTGCGGGGGGCGGGACGACCCGGATCAGGCCGCGAGCCAGGCGCCGAGCGCGGCGTTCACCGCCGCCGGCGACTCCAGCGTCGCCATGTGGCCGCAGCGGCCGATGACGACGTGCGAGGCGTCGGCGATGCGCTTGCGCATCTCGGCGTGGCCGTCGGGCGGTGTCAGGCGGTCGTCGCTGCCGGTCAGCAGCAGCGTCGTGCAGCCGATCTCGGGCAGCAGCGCGCTGTAGTCAGGCCGCTCCAGCAAGGCCTGGATCTGGGCCTCGAACAGCTCGGGCGTGCGGCGCGCGAACATCTCGACGACGGTGTCGACCACCGGCCCCGGGCGCCGGCTCTCGTGCACCGTGCCCAGCACCCATTCGTGCGCCATCGCGCGCATGCCGTCGCGCCGGGCGATGTCGAGGAAGCGCATGCGGCCGGTGCGTTCCTGCTCGCCGGCCGCGCCTTCGGGCAGCGCCTGGCAGCCGGTGTTGAGCAGCGCCAGGCGCTGCACACGCTCGGGAGCGCGGCGGCAGATCTCGAAGGCGACGCGCCCGCCCATCGAATGGCCGGCGACGGCCAGCGCTCCGGGCGGGGCGGCGGCGAGCGCCGCCTCGGCCATCGCGCCGATGGAGCGGGCGTCCCCGTATTCGGCCACGGTGCACACGGCCGGCAGCGCCGCGATCTGCGGCGCCCAGACCTCGGCATCACACAACAGGCCCGGCAGCAACAGCAGCTTGGTCGTCATCGCGTGGTTCTCCGTGCGAAGGTGCTGCCATTCTGGCGCGGGCCGCGGGGGCCGGGGCGCGCATCACCCCGCCCCGGTTGCCACAGCTCAGCCGAGCTGCGCCTTGAGCTGGTCGCGCGTGACCGTCCAGGTGCGGTCGATGCTGCCGTCCTTGCCCAGATCCAGCGTCAGCGTCACGCTGCCGTCGGCCCAGGTGGCCGTCAGCTCGTCGTTGGTCGTCGTCGCGACGAAACGGCCGGCGGCAACATAACCATCGCTGCCGATGGTCAGTGCACCGTCGCTTTCGATCTCGATCTGGGCGTCCGGGCGGCGCGGCGTGTCGGACTGGAGCGTCAGCTGGCCGTCGTGCGTGCGGCCGGTGAGGGCACCGCCGGCATCGTAGGTCTTGACCACGGTCCAGTCGTAGGAGTTCAGCCGGTAGTTCGACTCGCGCCCGCCGATGCTGGCGACCAGCACCACCGCCTCGCCGCTCAGTTCGCGCTCGCGACGGCTGCCGCCGCCGTCCAGCGCCGTCGTCTGGCGTTGCACGCGCACGCCGCCGCCGACGGTGAAGCTGCCGGCCGGTTTGCTGACCTTCAGGCCGCTGACCAGCAACGCCAGGTCGCTGGAGCTGTCGTCGCGTGCGGTCACGGTCAGCTGCAGCGAGCCGTCCAGCGTCGTCGTGCCGTCGGCACCGATGCAGGCGGCGTAGTCGACGTCGACCACTTCGCCCGCGTCCAGCCTGCCGTTGCCTTCATTGCCGGCATCGGCGCCGACCACCGTCCAGCTGACCGTGCCGCCGCCGGCGCAGGCCATGCTGCCGTCGACCGACTGCGCACGGACCTGGCCGCTGCCCAAGGCGCCGGCTGCCAGGCCGGCCTCCAGGGTCTCGACCGCGAGGTCGACGCCGTCGGCGGCGACGACCGGCATCGCAGCCGAGTCGGCGACGTAACCCTCGGCGACTTCGGAGGACAGCGCGCCGGCGTTGTCGTCATCGTCGTCGCCGCCACTGCCGCCGCAGGCCGCCACAAAACAAACGGCCGCCAAAGTGGCAGCCGTCAGCTGGAATCGCGACTTGTTCTTCGTTTGCATCGTGTCTCCTGGTGGGGACGGCACTTTCGGCCGTGATACAGGAGAGGAGGCAAACGGCGCGCCCGCCGCGCGTTCAGGCGCTCTGGGCGCTGGCTGCAGCCACCGACTGGCAGCAGTTGCCGGCGTGGCGGTCGACCGCGGCGTCGAAAACCTCGCGCGCGCAGTCGTGGCAGCAGCCGCAGGAGGACGCGACCCCCAGATCGTCCTGCAGCACGTCGAAACAACGTGTGCCCGCCTGGACCGCGGCGGCGATGTCGCGGTCGGAGACGCGGTGGCAGAGGCAGACGATCATGGGCGCAGCTCCGTTCGGAATGCACCCATCCTAAGTCAAATGCGAATCCTTCTCAATACTAGAGAAGGAGGCAGGGGATAGAGCGGCCCCGCCCGCCGATCAGGACGGCTCGCCCATCTGCGACTGCAGATAGTTCGGCTCGCCGAGCTTGCCCACCAGCTCGAGCTGGGTCTCGAGGTGGTCGATGTGCTCCTCGGTGTCCTCGAGGATGTCGTCGAGCAGTTCGCGGCTGACGTAGTCGCGCACCGACTCGCAGTGGGCGATGGCTTCCTTCAGCAGCGCCTGCGAGCCCAGCTCGAGCTTCAGGTCGCACTCCAGCACCTCGACGACGGTTTCGCCGATCAGCAGCTTGCCCAGGTCCTGCAGGTTGGGCAGGCCTTCGATGACGAGGATGCGGTCGACGATCTTGTCGGCGTGTTTCATCTCCTCGATCGATTCCTGGTACTCGTGCTTGGCCATGCGCGCGAAGCCCCAGTTCTTCAACATGCGGTAGTGCAGGAAGTACTGGTTGATCGCGGTGAGCTCGTTCTTGAGCTGGCGGTTGAGGTAGTCGAGAACGACAGCGTCGCCTTTCATGGCCGATCCTCCTTCGGGTGGGTGCGGCGCATTGTGCGGGGAACGCGGATTTCGTGTGCGGACAGCTCAGAACACGAGCGCCGCGGCCAGCACCAGCATCGTCGCGCCGATCAGCAGGTCCAGCACCTGCCAGGCGCGCGGCCGCGCGAACAGCGGCGCCAGCAGGCGCGCGCCGTAGCCCAGCGCGCCGAACCACAGCAGGCTGGCCGAGGCAGCGCCCCAGACGAAGACCGGCCGCGCCGCGGCCGCCTGCTGTGCGCCGACCGCGCCGACCAGCACCACGGTGTCGAGGTAGACGTGCGGATTGAGCAGCGTGAATGCGGCCGCCTGCGCCAGCGCCTGGCGCCGCGTCAGGCCGCAGTCGGCCCCGGCGGCCAGCGCCCCGGGACGGCGCGCGCGCCACAGCGCCTTCAGCCCGTAGACCGCCAGGAAGGCGGCCCCGCCCCAGGTCAGCGCCGCAGCGAGCGCCGGCGCCGCGCCGATCAGCCGGCCCAGGCCGCCGACGCCAGCGCTCATCAGCAGCGCATCCGAGGCGGCGCAGAACAGCACGATGGTGCCGACGTGTTCACGCCGCAGCCCCTGGCGCAGCACGAAGGCGTTCTGGGCGCCGATCGCGACGATCAGCGCCAGCCCGAGCGAAAAACCGGTGATCCAGGACGAGCTCATGGGCGCCAGCATGGCGCGAAATCGCCAAAGCCATGCTTAGACTTGCTGCACCGGATTAAGCAACGCTTCATTGATGCTGGACTACGCCCTGATCGAAGCCGTCGCCGCCGTCGTGCGCGAAGGCAGTTTCGAACGTGCCGCGCGCACGCTGCACGTCAGCGCCTCGGCGGTGTCGCAGCGTGTGCGCCTGCTCGAGGAGCGCCTGGGCCAGGTGCTGGTGGTGCGCGGCCAGCCTTGCGAAGCCACCGCGGCCGGCCGCCTGCTGTGCCGCCACGCCGAGCAGGTGGCCTTGCTCGAAGGCGGGCTGCGGCGCGAACTGCCGGCGCTGGGTGCGGCCGGCGACTGGGCGACGCTGCCGGTGGCGGTCAACGCCGACAGCCTGGCGACCTGGTTCGTCGCCGCCGCGGCCGCCTTCGCTCAGGACGAGCCCGGTGTGCTGCTGGACCTGAGCGTCGACGACCAGGACCACACCGCCGAACGCCTGCGCGCCGGCGAGGTGCTGGCCGCCGTCAGCGCCGACGACGAAGCGGCACCCGGCTGCCGCCGCGTACCACTGGGCCAGCTGCGCTACGTCGCCACCGCCAGCCCGGCCTTCGTCGGGCGCCACTTCGCCGCCGGTGTCGACGCCGCGGCACTGGCGCGCACGCCGGCCCTGGTCTTCGACCGCAAGGACAGGCTGCAGCAGCGCTGGGCCGAACGGGTGCTCGGACACGGCGTCGAACTGCCCCGCCACTGGCTGCCGGCCAGCCAGGCTTTCGTCGACGCGACGCTCGCCGGCCTGGGCTGGGGGCTGAACCCCGAGCCGCTGGTGCGGCCGCTGCTGGCCGCCGGCGCCCTCGTCGCGCTGGTGCCCGGCAGCGAGCTGCAGGTGGCGCTGGCCTGGCAGCACGCGCGCATCACGCTGCCCGCGCTGCAGCGCCTGACGGCACGTGTCGTCGAGGCTGCCGGCGCGGTGCTGGAGCCCTGATCGAGCCGCCACGCGGCGCTTGCGCATGATCAATGCGCCGCACGGGCTCGTGCAGGCTTCACACCCGCGCGCGAAGGCGCTGCCCTATGCTCCTCGGGTTCACCCCAGGACGAAAGAACAACCGTGGACCGCCATATCCTCAGCTCGCTCTTCGCACCGCGCTCGATCGTCGTCTTCGCCGGCGATCCGGACAGCGACGAGGCTCCGACGCCGCTGGCACGCACGATGCGCCGCGCGCTGATCGATGGCGGCTACACCGGCCCGATCACCTGGCTCGACATCTCGATGACGGGCACGCTGGCCGACCTGGCGGCCTCGCGCGCCGACCTGGCGCTGATCGCGCTGCCGGCCGAGCAGATCCCGGCGGCGATGGAGATCGTCGGCCGCATCCGGTGCCGCGCCGCGCTCATCGTCTCCAGCGGCCTGCCGCCGCAGACCTGCACCGAACTGCACCAGGTCGCCAAGCGCTACGGCGTGAACCTGCTGGGCCCGAACAGCCTGGGCTTCCAGCGCCCCAGCCTCAAGCTCAACGCCAGCGCGCTCGGGCCGCTGGCGACACCCGGCCCGCTGGGCCTGATCTCGCAGTCGGGCGCGCTGACGGCCTCGATCCTGGACTGGGCGCGGCACAACGGCATCGGCTTTTCCAACGTCATCTCGCTCGGCCCCAACACCGCCGTCGACCTGCCGCAGGCGCTGGACTTCCTGGCCAACGACGGCCAGACGCAGAGCATCCTGGTCTACATGGAGGGCATACGCAACGCGCGCCGCTTCATGAGCGCGCTGCGCGCCGCCGCCTACGCCAAGCCGGTGGTGGTGATGAAGTCCGGGCGCAAGCCCTCGGGCTCGAACGCCGCGCTGACGCACTCGGCGGCCATCGTCGGCGCCGACGACGTCTTCGACGCCGCGCTGCGCCGCGCCGGCGTCGTGCGCGTGCGCGCCTTCGTGCAGCTGTTCTCGGCCGCCAAGTGCCTGGCCTCACGCTTCCGCCCGGTCGGGCGGCGGCTGTCCATCATCACCAACGGCGGTGGCCCCGGCGTGCTCGCCGCCGACTGGGCCGACGAGATCGGACTCGAGGTCGCCGGCGTCGCCGACCTGGGCGAAGAAGCCGACGGCACGCGCTACCGCGAAGCGCTGCAGACGGCGATGGGCGACCGCGGCACCGACGGCGTGCTGCTGATCTACTCGCCCAAGGCCGGCGAGGACCCGGCCTCGGTCGCCGAGGCCATCGGTGAAGCGTATTCGCCCGCCGGCAAGCCGGTGCTGTCGTGCTGGATGGGCGACTCGGTCGTGCGCCCGGCGCGCGAGTACCTGGGCACACGCTCGATCCCGACCTTCCGCACCCCGGAAGCCGCGGTCGACGCCTTCCACAGCATCGCCAGCTTCTACCGCAACCAGCAGCTGCTGCAGCAGACGCCGGCGCCGCTGTCGCACCTGGCCGAGCCCGACACCGAAGGCGCACGCCTGCTGATCGAGGGTGTGCTGACCGAACGCCGGCGCGTGCTGACCGAGATGGAGAGCAAGGCGCTGCTGGCGGCCTTCCACATCCCGGTGACGCGCACGATGCTGGCGCGCACCGCCAACGAGGCGATGCTGATCGCCAGCCAGCTGGGCTACCCGGTGGCGCTGAAGATCGACTCGCCCGACATCTCGCACAAGAGCGACGTCAAGGGCGTGGTGCTCGACGTGCACAGCGCCGCGCAGGTGCGCGACCGCTTCAACGACATGATGGACAACATCCGCCGCGCGCTGCCGGCGGCGCGCATCAACGGCATCACGGTGCAGCCGATGGCCGGGCGCAACTCGCGCGGCAAGACGCGCGAGGTCTACGTCGGCCTCACCACCGACGACCCCTTCGGCCCGGTGATCACCTTCGGCGCCGGCGGCACGATGATCGAGCTGATCGCCGACCGCGCGATGGAGCTGCCGCCGCTGAACCAGTTCCTGGCGCACCGGCTGATCGAACGCTCGCGCGTCGCCGAGTCGCTGGGCGAATGGCGCGGCGCGCTGCCGGCGGACATCCAGGCGCTCGAACAGGTGCTGCTGCGCGTCTCGGAAATGGTCTGCGAGCTGCCGCAGCTGCGCGAGATGGACATCAACCCGATCATCGTCGACGAAAACGGCGCGGTCGCGGTCGACGCGCGCATCGTCATCGACCACTCGGCGGCGGCGCCGCACAGCTACAACCACCTGGCGATCCTGCCCTACCCCTCGAGCCAGGAACGCGAGTGGCCGATGAAGGGCGGCGGCCTGTACACGATCCGCCCGATCCGCCCCGACGACGCCGACATGCTGCAGTCCTTCGTGCGCGGGCTGTCCGACGAGAGCCGCTACTTCCGCTTCGCCAGCACCATGCCCGAGCTGCCGGCGCGCATGCTGGCGCGCTACACGCTGATCGACTACGACCGCGAAATGGCGCTGGTGGCGGTGCTGCGCGAGCGCCACGTCGGCGAGGACGGCAGCTTCCAGGAGAGCGACCGCATCATCGGCGTCTCGCGCTACATCACCAACCCCGACCAGACGACCTGCGAGTTCTCGCTCGCGGTGTCCGACGAGTTCAAGGGCCAGGGCCTGGGTTCGCGGCTGATGCTGTCGATCATCGACTTCGCGCGCGCCAAGGGGCTGGCCGAGATCGAGGGCCTGATCCTGGCGAACAACGGCAACATGCTGCGCCTGATGCGCAGCCTCGGGTTCTCGATCTCGCCCTTCCCCGAGGACCCCGACTTCAAGCTGGCGGCGCGTAGCCTCTAGTCAGGAAGCGGTCGCAGACGGCGAAGAACTCGCGCGGGCGCTCGTAGTAGGGCAGCGCCCCGGTCTGGAAGACGTTGAAGCGCCAGTTCGGCTTCTTCTCGACTTCGCTCTTGGCGCGGTAGTCGGTGAAGTCGCCGCGCACGCCGTGGCACATCCACACCGGCTGGCGCAGCTTGTCGTAGACGTCGAGGATGTCGGCGCTGAACAGCCCGCCCGACAGGAAGGCCAGCGGCGCGTGCCGCGCGCCCGGCGCACGCGCGGTCTCCACCGCGTAGGCCCAGGCCTGCTCGTCGATCTGGCGCCCGCCCCAGGTCTTCTCGAGGAAGTAGCGCACGACCTTGGGCCGCGTCAGGTTGTCGAACAGGAACGGCGCCCACAGCGGCACCGACAGCACCGCGTGCAGCCCGGGAATCGCGCGCGTGCTGCCGGGCGCACCGCGCAGCGGGCGGGCGCCGCGGAATCCGGTCGGGCTGACCAGCGCCAGCCGGCCCCAGTTGCGCGGGCGTTCGCAGGCCGCGCGCGCCAGGAACTCGCAGCCCAGCGACAGCGCCATCGCGTCCAGCGGCGCGGCGCCGCAGCGCTGGCGGATCTGCGACGCCGCCTCGTGCAGCGCGTCGGTCATCAGCCGCGGCGTGTAGGCGCGATCGGAGCGATCGGACAGGCCGAAACCGGGCAGGTCGAGCGCGAACACCGTGCGCCGCTGGGCGTAGTGTTCGTAGGCCGGGCGCATCTCGGCGGCCGAGGCGGCGGCGTTGACGCTGTGCACCAGCAGCAGCGGCGCGCCTTCGCCCATCGTGTAGCAGACGAGGCCACCCGGCAGCGCCAGGCGTTCGCCGGGCAGCGCCGGCCCGAGCGGCTGGCCCTGACGGGCCAGGGCGGGGTCGAGCGCCGCGTTCATTTGTGCAGCACCTTGGGCACCGGCGCGCGGCGCAGGCGGAAGGCGTCGGGCATGCGCGAACCCAGCAGCGGCCGCAAATACATGCGGAAGGCGTCGGTGACGTCGGTGCCTTCGGGGGTGATGAACTCGTCGTCCATCGTGCGCGTCTTGCCGGCCACCGTCGCCAGCGGCAGGAGTTCGTAGTCGACCGAGTAGAAGCCGGTGCGCTTGATCGCGACCGAGCCGTCGCTCTTGCCCCACATCGCGAACTGCACCGCCTTCTCGCCGACCTCGCGCGCCTCGCGCTGGTCGACGTCGCTGACGCAGCCGATGAAGCTGCGCTGCAGGTAGCCGAAGGTGTCGCCGCGCACGCGCTTGATGCCCAGCCGGGACTTGATCGTGTCGCACAGCAGGTCGGCGAGCGCGCCGTTGCCCGAGAGCTGCACGTTGCCGTGGGCGTCGTGTTCGACGCTCTTGGCCAGCTGCACGACGATGGGCTGGCCCGAGGCGTCGTGTATGCCTTCGCTGACGGCGATGACGCAGCGCCCGTGGCGCTCGTACATGGTCTTCACGTCGGCGAGGAAACGCTCGATGTCGAAGACACGCTCGGGCACGTAGATCAGGTGCGGGCCGTCGTCGGGGAACTTCTTGCCCAGGGCGCTGGCGGCGGTCAGGAAACCGGCGTGGCGGCCCATCACGACGCCAACGTAGACGCCCGGCAACGCGGCGTTGTCGAGGTTGGCACCGGCAAAGGCCTGGGCGACGAAACGCGCCGCGCTCGGGAAACCCGGCGTGTGGTCGCTGCCGACGAGGTCGTTGTCTATCGTCTTCGGAATGTGGATGACACGCAGCGGGTAGCCGGCCTTGATCGCCTGCTCGCTGACGATGCGCACCGTATCCGACGAGTCGTTGCCGCCGATGTAGAAGAAGTGCGCGATCTCGTGCGCCTGCAGGACCTTGAAGATCTCCTGGCAGTACTTCAGGTCGGGCTTGTCGCGCGTCGAGCCCAGCGCCGACGACGGCGTGTTGGCCACCTGCTCGAGGTTGTGGCTGGTCTCCTGCGTCAGGTCGACGAAGTCCTCGTCGACGATGCCGCGCACGCCGTGGCGCGCGCCGTAGACCAGGCGCACGTCGCGAAACCGCCGCGCCTCCAGCACCACACCCACCAGCGATTGATTGATCACGGCGGTAGGACCACCACCCTGCGCGACGAGGATTTTCCCGGACGTCATGCGCTGTCACCTCCTGCAGGCATTGTGCGCCCGCAGCTGGGGCACGGCACCCCCGTCAGGTCAGAAACGCACGCCCTAGGAACGAGGCGTTGCGGGCCGCTCAGCGCAGCCCGCGCCGGTGCGCCATCTCCTCGGCCATGCGGCCCAGGCAGCGATCGTCGATCGCGGCGGCGGCGGCCGGGTAGGCCTGCTCGTCCTCGTCGACGATGTGGCGCCGGTAGGACACGACGAAGGCTTCCCACAGCGGCGCCGCGGCGCTGTCCCAGGCGCCGTCGACGATGGCGGCGAGCGTCGGCCGCAGGCGTGCCCACTGCGCGGCCATCTCACCGTGTTCGGCCTGCAGCCGGTCGGCCAGCGCCGCCTGGCCCTGCTCGCGCAACGCCGGGAAGACGTGGCGCTCCTCGTCCTCGTGGTGTTTGGGCGCGGCGAGGTCGAAGTAGCGCATCACGTCGCGCGCAGCGTGCCGCGCCTGCTCGTCGACCACATCCAGGCGGTCCAGGTGCAGGCGCAGCCGCTCCAGCAGCGACAGCGTGCGTTCGACCCGGTCGTGGCAGGCCTCTAGCATCTCGAACGGCGCCTCGAAACCCACCGAAGGCCCTTCGTGCAGCAGGATCGTCGCCATCGAATGCTCCGTCGTCAGCCCGCCCAGGCGGCGAACAGGCCGCGAGCATCGTGCGCGCGCGCCACCGAGACCATGAAGAGGAAAACCGCCAGCGCCGCCACGTAGGCCGCCGCGCGCGCGGCCGGCGTTCGCCCGCGCTTGAGCGCGAGCGAGCCGAGCACGACGTAGACGACGAGCAGCGCCAGCTTGGTGCCGAGCCAGCCGTCGCGCAGCGGCTGCAGCGCCAGCAGCGTCCACAGCGTGGCGCCGGCGGTCAGCAGCAGGGTGTCGATCAGATAGCTGGCGACGCGCAGCGGCCTCGCCATCGCCCAGCGCTGCCCGGCCAGCACCGCCGCGCCACGGACCGCGAACAGGCCGCCGCTGGCGGCGACGAGCGCGACGTGCGCCAGCTTGATCTCGGCGTAGGCGGCGGCCAGGGACATCGCTCGATGCTGCCGGCGGCGCGCGGGCCGCCGGCGACAGGGTCTTCAGGCCGCGGCGTAGGCGTCGGCGTGAACCGGCGTCAGCAGCTTCTCGAGCAGCTCGCGCACCTGGACGATGCGGGTGCCGAAGGGCATCTGGCCGACGCCGCGGAAGAACAGCCCCTTCTTCAGGTCGCCCCGCACCGCGGCGGCGAGCTGGGTGTCGATGCAGAACTGGCCCCAGCCCTTGAAGCCGTCGCGCAGCCCGCACTGGGCCAGGCAGTCGAAGGTGACGACGCAGCGCGGCTTCTTGTGCGCGATCTCCTGCAGCTTGGGTTCGGCCTGCAGGTAGTTCTTCAGCCACTGGGTCTTGACCGCACGCGCCGGCAGGCCGGCGACGCTGGTGAACTCGACCAGGTCTTCGTCGCGCGCCTCGGCCAGCACCTTCTTGAAGCCGATGTCGGCGTCGCACTCTTCGGTGGCGACGAAGGGCGTGCCCAGCTGCACCGCGGCGGCGCCCAGGTTCTGCAGGCGCGCGATGTCCTCGTGCGTGCGGATGCCGCCAGCGGCGATCACCGGCACGTCTTCCATGCCGGCGCTGCGCAGGAACTCGCGCGTCGCCGGGATCACGTTCTCGAACTCGAAGCGCGGGTCGTTCAGGTCCTCGACACGCGCCGCGCCCAGGTGGCCGGCGGCCAGCCGCGGGTGCTCGATGACGATGGCGTCGGGGCGGCGCTGCTTGCGCTCCCACTTCTTGACGATCAGCTGCACGCCGCGGGCGTCGGACAGGATCGGGATCAGCGCGGTCTTGGGGTGTTCCTTGGCCAGGTCCGGCAGGTCCAGCGGCAGGCCGGCACCGACGACGACCGCGTCGATGCCCGAGCGCAGCGCGCGCACGACCGAGGGCGCGTACTCGCCGACGGCGCGCATGACGTTGATCGCCAGCAGGCCGCGGCCCTGGGAGATCTCGCGCGCGGCGCGGATCTCGCGGTCGATGGCCTCGAGGTTGGCGTCGTTGATCGCCTTCTTGTCGGCCTCGCCGTTCAAGCCCTTGTGACAGTGCTGGGTGCGCTCCATCAGGTCGGGGTGACGGCGGCGCAGGTCGACCGAGGAGATCGTGCCGACGGCCCCGAGCGAGGCCACGCTGCCGGCCAGGCGGTGCGCCGAGATGCCGACCCCCATGCCGCCCTGCACGATCGGGAGCAGTTCGCGGCCGGCCAGCTTCAGCGGGCGCAGCACGCTGCGCTCGAGCTTCTCGCGCAGGAGTTCGACCGTCTGGTCGACCGAAGGGGGCTTCAACATCTTGGATTCACTCGCGGTCAGGCACGCCAGACAGGGATTTCCGGCGTGCCGCATTGCATCGTGCCCGACAGGGGGCGGCCTTGACTTCCGTCAGCTTGACAACCCGTAGCGTAACGGATTCGGGTGCGCGGGCGTCTACGCGGGCATGCGGGCGGCTGCGAGCGGCTCAGAACTCGATCAGTTCGACGCGCTGTCCGCGTTCGGTGAGCCGGTCGCGCAGGCGCTCGGCCTCGGCGCGCTGCAGCATCGGCCAGCAGACCGAGCGCCAGTTGTCGCCCGCCGGCATCACGTCCACGCGCGGGCAGCGCGGCGCACCGGGCAGCGCGGCGAGCGCTGCGTCCAGATCGCGCCCGAGCAGCCGTGACTCGGCCTGCGTGCGCACCGCGCGCGTCGCCAGCGCGTAGGCGATCTTGTAGCGGTCGACTCGGCGCGCGGCCGAGGCCGCGCGTGCGGCCTCGCCGGCCTGGCGCGCCGCCAGGCGCTGCGCGTCGTCGAGCAGGAAGGCGGGCGGCTCGTGCACGCGCCGGCCACTGGCATCGGTTTGCACCGGGCGGATCACCGGCGCGGCCGGTGCGGCGACCGGCGGCAACCCCGGTGGCGGCTGCAGCCGGCGGCGGTCGGGCGCGGAAGCTGGCTTCGGCGCCGCTGGAGGCGGCGCGGCAGCGGACGCCGCCGAAGCCGTGCCTGCCGGCACGGCTTCGGCG